>NZ_BAMP01000057.1 GCF_000615975.1 Nitratireductor aquibiodomus NL21 = JCM 21793 | reverse complement strand
CCCGCACCCTGTCGGGCGGCTGGCGTCACAGCGCGCCCGGCATGCGCCGTGTCGTCGTGAAGACCCGCTACGTTCAGAACGCGGGCAGGAACGGCAAAGGGGCCGCGCATCTGCGCTATATCCAGCGCGACGGAACCTCTCGCGACAGCGAGCGCGGTCAGCTCTATTCCGCCACTGAGGATCGCGCCGAGCCGCAAGCCTTCCTTGATCGCGGCAAGGAGGATGAACGCCAGTTCCGTTTCATCATTTCCGCCGAGGATGGGACGGACCTGACCGACCTCACCGCACATACCCGCGACCTCATGAGCCGGATCGAAGCCGACCTTGGCACCCGGCTCGATTGGGTCGCCGTCAATCACCACAACACCGGCCATCCCCACGTCCACGTCATCGTGCGCGGCAAGGACGACCTGGGCGAGAACCTTGTCATCAACGGCGACTATCTCGCCAACGGCATCCGCGATCGCGCGACCGAACTGACCACGCTGGAGCTCGGCCCCGTCACCGAGATCGAGCAGGCCCGCAAGCTGTCTGCCGAGATAGATCAAGATCGGTTCACCCGCATCGACCGGGCGATGGCCGACGAGGCGGATGGCCGCTTCCTCGACCTGCGCCATGAGCCTTCCGACCACAAGCGCCAGTTCAACCGCGCCCTGCGTCTCCGTCGCCTCGCCAAGCTGGAAAAGATGGGCCTCGCCACACCCCACGCGCCGGGCGTCTGGGAGTTGAGCGAGCGGATGGAGCCGGCGCTGCGCGAGCTGGGCGAACGCGGCGACATCATCCGCACCATGCACAAGGCGCTGAAGGCGGACGGCCTTGAGCGCGACCCCATGACCTTCCAGATTCATGACCGGCCGCCCGAAGCTCCTATCGTCGGCCGCGTCGTGGACAAATACCTGTCCGACGAGATGGGCGAGAACCTGACCGTCGTGGTGGACGGGATCGACGGCCGCACCCATCATCTTTCGGGCATCGACCCGGCCCGCGTCGAGGATGCGCGGATCGGCAGCGTCATCGAGATCGGCCCGGCCGAGACGACGCAGCGCCCGTCCGACCGGACCATTGCGGCAATCGCAGAGGATGGCGTCTATCGGCCGAGCCGCCATCTGGAGCAGGCAAAGTTCGAGGGGCGCGTTCCCGGTGGCGACTACGAGGGATACGTCGATGCCCATGTGCGCCGGCTGGAGGCGTTGCGCCGTGCCGGGATCGTCGAGCGGATCGACGCTGGCCAATGGCGCATCCCCGAGGATTTCGAGAGCCGCGCCGCCGCCTACGACGCCGGCCGAAACCGGCAGGCCAGCATCCGTGTCCTGTCCTCTTTCGATCTGGAAAGGCAGATCGGCGCAGACGGCGCGACCTGGCTGGACCGCACGCTGCTTTCTCCATACGCATCGGATCTCGGTTCCGCCGGTTTCGGCCAGGAGGTCCGCGACGCCATGGACCGCCGCCGGAAACATCACGTCGAGCGGGGAGACGCCACCCGCAACCGGGATGGCCGTATCTTCTATCGGCGCAATCTTCTCGCCACGCTACGCGAGCGCGAAACTGCCCACGCCAGTGCGGAGCTGGCGGCGAGCAAGGGCCTGCCGTTCCGGGCGGCGGCGGACGGCGAAACCGTCAGCGGCAAGTTCACCGGCACCGTCCAGCTATCGAGCGGCAAGTTCGCCCTGGTCGAGAAGTCTCACGAGTTCACGCTTGTCCCATGGCGGCCGGTCATAGACCGCCAGCTTGGCCGTGAGGTCATGGGCGTCGTGCAGGGAGGCTCGGTGTCCTGGAAGCTTGGCAGGACACGAGGGATTGGATTGTAGGTGGCTTGCGAAGTGACGTTAACCAAACAGACATGAGCCACGGCATTCTGCTTCACATCGAGCGTCACCATTTTTTGAGGCCACGCCCTTCTGGATCGCATTGTGCCGGTTGATCTGTTCTTCCGTGAGCCTAGGAGACTTCAAATTGCCCGTCTCCCCCATTTGACAGACTCTACAAAATTTTGGACTGCTCCTATCCCGGTAGACATGCCCGGCTTATCCTTGAAGGTGTTTAGGAACTCAGGTCAAATTTGGTTCTTCTTCAATCAGATTGTAACGAACAATTCGGTTAAGGTCAGGTCGTTTCCGTTCCTTGGGACACTCCGTTGAAGTGCCGATGTGGATGATACCGACTACGCGCTCATGGGTGTTGAGCCCATAGACTGCTGCTGCACTCGTGCTGCTGGCCGCCCACCCTGTTACCCACTTTGCGCCGAACCCGTAGGCGTGAACTGCATTGAGCATGTTCATACACACGGCGGCCGCTGAGGCCTCCTGTTCAGATATAGGGATATTGGTCATAAGCGAGGGACTGCTAATCACGAGCACAGTCAATGGTGTGCAGGAGAACGCTTGACACACAGAGTTGGCAAATTTCTCAAGCCGGTGCAGTTCCATGAAATTGTTCTCATGACGATATGCGGCAGATAACCGCTCACCGACTGCAATTCGGGTATCGTCGGAGAATACTATCAGGCGCCACGGCTCAAGGTTACCGTGATCGGGGACGCACGTTGCAATGGACAGAATGCGGAAGAGTTCCTCCCTGCGTGGCCCGGGCTCACTAAGAAAGCCTTGCCCGACGGAACGGCGGCTTTCTAGTGACCGCAAGGCGTGCTCGCCTGCGTGGAGAACGGAACTCGGCGCGCCATGGTAAACACCCCCGGCTGGGATAGCCGGTGATACTTCCTGCCGATAGGGATCGGAATTATGGGCCATCGGGCGTTTTCCGTCGGCAGCGCCCTGACCCAGGCTCTCGGCAGACTCGCACATGATCACCTCCACCGGACAGCGTTGACGAGCATCCGGTGTCCGCCAGTAACATGAGTAATTCAATCATGTTAAAGGACGCCGTCTGTTTGCACAAGCACAGTAGGTGAGGCGACCGACAGCCTATTTGGGGGAGCGAGACACGCCTGTGGCTCCGAAGATGGGACCTCTGGTACCCTCCGTTGGCGGGTCTGGATACATGAAGTTGTATTCCGACAGCATAATGTCCGCGAGGGAGTAACGGTTCAGTGTAGCAATGAAGGACGTCAAGGCTTCGTTGATGGCATTCGGAATAAGACAGCTACGAATGATCATGCATTTATTCCCGGTTGAAAAGCACTCAACCATATTGAAATCCGGTTCGGTTAAGCGAACGATCGCCCCAAGCCGTATCTCTTCGGGGGGTTTTGCGAGCGTGAATCCGCCTGATCGCCCACGAAATCCCTTCAGGTATCCCTCTTTGGTCAAAAGATGGACGACCTTTACTAGGTGTGCGCGGGAAACTCCGTAAACGCGTGAGACCTCCTCAACGGTGACGAGTTTCTCACCGGCCGATCCGGCGAACATCAGCACCCGCAAGGCGTAATCGGTGAATGTTGTTAGTTGCATTCTCTCTTGACCTGGTGGAGATGCGCCACGATCTGAAATTGGCGCGTTTGATTGCACGAGGCATCGCCGTCGTAGCCTAAAGAGGCCTCGACAGGAACGGACTATAGAGGAATCCTGTTCCGCAAGCCACACATCCTCAGCCACTCCGGCACCACAGAGTTGCCGAAAAATCTCCCTCTTAAAATATGTATTGACAATACATATTTTAAGAGGGAGATTTGCCCGAGTTGGAGCAATGGTAGAAATTAAATTGCGGGTAACATGCTGTGTGAAATTTTTTCCTTATAGAAAAAGGCCTTAATTGGGTTTATTGGCAATTATGCAATTGTATTGCGATTATCGATAGCCGGAGTTAGCAATAATAATTCTATAATTATTAGAGAAATGCATAATTAATTCAATTTAATCGTGCTGCTGACGAACCGTGTGGGTCGGTATTGGAGGAATTTGTGTGAAGAAAGCCGTAGTAATACTAGAGGCACTGAACTTCGGCTTGGGAAGGATGACCCAGGCAGCGGAGGATCTCGACGTAAATCTGGTGCTCCTGACGAAGGAGCGGGGCCGCTTTCTGCATGAGTTGCGGACCGTCAGTTCGAGTCGACTGCAGATCATCGATATGGATACCACTGATGAGACTGCGGTGCGTCAGAAGATCGTCGAGTTGGGTGCGGTTGGGCTAATTAATCCGACAGACTACTGGACCAACCTTTCGCTGAAAATGGCGGAAGAATTCAGCTTTCCGAGCCAGAGCGCAGACGCCGTACGCAAGTGCAGGGACAAGACCGTTCTGAGGAATCTTCTCAACGATGCGGGGCTATCACGCGGGCGGGCGGTGATGATCGATCGTGATACGGACAGGCGGGCGCTAGCAGGACATTTGTCCGGCCCGATGATCGTGAAGGAGCGGTCGGGAACCGGTAGCAGGAATGTTTGGCTGATAGAGAGCGTCGCCGCGCTGGAGCAGGTACTGGATGAGGCGTTCGACCGGCTTCACGTCGCCCATCTGACGATGGAGCCCTATTTTCGAGGTACGCTCCACAGCGCGGAAACCGTCTCCTACCGGGGAGAAATGCGGATGTTCGCCCTTTCGGGCCGACTTATGAGCCCGGAGCCGAGATTCACGGAAGAGGCGGTCATCACACCTTTGGACACGAATCCGAAGGAGTTCGAGGAGATATCGCAGTGGATAAAGCGCGTCCTTGATGCAGTCGGCTATGAAACCGGTCTGGCACATACTGAATTCATGATGACCCCTGACGGACTTGAGGTCGTGGAAATCAACACCCGACTTGGCGGATCGCTGTTGGGGGAACTGGTCTGCCGGAGCTACCGGACGAATGTCTATGCAGCCTTCCTGGAAATTGCGCTCGGACAGCGGCCACAGCTCTTGGATGTGCCTCTCAACGCCGAAGACCGTTACGCGGTCAAGCTGGTCTATCCGCCGGGTGCTGGGCGTCTGATTGCAGTGGAAGGTCGGGATCGGGTCAAGCACTTCCCTGGTCGCCCGGAGTATCTGGAGATCATTTCTGAGGGCGCCGATGTTCAATTCCCTCACGACGATCGCGGCTGCATCGGTACGCTTCATGCCGCGGGTACGACAAGTGCGCAGGCAATCATGAACGTCATGGCGGCAGGCAACGCGCTTTCCATCGCCATGGCGTCGCCGGCAGGCTGAACTGCCGTACCGCAATTCCCGCCCGGTGGAGGCATGTCATTCCTACCCTGTTGAAAACATACCTCGGTGAGCTTGTCCTTCTCGGCCCATTGAGAAATGGCGTGCGGACAATTCTGGCAACGAATTTCCTTGCCAGCTTCGGCATCTTCATGGCGCTGCCGTTCTTCACGATCTATCTCGTCCGCGAGACAGCATTGAGTCTCACCGATGCAGCGATCATTTTTGGAACCACCGTCTGGCTCCAGCATGGCGGGGCCTTGATCGGGGGGGTTGCGGCCGATCGTTTCGGCCTTCGGGTGGTGATGAATACGGGGCTGCTGCTGCGCATTCCGGCCTATGTCCTGCTTGCGCTTGCCGATGGTTTCTGGCCACTCCTGGCGGGCGGAGCGCTGCTCGGCTCGGGTAGCGCACTCTACCTGCCGGCAGCGAAGACCGCGCTGATCAATCTGTCGGACGACAGGAGCCGAGCCGCAATCCTTTCGGCGCGCAATATCTGCAACAATGCCGGCGTAGCGCTCGGCCCACTTGCCGGCTCACTCGTCTTCGCCCTCTCGCCCAACATGCTGTTCCTTGCCATTGCGGGACTCTTCCTGGCGCTCGCAATGATGAACCTGCGGCTTGAAATTCCCGTCCGGTCCGGGGCCAACGAGTTCCGTTTCTCGCAGGTTCTCCGCCTAGTCAAGCAGCCGACGGTGGTGGTGCTTTGCGTCAATATGATGTTTTTCTTCGCCTTCTACATCCAGCTTGAGGTTCTGGTTCCGGTCGGAGCCTTCGAACTGTTCGGTGGGATGGGTGCCTCGGCCGTGTTCGTCATCAACGCACTGGTAGTCGTTCTGGCGCAGCCACCAATGGTCTCGTGGATCAGGCAAAGCCCGCGCATACGAATTTTCACGGGCGGGTTTGCGATCATCGGCATGGCCTATGCGCTGTTGAGCCTGGCAGGAACGATCCCCGTACTACTGTTTGCGGCGGTCGCCGTTCTCAGCTTGGCCGAGGTGCTGCTGACGCTTCGCCTTGATCTGGAGACGTCGGCTCTGTCCCGTCGCTATACCGGAACCTGCTTCGGGCTCTTGGGCCTATCTGCCGGAATCGGTGCCTTTGCCGGCAGTTCCTTGGGTGCGGTGGCTCAAGAACGCTATCAGGCTTCCGGAAACAGTTTTGCGGTGTGGCAGATGTTTGCTGTTGCCGCGATCGCAATCGTAGCGGCCTCGGCTGTGCTTTGGCTCGTCGTGAAGACCAGGCCGATGCACAACGATGAAGCGGAGTATGGGCAATGAATGGTCGGCGAACGCTCCTGATTGGGGCCGGCAGGGAAATGTGCGACACCGCCCTCGCCAACGACATGAATTTCCTGCTTGTCGAAACGCCAAAGCGGCTGAAGCCCGACCTGCTGAAGGCTGTGCCGGAAGCCCTGATCATGGATTACGAGGATCAAGCCGCGTTACGCCGCTTGATCGCACCTCTCCATGCGGCCGATCCGTTTCACAGTGTTGTCAGCCTGACCGAGCCCGGTCTCCAACCTGCTGCCGAGATCGCCGGGTTTCTCGGTCTTTCTGATGAAGCCCGGCACGTCGTCGAAGGTACTCGCGACAAGTATCTGATGCGGCAGAGATTGAACGCGGCCGGTGTGGACGATCTGGAAGCGATATTCGTCCGCAGCAATTCAGACATCATCGACTATCTCAAGTGTAACGGCGCACCGGTGATCGTCAAGCCGGTCAACGGGCAGGCCAGCCAGGGCGTCACCAAGATCGAGACGAGAGAGGAGGCCGGGATGCTCGACCTCAGCGGCATGGGCGGTGAAGCAATCGCAGAGCCCTTCCTCACCGGCCCAGAATACTCGGTCGAGGCATTTTCATTTTCTGGCCGCCACGTGGTGATTGCCATCACCCAGAAGCTATTGGCGGGCATTGCCGCGGAAAACCCCCTGGTCGAGGCGGGGCATGTAATGCCAGCGCCCCTGCCCACAGCCGACCGGCAACGCGTCTGCGAGTATATTGCCGCCTGCCTCGATGCGCTGGGCTTTCGGGACGGGCCGTCGCACACCGAAATAAAGCTCACCGATAGAGGCCCGCGGATCATCGAAACGCATAACCGGGTCGGCGGCGATTGCATCATCAATCTACTGCTGCTTTCGCACGAGCTCGACATTCTGGAATATGTCCTGAAATGGCCTCTAGGCCTTGCGGCACCCCTTCCGGCCCCGCCGATATCGCAAAGAGCGGCTGCGATAAAATTCCTCCTCCCGCGACCGGGCAGGGTCAAACGCATCGCAGGACAATATGCGGCCCGCTGGCAGCCCCGGGTTGCCGACCTGCAGATTGGGATCATCGCCGGGGACGAGGTTGCGCCGATACGCGATTCATTCGATCGGCCCGGACATGTCATCTGCGTCGGCGATACGCCCGAAGAAGCCATGGCCAACTGCGACCGCGCCCTTGCAACCATTCAGATCGAAATTCAAGCGAGCTAGGAGGCGACCATGAACTCGACACTGCCACGATATCTTGTCGATTTGATCGACTATGCCAGGAGCAACCTCGCGGAGGCGCCGATCCTCCGGCAGATGTCGACGATCGATCTGACAGTTCAGCCCGAGGTGACGGAGCGACGCTTCCAGTACGACATCAGAATGGCCTACATCTTCGGCCAGGGCTGCGCCTATGCCGAGAGAGGAAGCACATTCTGCGGTGAGGATCTTGTCGGCAGGAACGCCTTGGACCATCTGCACACGTTCGACAGGTCCTCTCAGATCGCTGTCATGGACGCTCTGTTTGCGAAATTCCCGAAGAAAGCCTCGGACCGCATCATTCTCGAAGGCGAGGTGCGGGTCAAATCGGAACAGCGGCCGGCATTCTACAGTAGAAACGTCGTCGCCAAGCTGGGTGATGCCAGGAACAAACGCGTGCTGATGATCGGGTTGGTCAAGGCGATCGCCAGGGATCTCGCGAGTCACGGTATCAGCGTTACGGTGACAGATCTCGATGCCCAGGCCCAGACAGACGCCAGGGTCGAGCAGGATCAATCGGACCGCCTCCAGTTCATTCATCCTGACGACATCTCCGGGGAAATAGGCACGTTCGATCTCGTGTTGGCCACCGGAATGACGCTTGCTAACGGCACGTTCCAGGACATCTCGAACCTGTGCCGCGGCAATGGGGTGCCACTGATGCTTTATGCGCAAACGGCCGCCCATCTCGCGCCGTTTACTATCGGCCGCGGCGCGGATTACGTGATCGCCGAATATTTCCCCTTTTTCGTGTTCGGCGGCAGCTCGGTCATCGAGTTCTTCGACACAGATCAAATGACCTGACGGGGTGACACTTCATGGACCAACTCCGTCGAGACGGCGACGTGGAACCCGCAGGCAGGCCCGACACCTTCGCGCTCACAGACATCCAGCAGGCGTACTGGGTCGGCCAGGACCCCGCGCTGGAACTGAGCATTCCGGCCCGCTACTACGTCGAGGTGGAACTGCCCGACCGAATGGCGGGCGGCGTATCTGACGCACTCAACCTTCTTGTGCGGCGGCACGCCATGTTGCGGGCAGTGCTACTTTCCTCCGGCGACCAGAGGATCCTTGAGCAGGTGCCGGAGTACCACGTCGAATGCCGCGACCTGCGCGGTCTGTCGTCGAACGCTCATGAAGCTGGCCTGACCGATCTGCGCGAGGAAATGCAATCGAAGAATTTGCCGGGAGAGGTCTGGCCGCAATTCGATTGCCGGATCAGCCGTGGCGATGCCGGCTCACGGCTCCATCTTCGCTTTGCCCTCTGGCTTCTCGATGGATGGAGCTTCATCTGTTCCTGCGCGAACTGCTGGCGCTCAGCGAGGATCCGCAAGCGGCATTGCCTGATATCGGGATGCGGTTCGCCGACTATGTCGAAACGCTTTCGAATGCACGGCGGTCCGACCGCTGGCGTCGGAGTCGGGATTACTGGCGGGCTCGGCTCGACGATTTTCCGGCTGCGCCGACGCTGCCGACGACTCCTCGCCGGGTGATCGGCGAGCGCCCGCGGTTCAAGCATGTCAGCGCGCGGCTGAACGCGGGTGACTGGAGTCGGATCACGGCTTTCTGCGCCCAGGCCGGACTCACCCCCAATATCCTCGCCTGCGCGGCCTATTGCGAAATTCTAGCGCGCTACAGCGGCACCAGTCGCTTTGTCATTTCGGTGCTGTATTCCGGGCGCATCCGGCATTTGCCGGAGGCGGGCAATGTCCTGGGCAATTTCGGCACGACGATCCTGCTTGAGATCGATGCCGCCGAAGAGAAGACGTTCCTCGAAAGAGCCCGCGCGATCCAGGACCGCTTCTGGAATGACGCCGACAACGCCGATTTCAGCGGCATCGAGGTGATGCGCGCCATTCGGCAACGTAATGGCGGCAATTCCCTTGTCGGTATTCCCGTAACCTTCACCACCGTCAGCGCGCCCCCGGCCTCCGCTGGATTGAACGATGTTCCGCTTTGCCTCGATCATGCAACCGCCCGACTGGAGGTGCCGCAAGTTCACCTCGATCATCAGGTGCATTTCGGCCAGGATGGCGATGCTGTTTTCAGTTGGGACTTTGTCGAGCAGGTATTTCCCACAGGCCTGGTCGAGGATATGGCGGCAGCGCATCACGATCTGATGGTGCGGCTGGTGCGCGATGAGGCGCTCTGGCATACGACCGATCTCGACACGAACCGGGCCGACCCGCCGCCGTCGATCCGTCACGCTGCAGGATTGCAGCGGCTTGAGGCCGCATTCGAGCATCGGGCGCGGGAAACACCGGACGCCGTCGCGCTGATCATCGGCGAGACGGCCATGAGCTATGGCGAATTACGCCGCCGCGCCCATACCGTGGCCGGCCTGATCCTGGAGCAGGAACTGCCGCGTGGCGCGCTGATCGGGATCCTCATGCGCAAGGGCTGGGAGCAGGTGGCCGCGGCGCTGGGCGTGCTTTATGCCGGCGCTGCCTATGTTCCGGTCGATCCAGAATTGCCGCAGGAGCGGATGAATGTACTCCTGGCCGAAAGCGGCGTCGGCCTGGTCCTGACCCAGGCCGGGTCGATACCGGGTCCGGCCCTGCCGGGGACCGTCCGGCCCATCCAGATCGATCTCGAAAGCACCGACGGCGAAGCGAGGCCCGATCTGCCGCAGGATCTCAGTCTGTCGGACCTGGCCTACGTGATCTTCACCTCGGGCTCGACCGGGGTGCCGAAGGGCGTGATGATCGACCATCGCGGCGCCGCCAACACCATCGCCGACATCAACGACCGCTTCACGGTCAGCGCCGACGACCGGCTGCTTGCGTTGTCCTCGCTCAGCTTCGATCTCTCCGTCTATGACATATTCGGCACATTGGCCGCCGGCGCCGCTCTCGTCCTGCCAGAGCCGGACCATATCAGGGACGTCCATCATTGGCGTAGCCTCGTCGCGGCACATCGGGTCACGATCTGGAATTCGGTGCCGGCGCTGATGCAGCTTGCCGTCGAGGGTGCGGACAGGGTGGCAATGGCGTCGTTGAGGCTCGTTATGCTCAGTGGTGACTGGATTCCACTGTCCCTGCCCGACAGAATCCGGGCGCTTACGCCCGAAGCCATGGTCTATAGCCTTGGTGGTGCCACCGAGGCCTCGATCTGGTCAAACCTCTATCGCATCGGGGAGATCAGCCCCGAATGGCGCAGTATTCCCTATGGTCGCGCCATGCGGCATCAAACGATTCAGGTACTCGACGCGACATTGGCGAACCGTCCGACCTGGGTTGCAGGCGATATCCATATCGGTGGCGACGGTCTGGCCATCGGCTACCTGAACGATGAAGCCAGGACGGCGGCGAGTTTCATCATTCATCCGCGAACCGGCGCGAGACTCTATCGGACCGGCGACAGGGGACGCTATCTTCCATCTGGCGAAATCGAATTCCTCGGCCGTTCTGATTCACAGGTCAAGATCCAGGGCTATCGGATCGAATGCGCAGAAATCGAGTCGGTGATTTTGCGTCGGCCCGATGTCAAGGAAACGCTGGTCACTGCGGTCGCGGACCAGGCCGGCACTCTGCATTTGGTGGGCTATGTCGTGCCGCGCGACATCAACGCGCCGCCCGCTCACGATCAGTTACGGCGCCAGATCGGCGCGGCCCTGCCGGCTTATATGGTGCCGACCTCTTTCGTCACCCTCAAAGCGCTCCCTCTCTCCGGCAACGGTAAGGTCGCTCGCGCGCTGCTCCCGAAGCCCGAATTCAGCCATCGGCCCGACAACGCCCCTGTAGTCTTCGAGCCTCCAAAGGGACCGCTGGAAGAGGCGCTTGCAGGGATATGGAGCGATGTCCTCGACAGCGAGCGGATAGGCCGGCGAGACAACTTCTTTGCGCTGGGCGGCACGTCCTTCGCGGGAATGCGGCTGACGGCCCGGCTCGAAGGGCATTTCGGGCGTCCCTTGCCCTTTGCTGCACTCGTCAGCCATCCCACCATCGCGGAGTTGGCGGAACTGCTTGCATCGCAATCCCCGCCCGACGATGACGGACTGGTAGTGCGGATCAGTGCTGGCCGCGCGGATGCATCGCTCGTCTGCGTGCATCCTATCGGCGGAAATGTCACGTGCTACACCGAGTTGGCCCGCCATATGGGTTCTGGCGCCGCGGTCTACGGCATTCGCGCGCCCGGTCTTGCCGCTCATGACGGGGCACCGCTCGAATCGATCCCGGCGATGGCCGAGCGCTATATTGCGGAACTCCGGGCCTTTGGCCTTTCGGGACCATACCGGCTGGTTGGCTGGTCGCTCGGGGGCCTCGTGGTTCAGGAAATGGCGCGGCGGCTGGCTGCGGCAGGCGAGGCGCCCGCGCTCGTGGCAATGATCGACAGCGCGGTTCTGAGGCCGGCCGCCGACAGCATGCCTTCGGATAAGAAGGCGCATTTCGTCCGCTTCGCCTCCGATCTGGCCGCGATGAGCCGCTTGCCTCTACCCACCGGCTTTGACGACATTGCCGATGGTCCGCAGGCACATTGGTTCACCTGGTTGAGCAGGCATATGGAAGAGCACGGCACCCCGGTCGGGCGGGACGTGCTGGCCGCCGTCTTCCGGGTGTTTTCGGCAGGTACATCGGCGCTCGATCACCATACTGTCCAATCGTATGACGGCGATCTGATCCTGTTTTGTGCGAACACCCGGCCCGACGCCGAACGGGTGCAGCAAGAATGGCAGCCGTTTGCCCGCCGACTGGAGGTGATCCCGCTCGATGCCGATCACTACTCGATCATGACCCGGCCATCGGTCACCACTATCGCGAGCCGGCTGCTTGCGTGGTCCTGACAAAACCATGCCACCGGATGATAACGGAGGTTTTCCAATGACTGATCCGAGCAGCACCATCGCCCAAATCTATCCGGGAGCGCCGCAATTGCCGTGGCTGAAGCATGCGTCCGCGAATCCTGGCCGCTACCGGCGGCTCTCCCACCGGATCGGGGGCGGCGCTACGGCGGCGATGACGGATATCTGTGCCGAGAATGATATCACGCCCGGCGCGCTTTTGCTGGCCGTCACCTGCGAGGTGGTCGCCAGGTGGGCGGAAAGCCCGCAATTCACCTTGCATGTCCAACGAATGACGCCTGTCCGCCAGCTCCCGGATGGCGCTGCCGAGTCTCGGCACATGTCCCTTGTCGCGCTCGATATGGATTTTTCCGATGCGATGCCGCTCCGCGACCGGGTGCTGGAGCTTCAACGCCAGTTGAGCGCGCGGCCGTCTGGCCGCAAGCCGCAGATGGGTATTGCGGCTGATGCGAAGGCAGCGCTGCCGGTCGTCGTGACCGACCTGCTGTCCGGTACGACAGGCCCGGCCTCGCAGAGGCTTCATTCTGCGATGCGGACTGGCGGCGAGATGGCGGACTTGCAGATTTGGCTGGAGTTCCGCTTCTCCCGCGTGGTGGATGGCGGGATCGGCTTCGATCTCCATGTCCTCGAAGGTGCCTTGCCGGACGAGGTTGCCGCCGATCTTCATGCCGCTGCCGCAGCATTGCTGACGGAGCTCCACGCTCGCCCGGATGCGATCGGGTCCATTCCCAACATTGACTTGCCTACGCCGCAGGCAGCCCTGATCGATGCCACGAACGATACCGCCGAACAGCTGTTCGCGGGTGCCTTGACGACGCCAGTTTTCGCGGCGGCCCGCGAGTTCCCCAACAATGTCGCCATCGTGAATTGGGACGGCGGGGTAACGACCTATCGGGAGCTTGCCGCCAACGCCCTTGAAATCGGTAAGGCGATCGGCGCGGCCGTCGAGCCGGGCAGCCCGGTGCCGATCCTGATTGGAAAGGGTCCGATGCAAATCGCCGCGGTGCTGGCGGTCCTGAGCGCGGGTTGCGTCTATGTGCCGATCGACACCGAGCAGGGCGAAAAGCGCATCGAGCAGATCCTGCGCCAAACCAAGGCGAGTATTGCGCTCATCGAGACCCCGGAGATGATCGGGATGTGCCGTCGGCTGGGGATCGTCTCCCTGTTGCCGGGCGCTCAACCTAGTGCCGGCGCCGATGTCGCCGAGCTTGACGCGTCGACCGCGTTTTCCGAAGCCCTTCCGCCCACGTCACACGGTTATATCATCTTCACCTCCGGCACGACGGGCGAGCCCAAGGGCGTGGTGCTCGACCATGCGGGGCCGAGCAATACCTGTAGCGACATCAACAAGCGCTATCGTGTTTGCGTTTCGGACAAGGTGCTGGCCGTTTCCGAATTGACCTTTGACCTCTCGGTCTTCGACATATTCGGCCTGTTGGCCGTCGGCGGCGCCATCGTCCTGCCGGATCGCGAATTGCGCCGCGATCCCGCCCATTGGCTGGCGCTGATAAACGATCACGCCGTCACCATCTGGAATTCGGCACCGATGCTGATGACCATGCTGGTGGAATATTGCGAGGCGCGGCATATATCGCTTCCTCCCAGTCTGAGGCTGGTCCTGCTGAGCGGTGACTGGATCCCCGTCGATTTGCCCCGGCGGCTTCACAGGCTCGCTCCGCAAGCCAGGATCGTCTCCCTGGGCGGCGCCACCGAGGCGTCGGTCTGGTCGATCCTTCATGAGGTCGATCCGCACCGGCACTATTTGCCGAGCATTCCCTATGGGCGTCCGATGGCCAATCAGACCTTCCACGTCCTCGATACGCGGATGCGGGAACGGCCGATCGGGGCGATAGGAGAGCTTTATATCGGCGGCATCGGGTTGGCCAAGGGCTATTACGGACAGCCGGAGCTCACCGGAAGCCGATTTGTCCGCCATCCCCTATCCGGGGAACGGCTCTATCGAACAGGCGACATGGGCCGGCGCCTGGAGGATGGCACTATTCAGTTTCATGGCCGGTGGGATTTCCAGGTCAAGGTACAGGGCTTCCGTATAGAGCTCGGGGAAATCGAAGTCGCGCTGAACCGGCACCCCGCCATACGGGAATCCGTCGTCATGGCGGCAGGCGAGAAACTCGGGACAAAGTCACTCGTCTCCTGGTTCGTGCCATCCGGGAGTGGTGATACGCCGGATGGGGAGACGCTCCGGCAATGGATGGCCGATAGATTGCCCGCGTACATGATTCCGGTCCAGTACCGTCCGGTCGCGCGCTGGCCGACCACAAGCAACGGCAAGGTCGACCGCAACATCCTCATGGAGTCGCTCGCACAGTCTGGATCGCGACCTGCAAGGCATGATGCTCCCCTTGAAATTGTCTTGCAGATTTACGCCGAGGTGCTTGGGCGGCCCTCAGTCGATCCGGAGGCGAGTTTCTTTTCCCTCGGCGGGACTTCGATAGAAATAGTTCGACTGCAAAGCGAGATCCTGCGTCGGCTCGACGTGGATATCCGGGCCACCGACCTATTCCGTCTGCAGACGGCCAAGACCCTTTCCGAACATCTCGCGAATGTGAGGAGAGAGGTCATGAACGCATAGGAATTCCGCCTCGTGAAGTTCCGGTCCGTGCCTCTCGCATGGCTGGACAATATGCCGCTGCCGGCCGTGGAGTCCTATTGCTTCGTGGGTACTGCCGACCTTGCCCGCGTGGATGACGAAACGCTGCTGAACCCGTCCGAGCGCAGGCGGTTGGAAATGCTCATCCGCGAAGGGGACCGCCGCTGCTTTCTCGCCGCCCATGTGCTGAAGCGTAAAGTCCTGGGAAAAATCCTGAAACAGGACCCCGGTGCTGTACAGGTCGTGCTGGGTGAGTGGAACAAGCCGAAGCTTGTGAATAGCGATTGGCATTTCAACCTGTCCCATAGCGGATGCTGGGTCGCGCTGGCCGTTTCGCGACGTGGTCCCATCGGAATGGATATCGAGCAGGAGTCTGCGCGAGCGATGAACCTTCCGGCAGCCCGCATTCTTCATCCCCGTGACCTGTTGCAAGGACGTGTAGTCGATGAGCATGCGAGACTGCTCACCATCTGGTGCCTGAAGGAGGCGATCGCCAAATGCGATGGCCGCGGCCTGGGGATTGCGTTCAACTGCATCCAGTTGGCGGTGTCAGCGGACGGGCGATGCCTTGGACGCTATCACGGCATGTCATGGCATGCGCGATATGTCCTGCTGCCGGGAGGGGTACATCTGGCTTTTGCAAGCGAGGAAATCCTGTCTCCGCTCTGCCTACAAATTGTGTGAGCCGCCCCTCGGCACAAGGAGCCTACAGTCGTGGACGACGAAGCCGCTACGTACGGGGCGACCTGAAAGATGCTTCCCGGCCACGTTCAAGGAATTGAGCACCCGAGGCACTTTGGTTCTAGATTCAAATATATATTTCTGATACATATTTTGAGCGTAACAGAATCCATGGAGTGAGGGGACTTCACGGCATTTTGCCAGGCCCGGAACCCGCAGGCACCTTGCCGTCGCAAGTGAGGCGATCAGGGAGCGATACCGAGACGAACGATAAAGCTAGGACGACGATGACTGCAGCCGCGAATATCTCAAACCGCAGCCTCAAGGAAGACATTCGGGAATACTGGTCAGAAAAAGCTGCCGTCTTCGATCAATCTGCAGGTCACCGCATCGACGATCAGATTGAGGCCCCGGAGTGGCGGAAACTGCTGACGGGAGCACTCGGTGATCTGACGGGGAAGAGGGTCTTGGACCTTGGATGCGGCACAGGCGAGATGAGCAGATTGCTGCTCTCGTTGGGGGCTTCGGTCAAGGCTATCGACTTCGCCGAACCGATGTTGGAAATCGCCCGGCAGAAGAATGCACAGGACGGACATAATTTTCGCGCCGAACTGTCCGATGTCGAGGAACTGCCGCTCGAAGCCACCGGTACCTATGACGCGATCATTGCCCGGCATCTGGTCTGGACGCTGACCGATCCGTATATCGCCTTCAAGAATTGGCACCGCGTACTCAGGCCGGGCGGAAAGCTACTGGTCATCGACGGCAATTGGGTTCGTCTGCCTTGGTATGGCGGGATGCTGCATAGCATCGCAAATCGGCTACGCGTCGACAAGAACGCCAGAGACCTGAATGAAAACGATGCTCACGCGAGAATTATCGCAGAAGTATTTTATGGGGCGGGACTGACCTTCGATGCTCTGGCGCGAGATATCGCAAGCCATGCTTTTGAAGAAATAAAAACCCACTCGCTTCGCCGCATCTATTGGCTGGGTATGCGGCACGCATCGGTCGGCGAACAACTCAAGCTCAAATCATGGCGTCGGTTTGCTCTCTCAGCGGTCGCTGGCTAGCAGCCCCGACGGGCGCCGGAAACAAGTCACTCAACTGTGATAGAAAAGGATATCGCATCAAATGCAGATCAATCGCCGTCAATTCACTTTCATGGCCGGTCTGGCCACGGGTGGGCTCTTCCTTCCGCGCTTGGCCTTCTCCGCCGATGGCAAGGAGTTTCGTGTAGCCCAGCTTGGGAATTCAACTCTCTCAATCCCCATGAATCCGGCTATGTGTTCGAGCGGGCCGGGGTAATTGAACACCTCGCCATAACCGAACCCAATGGGCAGATCGTCCCGGCCGTTGCCGAATCCTGGAGCGCGAACGCAGATGCAACCGAATGGCGCTTCGTTATCCGCAAGGGCATAAAGTTCCATGACGGAACCGATGCGACGCCCGAAGCGATCCGTGAGGGCTTCGAAAAGCTGATGCCGAACTTGACTAACCTCAAGCAGGCTGGACTGACTGCGGTAAGCAACGACGAAGAGAGTGTGGTCTTCCACCTTGATCGGTCATTCGGACCATTCCCAGCCTATCTAATCCACTACGCGTCGCCGGTGCTGGCGCCCGGCAGCTTCGACGAGGCGGGTAATGTTACGAAACTGATTGGCACCGGACCGTTCCGCCTGGCCGAGGTACGGTTCCCCCGAGAGGCTGTCCTCACCGCCAATGACGACTATTGGGGTCAGAAGCCGACCATCCGCAATGTGCTCGTCAACACCTATGACAATGGCGAGACACGCGGCAACGTCGCCATTGCCGGCGATGCAGAGTTTGTCGCAGGCGTGCCAGCAACAGCGATCGACCGGGTAATTGCCGGTGGCAATATGCGCATCGAACGCACATTGGCACCGTGGACCCATATGGTCCTTATCAATGTCGCCAAGCCACAATTCGCCGAACTGGCAACCCGGCGCGCGTTGAACCTGGCAATGGACCGGGTCGGAATTGCGACCAGTATCATGCGCAATCCCGCACTGACGGCCACGCAGTATTTCCCATCAGTCCTGCCGGGTTGGCATTCTCCCGATCTCAGGCCCTTCGAGCGTGATGTGGCTGCGGCAAATGCGTTGCTCGACGAGGCGGGATGGGAGCGCGGCGCAGATGGCATTCGCGCCAAGGCAGGTGTACGTTTCGCCGGCACACTGCGCACCTTTGCCAATCGACCCGAGTTTCCCGTTATTGCGGCGGCGCTGCAATCCCAGTTTGCCGAGATCGGCTTCGAGTTGACGATCTCGGTCGGGGAATGGACGGCCATCGTCGAAGGTCAACGAGACGGCTCGCTCGATCTGGGCCTGAGTTCCCAGAACATCGCCGCCCAGATCGATCCGATCGGCACGGTCAATCTTGACTTTGCCAGTGACGAGCCTTCGGGCAGCGCCACGGGAGCCACCGGCTGGCGCAATGACGAGTTCCGCGCCAACGTCGTGAGCTATCTCAGCGAGGCCAGCGAAGACAGGAAGGCAGAACTGCGCCACGCCATCGCCACGACGCTGCACGAGGAACTGCCGGTCCTTCCGGTTTGCTGGTACGAGCAGGTCAGCGGGATCAGTAACGATGTCGAAGGCGCCGTCGCTGACCCGCTCGAAAAGCGCTACCTGATTGAACGCATGACCTGGCAGGCCGGTTGAACCCGATGAAGAAGCCTGCGCGGCGGCCTCTCTACGGCAGCCGCGCAGACGGGGTTCCGCAATGCTCCACATGATCCTCAATCGGGCTTGGCAGGCCATCCTTGTCAGCGCAATCGTCGCAACGCTGTGCTTTTTCGCTATACAAAGCCTACCCGCGACGCGGCCCTCCGCGTCGCCGGGGCGCGATTTGGACAGCACAATCTCACCCAGGAACTGATCGAGGCAGTGCGCCAGCAGGAAGGCCTCGATCAACCCGTCATCATTCAGTATCTGCACTGGCTGACGAAGCTGGGCCGGGGCGATTTCGGCTATTCATATGTAACCCGACGCCCGGTATTGGACGAACTCGTCGAGCACGGCAGCGCAACCATTGTCGTCGGAACGCTCGGCTGGGCGCTTTCTTATCTGCTTTCCATTCCTTTGGGCGTAGCGGCCGCCTTGCGGGCCGGGTCCGCTTTCGACCGAGTATGTATTACGACCGTTTCCTTCCTGACGGCACTGCCAGCCTTTGTCGTTGGAACCGGGTTGATAGGCATTTTCGCGTTGGGTCTACATTGGCTTCCATCGGCGGGTGATCGCTATCCCATCCACCTGATCCTGCCCGTAGCCACGATTGCGCTCACGCTGATGCCCTACTCGTTTCGCGTCGTCCGAGACGTGTCGAACCGCATCCTCAACATGCCATATGTCGTCCATCCCCAGTTTCACGGGATGAGCACCACACAGGCTTTCCGGCGCCACGGACCCAGGAACATCGCGGTGCCCGTCGTAACCTTCGCTTCCTTGCAGTTCCTCTACGTCGTCGAAAACCTTGTCGTGGTCGAGACATTGTTTACCCGATCGGGCCTTGGAAGCTGGATCGTGAATGCAGTTCTTTCCCGCGACATTTATGTGATCGCTACTGCCATGCTGGCCATTGCGGTCGTCTACAGTCTCATCACCATGTTGGCGGACATAGCTGCATGCTGATCGATCCGCGGCTCAGGCAAGCATAATGGCGGTGTTTGCAAGATTTCGGCGCCTTGGACCACCAGCATTTCTCGCGGCTGGCGCACTGCTGTTTGTTCTCGGAATATTTTTCTATCCGGGCGATCCCTACCAGCAGGATTTGATGCAAGCCTTGCGGCCACCGGACTTCGAGCATTGGCTTGGCACTGACCACTTGGGACGTGACGTAATGGCGCGCGTCCTGCACGGAAGTTATCGGTCGGTCGGCATCGCCACAATCTGTGTGGGGGTGTCGGTCGGGGTGGGCGGTATTTTGGGGCTGGCGTCCGCCTTGTGGGGCGGCCTGTTTGATACGGTTGTCATGCGCGCAGCAGACGTGACGCTGGCCTTGCTGGAATCGTGGTGGCGCTTGCTTTCGCCGCGTTTTTCGGAGGCGGTGTCATACCCATTATTCTGGGCCTCAATCTCAGTTTCTGGCCGTCCTTTGCCCGTATGGCGCGCGCTATCGCCCTTTCCACCTTGAAGGAAAACCATGTCGAAGCGGCGCGGCTAGCCGGCTATGGTGGTATGACGATCCTCCGCAGGCATCTGCTGCCGCCAGTGCTGCAACAGCTCTCAGGTCTGGTCGCTCTGAATATCGGCGTGGCCATCATCTCCATATCGTCACTGGGCTTCCTCGGCTTTGGCCTGCAACCGCCCGAGCCCGAATGGGGTGCTATGATCAGCGAACTGATCCCCTATATGGCGGCGGCTCCAATCCAGTTGGGCGGGCCGTGCCTGGCGATTTTCCTGACTGTAAGCGCCATGTCCGCCCTAGCCGGCCACTTCGCGCAGGGTACAAGACTCGATGCTTAAGAGTACGGCACCTGTTGCTGAGATTCTTGCGCTAACCGTCCGCAGCCAATCCGGCCATCAATTGCTGACCGATATCAACCTGTCGGTCAGACCGTCTCACCCATTATTCATCCTGGGGCCAAGCGGCGCCGGCAAAAGCATGATCGTCAAGGCACTTTTCGGGGCGTTGCCGAAAGCGTTCGACATATCCGGCACATTCGTCCGGCAGAGCATGGCACCGATCTCCTTTACCGAGACGGGCGAGCTCCGCCGTCTTGGTGGCCAACATCTGGCATTGCTCCCCCAGGACGCCCGCGCCACCCTCGATCCCACGATGCGTTTATCGAGGCAACTCTCTTCGCCGACGCCGGAAACTGCGCTTGCCGCCGTCGATCTGTCCCCCGCCGTGCTGACGTTGTTTCCCTTCATGCTGTCCGGCGGCATGGTGCAGCGCTTCAGCCTAGCGTCGACCCTGTCCTGCGGCGCCAGTCTCGTTATCGCCGACGAGCCGACCAGAGGCCTTGATCCGCGCCGCCACGAGCAGGTTCTCTCCCTACTCGGGAAAACGTTGGACTGGGGATACAATCTGATCGTCGTCACGCATGATCCTGCATGCCTTCGCCGCCTCGGCGGCGATGCCGCCGTGATCGTGGAAGGCAGAGTGGTCGAAAGGGCCACCGCCGAACGTTTCCTCCGGAGCCCGCAGCATCCCTATTCCCAGGCATGGGTCGCTTCGGAGCCGAGATGCTGGCCAACGGGGCGCCCGGCAAAAGCGGGCGGCGATACTCTGCTCAAAGCGCGCAATCTCGGCTTCGCCTATAAAACTGATGATATGCTATTCTCCGGCATCGATATGCGGATCGATGCAGGTCAGATCGTCGGCCTGCTGGGCGATAGCGGCAGTGGAAAGAGTACGCTCGCGAATGTGATACTGGGTCTCGAAAGGCCGACCGCCGGCTCCGTATCCTGGCTCGGTGGGGTGGATGCCCATGGCCGCGGCGCTGGCAGAATTCGCCGACTCTATCAGAAGCTGCATCAGGATCCCGTGTCATCCTTCAATCCCCATCGCCGGATCGGCCGGCAATTGGAGGATCTACGCACTGTAGTACCCGACCTAAACATTGAGGCGGCGCTCCCACCCCTATGCGAGCATCTCCAGATCGACAGGCAACTGCTGGACCGATATCCGAACGAGCTTTCGGGCGGAGAGGGACAACGTCTGGCTCTTGCACGGATCTTGCTTCTCTCCCCGCGCCTGATCGTTGCCGACGAGCCGACGTCGCAACTCGATCCACACCTCCAACAGCAAGTCATCCTCCTGTTGCGCGATATTGCTCTCGAACGACGTATCGGCTTGCTTCTGATCGGTCATGACCGGGCGCTGATCGATGCCGTCGCTTCAGATGTAACCATTTTGCGATCGGCGCCCCTATCCGATCTTTAGCCGAGCAGTCGACGCTGACGGCTGAGAACAAGGGAGGCGCACCATTCAGAAGTAGCTCGTACCGCGCGAGGCTCTGCCTCCTCCATTAAGCTACGCAGCAATCAGGAGAATCTTCTACCAAGCGACCATAGGAGAACCGGGATGCTGCCTCGCGCTTTGGCGGTCTGTCAAAGCCGTTTGGTCTTGGGCGACAGTCTTGGGTTATTGCAGCGGCGACAAAGCGGCCTGAGCCGCCGGCCTTCTCAGTTTCTCTCAGCGCCTTCACCGCGGCATTGGGGCGCGCGGTAGAACTGTCAAAATAGGAGGCAGACACCACACCGATACGAAATCCGGGGCAAGTCCCCCGCGCGCCATGGAAGGGAACGACAGATTTCCATCTGAATGCGGGCCGCGATGGCAATAGGGGCGAAGGGCATGATCCACCAACGATCGGAGGTACGATATGAGACTGCGTCACCTGAGATACTTCGTCTCCGCAGCGGAGGAACTTAGCTTAACGAGGGCTGCGGACAGGCTGCATATCCCGTCGTCGACATTGTCCCGCGCAATCCGGAATCTCGAGTACGATGTGGGCGTCGATCTACTGCATCATTCGAAGCGCAAGATCAGGCTGACCTGGTCGGGAAAACTGTTCTGGCAGGACGCACGCCATCTGCTCTCGCTCTACGGCGAGGCGAAGAACTACGCGCACAAGGCGGCTGACGGCAATCGCAGCCGTATCCGGCTCGGCATTGCCGATAGCCTTGCTCAGCCGCGCCTGATCAACCTTCTGCCCATGCGTCGGGGGAAGAGCCGCTGACGATGATCAGAATTGCCGAGATGACGGCGGGTGAACCGCTTGCTGCGCTCAATCGCGATCTGATCGACGTCGGCACCACGGTCGACGGCGAGGAGATCGATGGCTTCGTCAGGGAATCGGTCTGGTTCGAGCATTCCGTCCTGACGCTGCCACGGCATCACCCGCTGCATTACTTCGACCCGGTTCCCTTCAAAGAGGCGCTTCGCTATCCGCTGATCCTATGCCATCCGGACAAATGCGCGGGCGGCTACAAACTGTTTCAGCAAGCGTATAAGGCAAGCGACCTGCCGCCGCCAACGATCGCCGACTACATATCCCGACACGAACCGATGATGCTGCTAGTGGCGGCCGGCTACGGTGTGGGGTTCGGGTTGAAATCGCAGGAGGTGCTCTACAATCACCCCGACATAATTCTCCAATCGATGAGGAGTTCATCACCGTGAAGGAACGAACCGCGCGATTTGCTGCGCCTGAACCAAGCCGGACCTTGCACCGGGGTTCCCAACCCGACCGCTGAACAGGGTGCAGTCGATGAGGCGTGCATCCAACCTGAGATTCGAGATTTCCAAAACCGGGAATCTCCTTGGCACCAGAATCCCTCTCGTCTCCCTACGCCAGACGCTGGCGGTCGCCCAATATCTGAGTTTCCGTCAAGCGGCCATAGCGCTGGGCATCAGCCAGTCCAGCGTCAGCGAACGCATCAAGATGCTGGAGGCCGACCTTGGCATCATGCTGTTCGAGCGCAACACACGCGGCGTTCGGCTGACCGAAGCGGGCCGCCGTTTCGTAACGGAAGTCGAGCGGGCCATGCGCATTCTCGATCGCGCCGTGAAGACGGCCGGCATGCACGCACGCGGCGAACAGGGTCTCTTGCGTGTCGGCGTCTATGCTCTTATCGCTGGCGGTTTTCTCGACACGCTATTGGAGCATTTCCACGCGCGCCACGAACACGTCGCTCTGGAGATCACCGAAAGCACCGCACTGGACGCGCAGCTACAGGTGCGGGACGACCAGCTCGATATTGCCTTCATGGGGCGCTCCCACGACATTCCCGACCTCAATTCCCGCGTGATCTGGCGCGACCGTCTCATGGCGGTAATGCCTGCGTCCCACGCGCTCGCAGCGCGCGAGCACATCGAATGGAAGGACCTGGCGCGCGAAACCTTCATCGTGCGCGAGGCGGGAACCGGCCCGCAGGTTCACGACCTGATCGTGGTGCGCTCCGCCGGACAATGGCCCGTTCCGACCATTCGTCGCTTCGATATTGGCCGCAGCGCTCTCCTGTCGATGATCGCCAAGGGGCATGGTCTCTCGCTCCTGGTCGAGGAAAACGTGGCGACGGCCCCGCCGGGCGTCGCCTTCCGCCCGATTGTGGACGAGCCTGAATCCATCGCCTTCATGGCCGTCTGGTCCCCGCGCAATCACAATCCCGCGCTCCAGAACCTGCTTGGCCTCGCTCGAGCATTGGGACGGGCAAGCCCCCCAAGCTGATTCGGCTCGGCGCGCGCCGGTGCCGGAACCGTGCCGCAGCAACCCATCCTATTTGCCGTCGATAGTATCCGGTCGCCCTCCGGCAACGTCTTTGCTGTTGCCTCCTGCGAAAACGCCCATTCTCTGAACGGCTCCGTCTCTCTTTTCGACTGGAGCCCGTATGCGCGGAGGCAGAATCCTATGGGGGCAGATCGCCGTCGTCTTCACCATCGTTCTGGTGATGACGTGGGCCGCGACGCAATGGGTCGCCTTCCGCCTCGGCTTCCAACCGCAACTTGGCAATGCCTGGTTCGAGCTGGCGGGCCTGCCTGTCTATTATCCGCCCGCCTTCCTCTGGTGGTGGTTTTCCTTCGACGCCTATGCGCCGGGCATCTTCATGGAGGGCGGCATCATTGCCGTATCTGGCGGCTTTCTCGCCATCGCCGCCGCCATCCTCATGTCGATCATCCGGGCGCGCGAGGCGCGCAAGGTCGCCACCTACGGATCGGCGCGATGGGCCGAGGACAAGGAAATCCGCGCGGCCGGATTGCTAGGCCCCGATGGCGTCGTGCTCGGCAGGCATAGCCATCACTATTTGCGTCACAATGGTCCCGAGCATGTCTTGTGTTTCGCCCCCACGCGCAGCGGCAAAGGCGTCGGGCTGGTCGTTCCCAGTCTCTTGACCTGGCCCGGCTCCGTCATTGTCCACGACATCAAGGGGGAAAACTGGACGCTGACAGCCGGCTTCCGGGCGAAGCACGGCCGCGTCCTGCTGTTCGATCCCACCAACGCGAAGTCCGCCGCCTACAACCCGTTGCTCGAAGTCCGGCAGGGGGAATGGGAAGTCCGCGACGTTCAAAATATAGCGGATATTTTAGTCGATCCCGAAGGAAGCCTCGACAAACGCAATCATTGGGAGAAGACGAGCCACAGCTTGCTTGTCGGCGCGATCCTGCATGTTCTCTATGCGGAGACGGACAAGACGCTGGCGGGCGTCGCCAACTTCCTATCCGACCCGCGCCGCCCGGTCGAAGCCACCTTGCGCGCGATGATGGATACGCCGCACCTGGGCGAAGCCGGCGTTCATCCCGTCATCGCGTCGTCGGCCCGCGAGCTGCTGAACAAGAGCGAGAACGAACGCAGCGGCGTGCTGTCCACAGCCATGTCGTTCCTGGGCCTATACCGTGATCCCGTCGTCGCGCGGGTGACATCGCGCTGCGACTGGCGCATTGCCGATCTGGTCGGGAGCAAGCAGCCGGTCAGCCTCTACCTCGTCGTCCCGCCGTCCGACATCAACCGCACCAAACCCCTCATAAGGCTCATCCTCAACCAAGTGGGCCGCCGGTTGACCGAGGATTTGAGCACGTCCGGCAAGCGCCATCGCCTCTTGTTGATGCTGGACGAATTTCCCGCGCTTGGCCGGTTGGACTTTTTTGAATCCGCGCTCGCCTTCATGGCCGGGTATGGGATCAAATCCTTCTTGATCGCGCAGAGCCTCAACCAGATCGAGAAGGCTTACTCGGTCAACAACAGCGTTTTGGACAACTGCCACGTCCGCGTCGCCTTCGCCGCGAACGACGAGAGGACCGCGAAGCGGATCAGCGATGCACTCGGCACCGCGACCGAAATGCGCGACTCCACCAACTACGCCGGTCATAGGCTGGCCCCATGGTTGGGGCATCTCATGGTCTCTCGGCAGGAGACCGCGCGCCCGCTGCTGACGCCGGGCGAAGTGATGCAGCTTCCGCCCACCGACGAAATCGTCATGGTCGCGGGAACGCCGCCGATCCGCACCAGCAAGGCGCGCTACTTCGAGGATGCGCGGTTCATGGAGCGCATCCTGCCGCCGCCCGATCCGGCCGCAGGCGCAGCCGCCGCGGCGACGCCGCTACCCGACGACTGGACGAGCCGCATTGTCGCGTCGGCAAACCCATCCGCTGCAAACCCGGCGGAGGGGACCGGGGGCGATCCTGCAAACGCCGGCATCCGCCGCGAGCCGGAATTGCCCGACCATGAGGAAGTCGTTCCGCCGCCTTCGCCGCCCGCGCAGGAGTTCGAGCTGCTGGACGACGAGCCGGACATTGACGCGGCCAAGGCCCGCGCAATGCGCCAGCGCATGCGGATGGTCGCCCGCCAGGTCTCCATGAATCCCGACGATGGGATTGAACTTTGAGGACACGCCCATGCCTACCCGAACCCGCATGAACGTCTATTTCGACCCGGACCTGCTCAAGCAGGTCAAGGCGCTGGCGCTGCGCCGCAAGGTCTCGCAATCCACCATCATCGAAGCTGCCGTTGCATCTTTCCTGTCCGGCGATTCCGCCGAACAGCTCGAAGCCGCCATGTCGCGCCGCCTGGATAAGCTCGGCCGCCAGATCGACACGCTTGACGAAGATCTCGCCGTGCTCGGCGAGACCGTCTCGCTGTTCGTCCAATTCTGGCTGACCTTCGCGCCGCCAATGTCGGAAGGCGCACAGGCCGCCGCCCGCACGAAAGGCTTGGAACGGTTCGAGGGCTTCATGCAGACGCTCGGCCGGCGACTGGCGACGGGCGACAGGTTCCTCAAGGAATTGTCGCGTGACATCGAATCGCCGCCCGCCGATTCGCTTCCGGCGGACGCCGCCCGCGACTGACCCTGAAACGGCAACCCATCCTATTTGCCGCCGATGGCCGCCGATCACCGCCGCCGCTTAGATTGTTGTTGAGTCGGCCCAAAATCAGGTTCTTTTAATCGACCCCGATCCGGGGACCGCCTGTCGCGCGCCCCGAGAAGAAGCGGGGCCGACATGACCACCAACCATCATAGACCGGAAGCCATCGCGCGCGGCGCACGCATGCTGCGCACGGCGCTCGGCCCGGCCATCGCCCAGCTTCTCGAAGACCCCATCGTGGTCGAGGTGATGCTGAATCCCGACGGCCGGCTTTGGGTGGACCGTCTGTCCGAAGGGCTGGCCGATACCGGCGAGCGCCTGTCCGCCGCCGATGGCGAACGCATCGTTCGGCTTGTCGCCCATCATGTCGGCGCGGAGGTTCACGCGCGCAATCCTCGCGTTTCCGCCGAGCTGCCCGAGAGCGGCGAACGGTTCGAGGGTTTGCTGCCGCCCGTCGTCGCCGCGCCGGCCTTCGCCATCCGCAAGCCGGCCAGCATCGTGTTCACCCTGGACGACTATGTGGCGGCCGGCATCATGACCGCCGATCAGGCCGCGACGCTGCGCGCCGCCGTTGCGTCCCGCGCCAATATCTTGGTCGCCGGCGGCACTAGCACCGGCAAGACGACCTTGACCAACGCGATCCTGGCCGAAGTCGCCAAGACGGCGGATCGCGTCGTCATCATCGAAGACACGCGGGAACTGCAATGCGCCGCGCCGAACGTGGTGGCGATGCGGACAAAGGATGGCGTCGCTTCCCTGTCCGATCTGGTGCGGTCCTCGCTGCGCCTGCGTCCCGACCGCATCCCCATCGGAGAGGTGCGCGGCGCGGAAGCGCTCGACCTGCTCAAAGGC
>NZ_BAMP01000058.1 GCF_000615975.1 Nitratireductor aquibiodomus NL21 = JCM 21793 | reverse complement strand
TCGCGGTCGGGGCGGCCCTTGCCGTGGCGCTGCCGCGTGGCGGGCTTCTGGTTTCGGTTCTGGTCCTGCCGCTCACCATCCCGGTTCTGATCTTCGGTGTGGCGGCGGCGCGCGGGGCGGTGGCCGACCCCGATCCGTTTCTGCCGCCTTTCCTCATTCTTGCCGCGCTGATGCTGTTCTTTGCCGTCATCGGGCCGCTGGCCGCTTCCCTTGCACTGCGCTGGGGCGGCGACTGATGTGCGGCAATCGATTCGATTGCGGAACAGGACACGCAACGCTATGGGTTCAGGCATGACAAACGCCACGCCGCAAGCCTCTACGCTCTCCGGTCGCCTGACGGCGCTCGCCAATCCCACGCGTTTTCTCGCGCTGGCCGACACGCTTGTTCCATGGTTCGGCGGCCTGTCGCTGGCCGTTCTCGCTGCCGGCTTCTACATGGCGTTCTCCGCGCCGGAGGACTACCAGCAAGGCATCACGGTGCGGATCATGTACATCCATGTGCCGTTCGCCTGGCTTGCCATGTTCTGCTATTCGCTGATGGCTATTTCCGCGCTTGGAACACTCGTGTGGAAGCACCCGCTTGCCGATGTGGCGCTGAAAGCCGCTGCTCCCATTGGCGCTGCTTTCACGGCGCTCGCCTTATTCACCGGCTCCGTCTGGGGCAAACCGATGTGGGGCACATGGTGGGTCTGGGATGCGCGGCTGACCTCCGTCTTCATCCTGTTCCTGATGTATCTCGGCATCATTGCCCTGACGCGGGCCATGGATGATCCCGGCCGTTCGGCGCGGGCTGCGGCAATCCTCACGCTCGTCGGCTTCGTCAACATACCGATCATCAAGTTCTCGGTGGACTGGTGGAACACGCTGCATCAGCCCGCTTCGGTGTTCCGCCTCGATGGCCCCACGATCCACGCCTCGCTGCTGTGGCCGCTGCTCATCTGTGCGCTGGGCTTCACACTGCTTTTCGTCACGCTGCATCTGATGGCGATGCGCGCGGACATCTGGCGCCGTCGTGTTGTCGCCATGCGCCGGCTTTCGGCGCGGGCAGCAGAAAGGGCAGCACGATGACCCACGCAGCCTATGTCTTCGCCGCCTACGGAATCTCGGCGCTGGTGATTGCGGGGCTCGGCCTTTGGATCCTGATCGATCAGGCCGGCCGCAAGCGAGAGCTCAAGGAGCTTGAAGAGCGTGGCATTCGCCGCCGCTCGGACCGCAAGGCGCCGAAGAAATGAGCGTGACAAGCGAAAAGCCGCCCCGTTCGCGGCGGCTTCTGTTCCTGCTGCCGCTGTTGCTTTTTCTGGCGCTTTCGGCCGTCTTTCTGATGCAGCTCTTTTCCGGCAAGGATACCTCTCTCGTGCCATCCGTACTGATTGGCCGCTCCGCGCCGCAGACCGATCTTCCCCCGCTCGAGGGGATGAACCTGCCTGGGCTTTCATCGCAGGCGTTCAGTGGCCGGGTCACCCTGGTCAATGTCTGGGGTTCCTGGTGTCTGCCATGCCGTCAGGAGCACCCGCTGCTGATGCAACTCGCCACGGATGAGCGCGTCGTGATTGCGGGGCTCAACTACAAGGACAAGCCGGAAAACGCCCGCCGGTTTCTGGGCGATCTCGGCAATCCCTACGATGCCATTGGCGTCGACCAGAATGGCCGTGCTGCGATCGACTGGGGCGTCTATGGCGTTCCCGAAACCTTTCTCATCGGGCCTGATGGCACGATCCGCTACAAACATGTGGGACCGTTCACGCCCGAGAGCATCCGCAAAAGTCTGATGCCCGAGATTGAAAAAGCTCTGGCGGAGCGCCCGGCAAGCTGACAGCCCACGCCATTTCCTCTGGCCCAGATGAAATGCTGCACTGCAGCAAAAGCGCCGTAAAACGCATGCTAAGGTTTTCATCCCAACGAGCAGGAGGGATGTATGACGACCCATATCAGCGCGCATTTCGAGAAGCAGGCGCTGGCCTGCGATCGCATGGGCTCTCCCTTTACGGCGCAACTGTGCCGTCTTCTGCCTGACATACTGGACCGCGAGACCGCCACCGGTGCGCGCGTGCTCGGCTGGCCGGGCGAGGCCGGGGAGGATGCGCTGGCGCTGCGTCTGTGTGGCGGGCTGCATGCGCTTGTGCTTGCCGGTGAGGATGCCGCACTTGCCGGGGTCTATCCACCAAACGCGGCTTCGCCTGAGGCGCTTCGAAAGGCCATGAGCGCGGCCATCGCCCGCCATGATGCGCGTCTTTGCGCCAATCTGGACAGCCCACCACAGACCAATGAGATCGGTCGTTCGGCGATGCTTATGCCGGGCTTTCTCCAGATCGCGCGGGAAACCGGCCTGCCGCTCGACCTTTGTGAGATTGGCTCGAGTGCAGGCTCAACCTTCTGTTTGACCGCTTTCGCTACCGCTATGGCGATAGCGTATGGGGCGACGCCGCTTCTCCCGTGAGGCTGGAGCCCGAGACGCGCGGGTCAGCACCGGACCTGTCGGGGGCACTGGATATCGCCACGCGCCAGGGCAGCGACATTGCGCCCATCGACGTGTCGCGGGATGATCAGCGGTTGCGATTGACCTCCTATGTGTGGGCCGATCAGGAGGCGCGGCTTTCCCGCTTGCGCGCGGCAATGGAGTTGGCAAACGAGACGCCTTTCGCACTGGAAAAGGCGGATGCCGCTGACTTTGTGGATGCCGCGCTTGCCGCCCGCCGGCCCGATCGGGTCACGGTGCTTTTCCATTCGATCATGTGGCAATACCTTCGCCATGAAACGCGGGCCCGTATAGAGACCGCGCTTGAAACGGCTGGCCGGGCAGGCGGTCCACCCATCGCATGGCTGCGCATGGAACCCTCGGACACGAATGAGCCATTCGCGCTGGTTTCGCTCACGCTGTGGCCCACTGGAGAGCGCCGCGATCTTGCGCACTGCGACTTCCATGGCCGCTGGATCGAGTGGTTGCTCTAATGCATGTCGCTTTCAAATGAATTCATTTGAAAGACAACGAACATGCATCATTTGAAAGTGTTACAGCGTCCTTTGCGCGTCTTATAAGACGCGCGGCGCTGTAGATCGCCCTGCGTCCATGCGGGACGCACGGCGATCCAGACTATTGATGGAGCATCGGAATAGTCCGAAAACCGGGTTCCACTTTTCGGTCCGATGCTCTAGCGCGTTGCGATGGCCGCCGCTGCGCCGGCCATCATCGAGGCGCTGGTGCGGTTTGCAATGCGCATGGCGCGCGGGCTTTTGAGCAGCCTGCGTGCCTGTGTGGCGGCAAGCACCCACACGGCATCCACCGCCACCAGAACAACCACCATGGTGAGCGTCAGCTCCGCCCAGCCGATCAGCGTTACCGAGGCGACATCGATGATGGTGGGCAGCAACGCCAGATAGAACATCATGATTTTCGGATTTCCGAGGGTCACTGCCATGCCGGTGAAGAAGAGACGCAGGCGCGAGCCGGCATTGGGCAGGGCTTCGCCACCCGTTTCCACGGGCGCGGTCCACATCTTCCATGCGAGATAGAGCAGATAGGCCACGCCCGCATATTTGATCGTCACAAAAGCCATGTGGAAGGTCTCCGCCACATAGGCGAGGCCTAAAATGGCGAAGGAAAGCCAGATACCCTCACCGATCCACATGGCGGCCAGGAACGGCAACACATCGCGCCAGCCGCGTGTGATGACGCGGGCAACCAGCGCCGCGATGCTGGGGCCGGGAGAGCCGGCCGCGACAAGCAGGGCGCCGGCAAAGATGATGAGGGCGGACATATCCATTTGTTCTACCTTGCGGAGAGCGCCAGACGCAGGCCGAGCGCGGCAAAGGCTGCCGCAAACGAGCGCCGGAGCCATTTCATGATGGTCGGGCTCGACAGGACCCTGCCTCGCACGAGCGAAGCCATCTGCCCGTAGAGCACGAAGACGACAAAGGTCATCGCCATGAAGATGAAGCCCAGCCATGCCATATCGAGCGCGGGCATTGCGCTTTCGGCGGGAATGAACTGGGGCAGAAAGGCCAAAAAGAAGATCGAGAGCTTTGGGTTCAGAATGTTGATCAGGAAGCCGCGTCGGATGATCGCCCGATGCGGGATCGCGCTGCGGTCGGGTTCGGCATTCAGCATGCCGTTCTCCTTCAGCGCACCCCATGCCATCCAGAGGAGATAGAGCACCCCGGCGAATTTCACGATCTGGAACAGCATCGCGCTGGCGTGCAGCAGGGCGGCGATGCCGAGGATCGCGGCTGCGATATGGGGCAGAATGCCAAGCGTGCAGCCGAACGCGGCCGAAACGGATGCCAGTCCGCCGCGGCCAAGCGCGATGGCCAGTGTGTAGATCACACCAGTGCCTGGAATGAGCACGACGACAAGCGCCGTGAGCAGGAATGCGGGATCCATTGGGGAACTCCTCCACGAAGGTACGGAGATTAGGGCGCTATGTATGGAAACTGTCAACCCGGATGGTGGGATGTGTTGACGGCTGCGCCAGGCGCGAGATTGGTGCCCGCCTGACGCTACAGCGTGCTTCAACTGGCTATTGCGGCACTGCGCGCCCAAGCGGAATGATCTCCTTCGATGCTGGTTCGAAGGTGCTTTCGGTCCAATCCCCAAACCATCCTTCGACCTGAAGCCCGCTTTCCTGCAACAGCTCTGCGATGACATTCTTCGGCGTATAGCGAATGCGTGCCGTGGCCGTATGCGCCTCACCGCTTTTCAGCACGCGATAGCTGTTTCGATAGCTGAGTATCTGCGCCGCGTCGTCAAAGGTGGACTCATTCCACGCTTCGACCTCACCATGCCCGGGGTGTGTGAAGCGGCGTAGTGTCGTTTCCTTTGTGCGGGTCTTCCCGCCGGGAAAATCCGGATTGCGACTGTCGAAGATGAACTGGCCACTCGGTTTCAGATGTGCGGCGATGGTTTCAATCACAGCGCGCTGATCCGCTTCGGTGAGAAAGACCTGAAACGTATGGCCCGTGAGAGCAACCAGATCGAAACGCTCATCAAGTCGGATCGTGCGTGCATCGCCTTCGATCCAGTCCACCGTACTGCCATCTGGGCGGGTGCGCGCGATGTCGAGCATAGCCGCTGCGGGATCGACCCCGACAACGCGTCGACCTGCGCTCAGGAGAGCGGCCAGTTCGCCAGTTCCGCAGCCGAGGTCTAGAACCGAGCGGGCGTTGCCGGCGAGTTTCCTGCAGAAAGCCAGGTCAGGTCGCGCAGCCCCGCGAAAATCATAGAACTGCGCGACATCTGGTTCGGCATAGAGCGGTTCGACCAAGTCATTCATGCAGACAACCTGGCCGGAAAACCGGTCAGTCTCAAGCCGCGCCGGCGCGGCTTTTCTCGAAACGTTTGCGCTCGTGCGGGTCGAGATAGAGCTTGCGCAGGCGGATCGACTTCGGCGTCACCTCCACCAGCTCATCTTCCTGAATCCAGGAAAGCGCGCGCTCCAGCGTCATGCGGATCGGCGGAGTCAGTTTCACCGCCTCGTCCTTGCCGGCGGCGCGGATGTTGGTGAGCTTCTTGCCCTTCAGCACGTTCACTTCCAGATCGTTGTCACGGGAGTGAATGCCGATGATCATGCCGTGATAGACTTTCACGCCGGCGTCGATCACCATCGGACCGCGATCTTCCAGGTTGAACAGGGCGTAGGCCGCTGCCTCGCCGTCATCGTTAGAGATCAGGACGCCGTTCACGCGGCCGCCGATCTCGCCCTTGTAGGGCTGATAATCGTGGAACAGCCGGTTCATGATGGCCGTGCCGCGCGTGTCGGTCAAAAGCTCAGACTGATAGCCGATCAGGCCGCGCGTGGGCGCGTGGAAGACGAGGCGCTGGCGGTCACCGCCGGAGGGGCGCAGCTCGATCATCTCGGCCTTGCGCTCCGACATCTTCTGAACGACGACGCCGGAATGCTCTTCGTCCACATCGATGACCACTTCCTCGATGGGCTCGAGAAGCTGGCCGCTTTCGTCTTTCTGCATGACCACGCGGGGGCGCGAGACGGCGAGCTCGAAGCCTTCGCGGCGCATGGTTTCGATGAGAACGGCGAGCTGAAGTTCGCCACGGCCGGAGACGTAGAAGGAATCCTTGTCGTCGGCTTCCTCGATCTTCAGCGCCACATTGCCCTCGGCTTCCTTCAGGAGGCGGTCGCGGATCACGCGGCTCGTCACCTTGTCGCCCTCGGTGCCGGCCAGCGGCGAGTCGTTGACGATGAAGCTCATGGTCACGGTCGGCGGGTCGATCGGCTGGGCTTCCATCGGCTGGGTGACCGATGGATCGCAGAATGTGTCGGCGACGGTGCCCTTGGAGAGACCGGCAATGGCGACAATGTCGCCCGCATGGGCCTCCTCGATGGGCTGGCGCTCAAGTCCGCGGAAGGCGAGGATCTTGGAGATGCGGCCGTTTTCGAGAAGCGTGCCGTCGTGATGCAGCACTTTCACCGCCTGGTTCGGCTTGATGGAGCCGGCGGCGACGCGTCCAGTGATGATGCGGCCGAGGAATGGGTTGGCTTCCAGAATGGTGCCGATCATGCGGAAGGGGCCGGGCTCGGTGGTCGGCTCGGGCACATGCTTGAGCACGAGGTCGAACAATGGGGCGAGACCCTGGTCCTTCGGGCCTTCGGGCTCGTAATTCATCCAGCCGTCGCGGCCCGAGCCGTAGAGGATCGGAAAGTCGAGCTGCTCGTCCGTAGCGTCGAGCGCGGCGAAGAGGTCGAACACCTCGTTGATCACCTCGTCGGCACGCGCGTCCGGACGGTCGATCTTGTTGATGGCGACGATCGGCTTCAGACCGACCTTGAGCGCCTTGCCGACAACGAACTTGGTCTGAGGCATCGGGCCTTCGGCGGCATCCACCAGAAGCACGGCGCCATCCACCATGGAGAGGATGCGCTCCACCTCGCCGCCGAAATCGGCGTGGCCGGGCGTGTCGACGATGTTGATGCGGGTTTCCTTCCATTCCACCGAAGTGGCCTTGGCAAGAATGGTGATGCCGCGTTCTTTTTCGAGGTCGTTGGAGTCCATGGCCCGCTCCGCGACGCGCTGGTTGTCGCGGAAGGCGCCGGACTGCTTCATAAGCTCGTCGACGAGTGTCGTTTTCCCATGGTCAACGTGGGCGATGATCGCAATATTGCGCAGTTTCATGTGTGCTCTTTTGGGGTCGGTAGGCGCGCGAAAGGCATGGCGCGGCCAGTTGCGTTGCCGCGCTCATACAGGTTTTTTCGCAATTGCGAAAGTGTTCACTGCCCTTCGTGCCGCGGGCGGCCGCAAGATCAGCCCCAGCTTGCGCCCTCGAGCGCGTTGAGCGGAAACTTGAGATAGCGCTTGCCATTGGTCTCCGGCGCGGGGAGTTGCCCGGCGTTCATGTTCACCTGCAGTGCGTGCAGGATGAGCTTTGGCATTGGCAGGGTCCTGTCGCGCGCTTCACGGACGGCAACGAAATCGGCTTCCGTTTCGCATTTCGACATATGAGTGTTTGACGCCTTCTGTTCGGCGACAGTGCTTTCAAATCGAGGTTCGCGCCCGCCCGGCTGATAATCGTGACCGACAAATATGCGGGTCTCGTCCGGCAGGCTGAGAATGTCCTGGATGGACTTCCAGAGCCGTTCGGCGCTGCCGCCGGGAAAGTCGCAGCGTGCCGTGCCGGAATCGGGCATGAAGAGCGTGTCATGAACGAAGGCGGCATCGCCGATCACATAGGTGATCGAAGCCAGGGTGTGGCCGGGCGAGAACATGACCCTTGCTGGCAGCGAGCCGATGGTGAAGGTGTCGCCGTCGGCAAAAAGCCTGTCCCACTGCGAACCGTCCGCTTTGAATTCGGGCCAGTTGTAGATTGTTTTCCAGAGCTTCTGAACCTCTATGACCCTTTCACCAATGGCAATGGGCCTACCGGTTTTCTCCTTCAGATAGCTTGCGGCGGAGAAATGGTCGGCATGGGGATGGGTGTCGAGGATCCACTCGAGTTCCAGCCCGTTCCCGGCAACAAAGGCAAGGAGCCTGTCGGCATTCTCCGTCGACGTGCTGCCCGATTTCTCGTCGAAATCCAGCACCGGGTCGATGATGGCGCATTTTCCGGTTGCCGGATCGGCAACGACATATTGCGCGGAGAAGGTGCGCTGGTCGAAGAAGACGGTCACATCCGGCCGCGCGGTGGTGGCCTTCGCCGCGGCACCGGCTTCCCGGGGCGTGTATGTCTGATCCATCGTGCTCTCCGTGAGTGCGTGCGATGCAGATTAGTTAATGCCGCTTGAGAGAAGATGCAATTTCTCAAACTGCGACCTATTGGGCATGGCATTCCAATAAATTGGTAGTTTGAGCCAACTGTTGGCTTAATCTTTCGAAAGCGCGCAAAAAAACCGGGACCAGAGGCCCCGGCTTTCTGATCTGCGGGGTCCGTCAGGCAGAGCGCACGGGGTCGAGCGTCACTTTGTAGAGTTCGCTGTCGTCGCGGTCCATGAGCCGCACGGTCATCTGTTCCGTGGTGGCGTCGATGTCGACAAGACCGAAGAACTGGAAGCCGGCTGAAGGCGGCAGGTTGGCGCCCTGTTCCTCGCTGGGAGCCTTCACATATTTGAGCTCAGGTCCGAACGTCCCGTCGAGCTTGTTGGGCCCGAACGTGCCGGCGTGAAGCGGGCCGGACACGAACTCCCAGAACGGTTTGAAGTCCTGGAAAGCAGCCTTGTCGGGATTGTAGTAATGGGCTGCCGTGTAGTGCACATCGGCGGTGAACCAGACGGTGTTTTCAATGCCCGCATTCTTGATGTAGCGCAGCAGATCGGCGATCTCGAATTCACGGCCTTTCGGGCCTGCATTGTCGCCATTGGCGATCGCCTCGATCCTGTCGCCATCCGGCACCACCAGGCCGATCGGCATGTCGGCGGCAATGACCTTCCATGTGGCGCGGGAGTTGGCGAGTTCGCGTTTCAGCCAGCGGATCTGCTCGTCGCCGAGGAAGCGGGTTTCCTCGCCGGCGGCTTCCTGCAGGCCTTCCGAATTGGCAGCTCGGTAGGAGCGCATGTCGAGGAAGAAGACGTCGAGCATCGGACCGTATGCGATCTTGCGGTAGACGCGACCGGGCTCCGCCGGGGTGTAGCGGATCGGCGTCATCTCGTGGAAAGCGCGTGCCGCGCGGGCCTGTAGCAGCGCCACCGACTTTTCGGTGTAGCGATCGTCTTCCGAAAGGTCCTTGGAGGCCGACCAGTTGTTGACCACTTCATGGTCGTCCCACTGGAAGAAGGTCGGGCAGACGGCGTTCAGTGCGCGCACGTGATCGTCCATCATGTTGTATTTCCACTGACCACGGAACTCGTCCAGCGATTCGGCAACCTTGCGCTTTTCGTCGATGAGCACGGTGTTTTTCCAGACGCTGCTGTCCTTCAGCGTGACCTCGTCGTCCATCGGGCCATCGGCATAGATTGTATCGCCCGAGTGGAGGAAGAAATCCGGGCGGTGCTTTGCCATGGTGGCATAGGTCTTCATGCCGGTCTCGTCGATGCCCCAGCCCTGACCCGCCGTATCGCCGGACCAGGCAAAGCGAATGTCGCGGCGGGCAGACGGAGCCGTGCGGAACTGGCCGACAATGGGCTCGGAACCAGCCGAGACGTCGTTCAGGTCAACGGCCCTCATGCGATAGAAAATGTCCTGGTCCGAGGCGAGGTTTTCGAGCAGTCGCTTCACGGTGAAATCGCTCTCCGGCAGCGCGTCCATGGTGGGCAGCCGCATGGGGTTGGCGAAGCTCTCGGTGGTCGATATCTCGAACTCGATCCGCGCCGGCCGGTCCGTGCGGGTCCAGATCATGCCGCTCGTCGTGTCGACATCGCCGGACTGGACGCCGTGTGTGAACATGGGGCGCGAAGAGGCCCGCGAGATGGCGGGCATGGCAAGCCCGCCCACGGCGGTGGCGAGTGCGGTTGCGCCGGTTCCAAGGAGGAATTTGCGGCGGGTACTCACTGCGAAGGACTTCATGACAGTCTCCCTCAATCTGGTTGATTCTCGGGAGGCAATCTGGTGCTTCAATGTTGCAGTGAGTTATCGCTCACATGACACATCCGTGACTGTCAATAACTCTCAGGCGAGCCCCTTCTTCTCCATCATGGCTTCCGGGGTGGGCATGCGGCCGCGGAAAGCTTTGTAAAGCTCCTCGGGATCGGCGGAGCCGCCCGCAGAATAGATGTGCCGGCGCAGCTTTTCCGCCGTCTCGGGATCGAATGGATCGCCTTTCTCCTCGAAGGCACGGAAGGCATCGGCATCGAGGACTTCCGACCACATGTATGAATAGTAGCCGGCTGAATATCCATCACCGGCGAACACATGCAGGAAGTGCGGCGTGCGGTGGCGCATGGCAATGGCCCTGGGCATTTCGAGCTTCTCGAGCGTTTCCGCTTCGAAGCGCAGCGGGTCTTCCGGCGCTTCCACCTGGCTGTGAAAGGCCATGTCGACCAGTGCGGATGCGGTGAACTCCACTGTGGCGAAGCCGGCGTCGAACGTGCGGGCGGCGCGCATTTTCTCCACCAGTTCCTGGGGCATGGGTTCGCCGGTCTCGTGGTGCAGCGCAAACTTCTGCAGCACCTCAGGCACCGTGAACCAGTGCTCGAAGAGCTGCGAGGGCAGTTCCACGAAGTCGCGCGAGACCGAGGTGCCGGAGATGGATGGCCAGGCCACATCGCTCAGCAGGCCGTGCAGTGCGTGTCCGAATTCATGGAACAGCGTGCGCGCCTCGTCCACGGAGAGCAGGGCGGGGCGCCCTTTCGGCGGTTTGGCGAAGTTCATCACATTATAGATGATAGGGGATTTGCCTTCCCCCAGACGATAGCCGGATTGAAGCGCGCTCATCCATGCGCCGGAGCGCTTCGACGGGCGATTGAAATAATCGGCCATGAAAAGGCCCCGCGTGGAGCCATCGGCGTTGCGGACGATGAATGTGCGCACGTCCTCGTGCCATGCGGGCACCGCTTTCAGTTCCTCGAAGGTAAGTCCGAAGAGCCGGTGCGCCACATCGAACGAAGCAGCGATGACATTCTCCAGAGCAAGATAGGGTTTGAGCGCACTCTCATCGAAAGCAAAGCGCTCGGCGCGCCGTTTTTCGGCATAGTAGCGCCAGTCCCAGGGGGCGATGGCGTGGTTCTGCCCTTCCCGCGCGGCGAGGCGGGCCAGTTCCTTCTCGTCTTCGGCGGCCTTCTCACGCGCTTTCTGCCAGACCGGTTGCAACAGGTCCTGCACGGCTTCGGGCGTTTTGGCCATCGTGTCGTCGAGTTTCAGCGCAGCATAGGAGTCATAGCCGAGCAGTTTCGCTTTTTCGGAGCGCAGCTTCAGTGTGCTGGCGATCACGTCGGAATTGTCGGTCTTTCCGCCATTCTCGCCACGCTTCGTAAACGCGCTGAACACTTTTTCGCGCAGGTCGCGCCGTTCTGACGAGGCGAGGAATGGCTCGGCGATGGAGCGCGACAGCGTCGCCGCAAACCGCCCCTCCTCACCGCGCGTTTCAGCAGCTTCGGCCATGGCGCTCTTCAGGGCATCGGAAAGCCCGGCCAGGTCGCTTTCGTCCAGAAACAGCGCCCAGCCGCTCTCGTCGGCAAGCACATTCTGGCCGAACTGCGCGCCAAGCCCGGCCAGTTCCTCATTGATCGCGGCAAGCCGCGCCTTGTCATCCGGATCGAGCTGCGCGCCGCCGCGCACGAAACGCTTCCAGGTTTTTTCCAGAACGCGGCTTGCTTCCGCATCGAGACCCAGCGCCTCACGATCCTGATAAAGCTGATCGATGCGGGCGAAGAGCGCATCGTTCATGAAGATCGCGGAAACGTGCCGTGCCATACGCGGCGAAATCTCCCGCTCCAGCGTCTGGATCGTTTCATTGGTATGTGCGCCGGCCCGGCACCAGAAAACCGCGGAGACCTTCGACAGAGCGTCTCCGGCAAGCTCCAGTGCGGCCAGCGTGTTGTCGATGTCGGGTGCTTCGGCGTTGCCGGCAATCCTGGCGATCTCGGCTTCGTGCGCGCTCAAGGCAGCCTCGAACACAGGTGCGAATGCTGCGTCGTCGAACGCGGTGAAATCCGGCAGGCCATGCGGGCCGGTCCAGTTCGTCAGCGGGTGCGTTGCGAGATCGATTGGGGCGGATTTCTGCATGAGGGTTCCAGAATGTTGGAAGGGTGGGCTCCCTGCGATGTAGGCGTTGGCTGTCAGACGCGCAATGGCTGGAGTTGACGATGATCGGTCATGACTATATGTAGTGCTTATATTAAGCCTACCTTATAATAAGGGGCAACTGTTGTGACGCACTCCGTCAATCCTGATTCCTTCGGTTTTCTGGTCGCCGACATCCATCGCCTGATCCGTGGCACGATGGACCGCGCGATCGCGGATGCCGGTCTTGGTGTAACGCCTGGTGAGGCAAGAACCTGGTGCATGCGGCGCGCGCTGGAGCCGTCCGGCAAAATGTCCTGGCCGAACGCATGGGCGTGGAGGCCATGACGCTCAGCGGTTATCTGGACCGGCTCGAAGCGCGGGCACTTATCCGCCGTGCAAACGATCCGAAGGACCGTCGCGCCAAGCTGGTCGAGCTCACCGATGGGGCTGACGACGTTCTCGAGGCGATTGGCCGGGTGGCTGCGGAGATGCGGAAGAAGGCTGCGGGCTCGCTCAGCCACGCAGAATGGGAAAGCCTGCTCGATCAGCTGAAACTTGTTCGCGCCAATCTTGCCGGGTTCTCGCAAAAACCTGCCGACGCCCGTGCGGAGGCGCGTTTATGAACCTGCGTGCGGACACACCGGATGATGTTGCCGCGCCGCCGCTCATGAGCGAGCGGCGTGTCAGCATCATCGGGGCAATGCTGGTGGCGCTCGGGCCGGTCTCGATGGCGCTGTTCACGCCTGCCATGCCGCAGATCGTGGAGGCGTTCGGCACCACGGAAGCAGCGGTCAAGATGACCATATCGCTTTATTTTGCCGGCTTTGCATTTGCCCAGCTTTTCTGCGGACCCCTGTCGGACGGGCTGGGGCGCAAGCCCGTCACCTTCGCGTTTATCGGCATTTATGTCGTGGCGAGCTTCATCGCGCTGATGTCGCCCAACATCGAGACATTGATCGCGGCGCGTTTCATGCAGGGCTTTGGGGCTGCGGTTGGCGTCGCGGTGTCGCGCGCGGTGGTGCGCGACCTTTTCACCCAGGAAAGCTCCGCCCGCATCATGAACCTGATCGGCATCATTCTGGCGATCGGTCCGGCCTTCGCCCCCACTCTTGGCGGCCTCACAATGCAGCTTGCCGGCTGGCATGCAATCTTCGTTCTCATGCTTGGGGCGGGTGCCGTGATTGCGCTGGTCATACATTTCTGCATGCGCGAGACGGTTGTGCGCGACCTGTCACGCATCAGCCCGAGTGCGTTGATCCAGTCATATGGCCTTTTGCTCGGCAATGCCTATTTCATGCTTTCCAGCCTGGTTATCGCCGGTGCGGTGGGGGCGCTCTACACACAGGCGACAGTGCTGCCCTTCATTCTCATGAGCCGCGTCGGGTTGACGCCGGCCGAGTTCGGGATCGGCATGCTGGCGCAGTCGGGCATGTATTTCACAGGCGCGGTTGCGGCGCGTTTCCTGATGAAGTCACTTGGAGCCTACAGGCTGGTGCCCATCGGCCTTGTTGCCATCGGCGCGGGCAGCCTGCTCCTGATTTTCTCCCTCACTTTGTTCGAGCCGAGCTTTATCGGGGTGATGGGTCCCGTGGGGGTCTATGCCTTCGGCATTGCCTTTGTGATGCCGGCAATGATGACAGCCGGCCTCGCGCCGTTTCCACGCATCGCGGGTTCGGCATCGTCGCTCACCGGTTTTCTGCAGATGGGAACCGGGCTTGCCGGTGGCAGCATCGCGGCGCTGATTGGCGATCCGGTGCTGGCAATGGTGCTCATCATCCCGACGCTTGGAACCGTCGCGATCATTTCATGGCTGATCTGGAACAGATTGCCTGAACCGGCATTGGCGACAGCCCTGCGACCGAGCCCTCCGGGGCCGGTTTAGGGTGGCAGAAACACCCGGTGTCCGCATGAACGGGTAGTCCGTCAGGTGAGTTCTGGCCGTTCGAAATCGCCGGTCTGGGGGTTCATCACCCATAGCTCGCCGCTGGATATATCGAACCATGCGCCGTGCAGGGAGAGCTTGCCCTTGTCCTCCAGTATCTTCACACAGGGGAAGCTGCGCAGGTTCTGCACCTGGTAACGGATCGAAATACGTTCCAGCGCTGTCTGGCGCTCTGCCGGTGTCATCAGTTCATTGCCGGAGAGTGCTTCGGCCGCCGGCGCGACGAGGCCCATCCACTTGCCGATGAAGTCACCCGGCGAAAGCGGCTCTGCCGAGGGGTTTAGTGCCGCACCAATGCCGCCGCAGCGACCGTGACCCATCACCACGATATGCTTTACCTTGAGGCTCTGCACCGCAAACTCAAGCGCTGCCGAGGTGCCGTGATGCTGGCCGTCCGGCGCATAGGGCGGCACAAGATTGGCCACATTGCGCACGACGAACAGTTCGCCCGGGCCGCAATCAAAGATCGTTTCGGGTGCCGCCCGGGAATCGCAGCAGGCGATGACCATGGTTTGCGGAGACTGGCCATCCTTGGCCAGCTTGCGATAGCGGTCGCTCTCGGAGCTGTAACGGCCGGCCATGAAATTTCGGTAGCCGGTGATAAGGCGTTCTGGAAGATGGGTCATGGGCTTTCGAATAACGGCAAAACGCGTGGCGGGCAATCCGGTTTAATGTCGAACCACGCACAGCGTCAATGCAATGGCAGTCACGCACCGCTCTCCGATGCCTGGAGCTGTACTCTCCGTGTTACGTCACCGCATCCATATGGATCTCGGAAGTTCTCGCCTGCCCCGGAAGAGCCGGCATATTCATGATGATGCGGAAACAGGCTCTGCGACGCGTTCGATATCGACCAACATCTGAGGGCGTGTGAGAATCTGCCGGTCGGTTTCCAGCATGAGTTCGTCCGAACCGCGTTCCGTGGCCCTGTTGAGGATGGTCACCACGGAGCCCGTCGTCTTTGCAAGCGCTTCTTCTCGTGTCTCGCCGGCAAGCAGCCGTGCAAGGTAGAGCGCTGCCGTGAGGTCGCCGGTTCCATTGGGGGCTTTTGGAATGCTGTCATGTGCGGCGCGCAGGACAGCCGTCTCATTGACCAGCAGGTTTGCCAGCCGGTCAGGGCTGCTTGCCGGAGCCGATGTCACCATGACATCTGCAGGGGGCGCCTTTCGCGCAGCGCGGATCGCTGTCTCCGTGCTGTCGATCTCGACGCCTGTAAGCCAGGCGAGCTCATATCGGTTGGGAGTGGCGATGTCGGCCAGCGGCAACAGCCGGTCGCGGATCGCTGCCGCCGTTGCCTCCGGCACATAGAGCCCGCCCCGGTCGCCAAGCACCGGGTCGCAGATATAGCGGGCCTTGGGATTGCGGGCTTTCAGGGCTTCCACAAGGCCTGCAATCGCTTGTGCCTGTTCCAGGTTTCCCAGATAGCCGGTCAGAACGGCGGAGACCTCGCCGAGCCATGGCGCATTCTCCAGATCGTTCATAAACCGTGCGAACTGGTCGGGTTCCGGCACGATGCGCGTTGCGGGGCCGTGCCCTGGATGCCACGGCAGGATGACGGTCGGCACCGCCCAGACCGGAAAGCCAAGTGCCTCCAGCGTGAAAACGGCTGCGCGGTTTCCCACGCTGCCGCGCGCGACATGGCTTGAAATGACGATTACGGCGCGTGTTTCGCGCCGGTTTTCTTCTGTGGTCATGCTGCCCTTATCCGCCGATGATGCCAAAAACGTAGAGGAGGAGCCAGAGGATCAGCGCGGTCAGAGTTGTCACGGCGATGGCCCTGCCGATCCGTGTGCCCCAGAGTTCGATCGGATCGTTCTGCTCCGCATCTCTTGCCGCGATGTGATCGCGCGCGCGGGTCATCATGGAACTGCCTTCGCTTTCGCGGCTGACCCGGTCGAGGATGCGGCGCGACTCCGCTTCCGCCCGTTCCTTCCGTTTCTGTGCTGACCCCATACGAAAACCTGCTGCAGTGAGTGAGGGTCGACCGTACAGCATGGACGCACTGATCGGAATTGGTTTCCTATCAGTGGACCATGTTCTAATGTCCGGAGAACCAATTTTCTGGAGGTGCTCCTTCATGTCGTCTGCCAAGTCGCTCGCCGCCGTTCCTGCACGCGGCCTTTTCCCCCTGCTTGCGCTCTGCCTGATGTTGCCGTTGCTGTCGGCCTGTGGTTTCAACACGATTCCGACCCGTGAGGAGCAGGCTAAGGCGGCATGGAGCGAGGTGCTGAACCAGTATCAGCGCCGCGCCGACCTCATTCCCAATCTGGTGGAGACGGTAAAGGGCTTTGCTGCGCAGGAGCGCGAGGTGCTGGAAGGCGTTGTCGAGGCGCGCGCGAAAGCGACGCAGGTCCAGATCTCGCCGGACATGCTTACCGATCCTGATGCCTTCAAGGCGTTTCAGGAGAGCCAGGCCGGCCTCTCCGGCGCGCTGTCGCGTCTTCTGGCCGTGGTCGAAAACTACCCCGACCTGAAATCCAGTCAGAATTTTCTCGCTCTTCAGGCGCAGCTTGAAGGCACCGAAAACCGCATCGCGGTCGCAAGGCGCGACTATATCGAGGCGGTCCGCCTCTACAACACATCACTGAAGACACTGCCTTCCATGCTGTGGGCCATGTTCTGGTTCACCGGCAACGAGCCCTACGAGACCTTCACGATCCCGGAAGACAAGATGGATGTGCCGTCGGTCAATTTTGGCACTGGCAGCGGCGGCTGACGGAGACGGATCCATGGGGCAGGCTTTTCCGCGCGCCTCGAATGCGCGTGGCATTCGGGGCATCCGGCTGGCGTTTTTGACCGGGCTCATCGCGCTGGCGATGGCATCTGCGCTCGTCGCAGCGGAACTGCCGCGACTGACGGGCCGGGTGGTCGACAACGCGGAGATCATCGACCCGGCCACCGAAGCCTCGCTTACCGAGCGGCTGGAGGCTTTCGAACGGAAGGCCTCCGACCAGATCGTCGTCGCTACGATCCGCAGCCTTGAAGGCGAGGCGCTGGAACCGTTTGCCAATCGCCTGTTTCGCGCATGGGGGCTGGGGCAGGCGGGCGAGGACAATGGTGTCCTGCTCCTCGTCGCGCTCGATGATCGCAAGATGCGCATCGAGGTGGGCTATGGGCTCGAAGGCACACTGACCGACCTGCATTCGAAGCTCATCATCGAAAACACCATGGTTCCCGCCTTCCGCGCCGGCGATTTTTCCGTCGGCATCAGCGATGCGGTCGATGACATCGTCATGGTTCTGGAAGGCAATGCCGCCGAGCTTGAAGCGCGCGCCAGGCGCAGCCAGCAGGATGACGACGGTCTCCCCTGGCCGGTCATTCTCTTCTTCATCGTCTGGGGCACGTTCTTCTTCGGTGGGTTTGCCATGGCGTTCCTGCCACCCATCTTCGGTCGCAAGATCGGTCCGAAGCGCTACAAATGGCTCGGCATGACGGTGGATTACAACAAGTCGAGCAGCGGTTCGTCCGGCGGGCGTTCATCGGGTGGCTGGTCGTCCGGCGGTGGCGGCGGTGGCGGCTTTTCCGGCGGTGGCGGTTCGTCCGGTGGCGGCGGCGCTTCGGGGAGCTGGTAGAATGAGGCGGCACATGAAAAGGCTTTCAGGCGCGGAGCACGCGCGCATCGCCCGGGCAATCAGTGACGCCGAGGAAAAGACATCGGGTGAGATCTACTGCGTGCTTGCGCGGACGAGCGACCCCTATCTCTATCCGGCCTGCCTGATCGTCGCTCTTGCGATCCTCATTCTGGGGCCGTTCCTGGCGCTTGCGCTCAGACACTGGTGGATTTCGATCGATCCGGTGGTTTTCGCTGCGGCCCAGCTTGCCGCCTTCGCTGCCGCAGCCGCTTTGGTTGTTGCCTTTGAGGGGCTGCGTGTGGCTCTGGTTCCCAAAGCGCTGAAATACCGGCGGGCGCACGACAATGCGCAGAACCAGTTCTTCGCGCACAACATCCATGTGACGGAAGGCCGGACGGGCGTTCTGATCTTTGTTTCGCTGGCGGAACGATATGTGGAAATTGTGGCCGATCACGAGATCGACGCCTGTGTCGAACAGAGTGTCTGGAACGAAGGTGTTGCGCTGATGCTGGACCATGCGCAGCGTGGCACGCTGGCCGACGGCTTTGTCGAAACGGTCACTTATGCGGGCGAGGTGCTTTCCAGGCATTTTCCTGCCGGACGGCGTAATTCTAATGAAATCGAAGACCGTTTGACGGAAATCTGAGCGCTTTTCGGCCATTTGTGTGTGACCGCAAAGATGAGCGCTCTAATGCTTGCGCATGTCGACCCGACGCAGCTATGGTTAAGAAACTATGAACACGCTGACGATCGACATCAGACGAGCAGAGCCGAACGACGCCGAGGCTGTCGCCGAGGTTCATGACAGTGCGTGGCGCAGCGCCTATACCGGCATCATCCCCTATCAGGCGCTCGGACGCATGATAGGCCGGCGCGGTCCGCGCTGGTGGGCAAATGCGATTCGCCGGTCTGCCACTGTTCTGGTGATCGAGATCGGCGGCGAGATTGCCGGCTATGCAACACTCGGGCGCAACCGCGCGCGCGAACTCAGCCAGGAAGGCGAGATTTACGAGCTTTATCTGCGGCCCGAATACCAGGGTATCGGTCTGGGCCGGCGTCTCTTCCAGGCGGCACGCGACATGCTGGAGGCTCATGGTCTGAAGGGACTGGTGGTCTGGGCGCTGGAAGACAACGAGACGGCTCTGGCATTCTATTCGGGCGCAGGCGGGCGCGACATCGCCGAAGGCGTCGAGGTGTTCGAGCACCGGGCGCTGCGCAAGCTCGCCTTTGTCTGGGACTAAGACGTCTGAGACCAGATCCGGCACCCAGTTCCGCCCCATCTGTGCATTGGCGCGCAGTGTCAAATTTTCGCACTGCACCATTCGCTGCATTGCCATGCGGCCTTTGACGCGATAAAGCGGCAGCCATCAATTTCCGGGCTGCTCCGTCTGGCTGACCGTATCGGTCGCCATGCCGGTCTCCGGCAGCCATAAACTGCCAGAACAAAGGTTGCTTTCCCCATGCGCATAGACGCCATCTCCACCGGTGACAATCCGCCGGAAGACGTGAACGTCATCATCGAAGTTCCGGTCGGCGGCCAGCCGATCAAATACGAGATGGACAAGAATTCCGGCACGCTGGTCGTCGACCGGTTTCTCTACACGCCGATGACCTATCCAGGCAATTACGGCTTCGTGCCGCACACGCTTTCGGATGATGGCGATCCGATCGACGTTCTGGTCTGCAACACGCGGCAGCTCATTCCAGGCTGCGTCATCAATGTGCGGCCGATCGGCGTCCTCATCATGGAAGACAATTCCGGACAAGACGAGAAGATCATCGCCGTGCCGTCACCCCACCTGACGCGCCGCTACGAGAACGTGACGAACTACACGGACCTGCCGGAAATCACGCTTCAGCAGATCCAGCATTTCTTCGAGCACTACAAGGATCTGGAACCCGGCAAATGGGTCAAGATCGGTGACTGGATGGACGCAGCGGCAGCCCGCAAGCTGATCGTTGAGGCCGTCGAGCGGGCCAAGGCCAGCAAATAAGGAGACGGGGCGGCGCCTGGATCGCCGTGCGTCCATCCGGACGCACAAAGGATGATCTAGACTATTCATGGAGCATCGGAACAATCCGAAGATCGGATTCCACTGTTCGGTCCGATGCTCAGCCGCCTCCAGTGGTCTCGGGTAGCGGAACATCGCCGGCATCGATAACCGGCTGGTCCGCTCCGCAAGCGAAATCGAAAGCCTGCCCATCGGCGATGCGGCGGGCTTTTTCATTGGCGTTTTCGTTGCCGGTGGCCACGACATAGCCGACCACACAGCCCTCCCGCCCGAAGACCTGCCCGACCTTTTCCACCACCAGCACTTCGATCTTGTCACCCAGACTTTCGCCATCGTCGACGAACCAGCGATGGATCGTTGCGAAGGGCCACTGGCGATCGCCATCGCTCATGATGCGCCATTCGATGGTCGATCCGGTCGAATTGAAGCCGGCAAAGCTCTCCCATTCCGGCGCCAGATCACCATCCGGCGGGAAGCCGTAGAAGATCGATTCTCGCGCATCACCATAGTAGATGAGCACGGGATAGCCGCGCCAACCCGCACAGACGAAATTGATCCAGTCGCCGGGCTCATCACCTGCAGGAGCGGCAAAGGCCGCGCAGTTCTCCTGCGTGTTGACCTCGGTATAGGCGCTCTCGATTTCTGCGGCCTGGGCCGCGCCGGCAAGGGCGCCTACCAGAAGTCCCGCTATTGCCAGTCGCATGGGCTATGCTCCTTCTCACAGGTGAGGCGAGCATAGCCGCATTTCATGGCGACGCCTATTGCTCTGCGGCGATTGCCCTGAGCCGGATGAGAAGCTCCTCGCGGTTGCCCTTTAACTCCACGGTCTTGAGGCGGGAGGTCGCTCCACCAGCCACTGAAATGGCGCTTGAGGGCACGCCGATCTGCTTTGCGAGCAGTTTTTCCAGTGCGGTATTGGCCTTCCCGTTCTCGGGAACGGCGCGCACGCGTGCCTTCAGGTGACAGCGGCCATCCGCGCTCTCCGCCATGCCTTCAATGGCGTCGCGCGCGGACCTGGGTGTCAGGCGCACAAAAAGCGCCAGCCCGTTATCGGCCAACCGACAGAAAGCTGGCAGGTTCGTCACGGATCAGAGAAGCGCCGGGGCGATGGTGGTCAGGATGAACTGCCGGATGAAGAACAGCGCCAGTAGCAGGATGATCGGCGAAATGTCGATACCGCCAAGATCGGGCAGAAGGTTTCGGATCGGCCGCAATGCGGGCTCCGTAACGCGGAAGAGAAAATTGCCGATCGAACCGACGAACTGGTTGCGCGGGTTGACCACGTTGAATGCGTAGAGCCAGGAAAAGACGGCCGAAGCGATGATCAGCCACCAATAGATGTCGAGCGCCATGATGATGGTCTGGATAAGCGCGAGCATGCCGGTCTCCTGGGCCGTGTTAAGCGCGGCAGCCGGAAGTGGGAACGTTGCCCCTGCCTGCTCCCGCATGCCGTGAATTTTGCGACATGTAGCCATTGCCGAAGGATGCGGCAAGTCTGGCGCGGTTATTTGCCTGCCGGAAACACGAGAATGGGGCCATTTGTGTGTCATTTGACGATGAATGACGGGCATCTCCCAGTTAAAAACTGGATTCTTGACAGCCCAGGCGCCGCGGACCTAAATGCGGGTCACCGGCGAAACGGGGCTGTAGCTCAGATGGGAGAGCGCGTCGTTCGCAATGACGAGGTCAGGGGTTCGATTCCCCTCAGCTCCACCAACCGTCCGCCGGTTCGATCTCAGAGACCTTGCCTGCCCTTGTCGTGCGTTTTACGCTTCGTCTGGAGAAATGGGGTGGCCTATGCGACATGCGCGACCTTGCCGATGGTTGAGCTGCTTCGCCATTCTGAGCATGTTTGTGCTCGGCGCTCATGAAGCGGGTGCGGAGCAGAAGTCCGAAGAGACCGAGAAAGACAGACTGATCGCCTCTGTCTGCAACCTCGTCGAGACGCATGCCCGGGAAAACCGCTTAGAGCCCGCATTTCTGGCCAGGCTCCTCTGGAAGGAAAGCCGCTTCAACCCCAATGCCGTGAGCCCCAAGGGGGCTGAAGGGGTGGCGCAGTTCATGCCGGGCACCGCCGCGCTGCGCGGGCTGGACGATGCGTTCGATATCGAAAAGGCAATCCCGGCTTCGGCCGCCTATCTGGCGGAACTGAAAAGGAAGTTCGGAAATCTCGGCCTGGCTGCCGCCGCGTACAATGCCGGAGAGGCGCGTGTATCACGCTGGCTCAAGAAAGGTGGCTTCCTGCCGCTGGAAACCGAGAACTACGTGATGGCGATCCTCGGTGCGCCAGCTGACACGTTTTCGGACCGGAAGCCAGCTGCCAGCATCGAACCGCTTCATCCCGACAAGACGTTTGATGCGGCCTGTCGTGATCTGCCCGTCTCAGCGCGTGCCGTCATGGCCATGACCAGCGTTCATACGCAGCCCTGGGGTGTGCAGGTTGCGGGGCATTTTCGCCGTGATGTGGCGATAAGACTGTGGCAGATGGTGCTGCGCAGACATGCGACGCTTCTAAAAGACTACGAGCCGGTCATCACGCGGGTCCGTTCGTCGCGGGGATGGCGTGGAATCTATGCAGTGCGCATCGGTGCGGGCAGTCGCCCGGATGCCGTTCAGGTCTGCCAGCGATTCCGTAGGGGCGGCCTGCCATGCGTTGTCCTGCGCAACAGATAGCGGGGTTTTCCAAAGCAATATCGGTAGACCCGAACCAATGAAGCGGTAAAGAAAAAGGCCCGGAGTGACTTCCGGGCCTTTGTCAAAGTGATTTTACGAGCATTAGCTGTTGTTCGATGCCGAACGGCTTACCAGCTCCGGACGACCATCTGCGCCAACAACATAAATCTCGAGATAATCTTTTCCGTTCGAAGTAAATTGGTGCTGAAGAACGGAGCCAACCGGCGTCTTGCTGAGTGTGGACTGGGAGGGTCCATCAAAGTTGATGCTGCCTTTAATAGGCTCAACAGCAAAAGCGGGGGCTGCAACGAAGGAAGAAATAACGAGGGCAGAAAGAACAGTTTTCATTTTCAATACTCCTGATAGCTTTCAACAAGCCATTCACATTTCCGTCAAGGAAGATGTGATATTACTATCAGCATGGGATTATTCCCTTGCTGGTTCCTCATTTAGGGAGTGCCTGTTCGTTTCGTCAGATCGAAATTTTGAAACAGAGCGTTCACAAATGCTGGAATGTTACGATCTGCACTTTCCCTAACGGCAGGCTTGCTTTGGCGCGCACACCCGCGGCGGCGGCGGCTGATTGGCGCAGGTTACTCCCAGAGTGGACATTCGTATTGACACCAAAACAGATGTTCAATAAGCCTCGGACCGAGGAAACGTCCATCTGGGAGAGTGGTCAGAAATGTCTGCCAACGTTGCGCTTACCGGCCTTGCCCGGGATCTCGAGGATCGGGCCAAGTCCGGCAAGCCGATTCGCATCGGCCTTGTGGGCTCTGGCGAAATGGGCACTGATATCGTCACCCGCGTCGCTCATATGCCGGGTATCGAAATCGGCGCCATTTCGGAGCTGAACCTGCCAGCGGCAAGCCGTGCCGTGGATATCGCCTATCAGGAAGAAGGCCATGCTAAGGAAGCGGACAGCCAGTCCGCAATGACCGCGGCGATGGAGGCCGGCAAAGTTGCTGTCACCAACAATGCCGATCTTCTTCTGGAGAACGATCTCATCGACGTGGTGATCGACGCGACCGGTGTTCCGGCTGTCGGCGCTGAAATCGGCCTGAGGGCCATGGAGCACGGCAAGCACCTCGTCATGATGAATGTCGAGGCTGACGTCACCATTGGCGCCTATCTGAAGAGCGAAGCCGACCGTCTGGGCGTCACCTATTCGCTGGGTGCCGGCGATGAGCCGTCTTCCTGCATGGAACTGATCGAGTTCGTTTCGGCCATGGGGCATCCCATCGTCGCTGCCGGCAAGGGCAAGAACAACCCGCTCAACATCGATGCGATCCCGGACGACTATGCCGAGGAAGCAGCGCGCCGCAACATGAATGTGCGTATGCTGGTCGAGTTCGTCGACGGTTCCAAGACCATGGTCGAAATGGCGGCTATCGCCAATGCGACCGGTCTCGTGCCGGACAAGCCGGGCATGCATGGCCCCAAGGCGACGCTGGACGAATTGTCCTCCGTGCTGGTGCCGGAAAAGGACGGCGGCGTGCTGTCGCGCGTTGGCGTGGTGGACTACTCCATCGGCAAGGGCGTAGCGCCCGGCGTCTTCGTTGTCGCCGACATGTCGCATCCGCGCATTTCCGAGCGCATGGAAGACCTGAAGATGGGCAAGGGCCCTTACTTCACCTTCCATCGTCCCTACCACCTGACCTCGCTGGAAGTGCCGCTCACCTGTGCCCGCGTCGTTCTCTACGGCAAGCCGGACATGGTGCCGCTGGACAAGCCGGTGGCGGAAGTCTGTGCCGTCGCCAAGAAGGACATGCAGCCGGGCGAGACGCTCGATGCGATTGGTGAGTACTGCTACCGCGCATGGATCATGACGGTGCCGGAGGCGCGCGCCTCCAAAGCCATCCCCTGCGGTCTGCTTCAGGGCGGCACGGTCACCAAGCCCATCAAGAAGGGCGAACTCATCACGTCCGACAACGCTGCACCGCCGGCCGGTTCGAAGATCGCCGAGCTGCGCGCGCGTCAGGACAAGCTCGTTTACGGCTAGACAGGAGCATGAATATGTCGGCCACGGCCAAGAAGGGCGCCGCAAAAAAAGACGGCGCCAACCAGCCTTTTATCTACAGGCAGTTCGATCAGGACAAGCTGCGCGATGCGCTGCGCAAGATGTATCTGATCCGCCAGTTCGAGGAAGGCGCGGAAGAAAGCTACATGCGTGGCCTGATCCACGGCACGATGCACCTGTCCATCGGTCAGGAAGCAAGTGCTGTCGGCATCTGCCTCGGTCTTTCCGATGAAGACCAGATCACCTCGACGCACCGTGGCCACGGCCACTGCATTGCCAAGGGTGCGGATGTCTCGCGTATGTTCGCCGAGTTCTTCGGCAAGACCACCGGTTATTGCCGCGGCCGCGGCGGCTCCATGCACATCGCCGATGTGTCGACGGGCAATCTCGGCGCAAACGGCATCGTCGGTGGCGGCCTGCCGATTGCCGTCGGCGCTGCCCTGACTGCCAAGAAGATGAAGACCGGCAATGTCGTCGTCTGTTTCTTCGGCGATGGGGCGAACAATGAGGGCGCGTTCCACGAGGCGCTCAACATGGCTGCCATCTGGAAGCTGCCGGTCGTCTTCGTGTGCGAAAACAACGGTTATGGCATGTCCACCTCCGTTGCCCGCGCGACGGCGGTTCCCAACATTGCAGATCGTGCTTCCGCCTATGCGATGCCGGGCGTGATCGTCGACGGCAACGTCGTGTCGGATGTGGCCGAGGCCATGCACGAGGCGACCGAGCGCGCGCGCAACGGCGAAGGGCCGACGCTCCTTGAGTGCAAGACCTACCGCTATCGCGGCCATTCCAAGAGCGACCGCAACCGCTACCGCACCAAGGAAGAGATCGAGGAGTGGATGACCGAGCGCGATCCGATCGAGGCGTTTGAATCGCAGCTTATGGAGTTCGGTGTCATCGATCAGAACGGGATCGAGGAGATCCGCGAATCGGTCCGCAAGGAAATCGAGGCCGGCATCGAGTTTGCCAAGGAAAGCCCGATGCCCGAAGTCGCCAATCTTGAGAAATATGTCTACACGGAGCAGGCCTGATGGACGCGCAAGTCGAGACAGCCACGCGTGAACTGAGCTACGCGCAGGCCATCCAGGAAGCCATGGCCATCGCCATGGAACGCGATGAACGCGTGTTCCTCATGGGTGAGGACATCGGCGTCTATGGCGGTGCCTTTCAGGTTACTGGCGATCTGGTGGAGCGCTTTGGCCCCGACCGCGTCATGGACACGCCGATCTCGGAACTGGGTGGCGCAGGTGTCGCGGTCGGCGCAGCCGTCACCGGCATGCGCCCGATTTTCGAGTTCCAGTTCTCCGATTTCGCGACGCTCGCCATGGAGCAGATCGTCAACCAGGCGGCCAAGATGCGCTATATGCTGGGCGGTGCCGTTTCGGTGCCGGTCGTCATGCGCTTTCCCGCCGGGTCCGGAACGGGTGCGGCCGCACAGCACAGCCAGAGCCTCGAAGCTTGGCTTGGCCATGTGCCGGGTCTGAAGGTCATTCAGCCGGCCACCCCGCACGATGCGAAGGGCATGCTGCTCGCGGCCATCGAGGATCCCGATCCGGTGATGATCTACGAGCACAAGATCCTTTACAAGATGAAGGGCGAGGTGCCGGAGGGCTATTACACGGTGCCGATCGGCAAGGCCGAGGTGCGGCGCGAGGGTGCCGACCTCACCATTGTCGCCACCTCGATCATGGTTCACAAGTCGCTGGATGCTGCAAAGCAGCTTGCCGAAGAGGGCATCGACGTGGAGGTCATCGACCTGCGCACCGTCCGCCCGATGGATCGCCAGACGATCATCGAGAGCGTGTGCAAGACGTCCCGCCTGATGTGCGTCTATGAGGGCGTGAAGACGCTTGGCGTCGGCGCCGAGATTTCGGCCATGATCGCCGAGAGCGAGGCCTTCGACTATCTCGACGCCCCGGTTGTCCGTCTGGGCGGCGCGGAAACGCCGATCCCCTACAATCCGGAGCTGGAAAAGGCGACGGTTCCGCAGGTCGACGGCATCGTCAAGGCAGCCCGCGAGCTGGTTACGGGGGCGCGCTGACATGGCTGTTGAAGTCATCCTGCCCAAGGTCGACATGGACATGACGACCGGTCGCATCTCTTCCTGGCTGGTGGAGGAAGGCGCAACCGTGAAGAAGGGCGACGTCCTCTTCGAGATCGAGACCGACAAGGCGGCGATGGAGATCGACTCTCCCGCCGCCGGCATCCTTCGCAATATCACTGGCAAGGAAGGCATCGACATTCCGGTCGGCGAGGTCGTGGCGTGGGTCTATGAGGAAGGCGAGGCTGTTGCCGATGCGCCTGCCGCAGCGCCCGCCGAAACCGTGGCTGAAGAGCCGGCAAAGGCTGAAGCACCGGCTTCGGCTGAAGTGCCTGCGCCCGCTGCCACTCCGGTTGCGGCCGTGGCTTCGGCTTCCGGTGTTCGCGCCTCACCGCTCGCCCGCCGTCTTGCAAAGGAAGCGGGTCTTGACCTTTCGGCGATTTCAGGTTCCGGGCCGAAGGGCCGGATCGTGAAAGCCGATGTGGAAGCGGCTGGCAAGGATGGCGGTGCGAAGGCAGCCGCCGCTCCGGCTTCGGCTCCCGCCGCGGCGCAGCCCATGTCCGACGATCAGGTCATGAAGCTGTTCGGGGAAGGCTCCTACGAGCTGATCCCGCATGACAGCATGCGCAAGACCATCGCGCGGCGTCTGGTCGAGGCGAAGTCCACCATCCCGCATTTCTACCTGACGCTCGATTGCGAGATCGACGCGCTTCTGGCGCTGCGCAAACAGCTCAACGAAGCCGCGCCGAAGGTGAAGACCGAGGATGGCGAGAAGCCGGCCTACAAGCTGTCGGTCAACGACATGGTCATCAAGCGCATGCCAAGCGCTCGCCATGGTGCCGGAGGCCAACGTCTCGTGGACCGATAGTGCGATGGTGAAGCACAAAAACGCCGATGTGGGCGTTGCCGTGTCGATCCCCGGCGGGCTTATCACGCCGATCGTGCGGCGTGCCGACGAGAAGACGCTTTCGGCGATTTCCAATGAAA
>NZ_BAMP01000059.1 GCF_000615975.1 Nitratireductor aquibiodomus NL21 = JCM 21793 | reverse complement strand
TGCACCGAGGCCGCCGAGGCCGAGACCTGTACCGGTGGCCGTTCCACCGGAACCGCCCGCTGCACCGTTGCCGTTGCCGCCATAGGCCTTGGCGTCATCAGCCATGCCGCCACGGGCATAGCCGCCGTCTGCATAACCGCGATCGCCATCGCCGCCGTCGGCATCGGCATCACCGCCGCCTTCGCCACCGTCGCCTCCGGCCACGATGCCGTCATCGGCTGTGGCGTTACCGCCGTTTGCGTCGCCGTTCTGGTTGAAATCGGCTTCGTTGGAGACATTCGGGTTTTCAAGCGTGTCGTTGTCGACCAGGTCGTTGACCTGTCCGACAACGAAGGCGTTGTCGTTGCCGCCGCCATTGAGCGAGTCGTTCAGGATGTCCTCGAACGACATGTCGTCGCCCGGATCGTAGGAAATCTCACCGTCGCGATTGATGAACAATTCGTCGACCGATCCACCACCATAGATGTCCACGTCGGCGAAGTCGTCGTCAGAGGGAATAAAGCCGTCGAGACCGACATTCACGGATGTGTTGACGGAGGTGGCGACATTGGTTGCCACGTCGGTGTTGTTGGTTGCGTTGTTCTCTGCGTTGTTCTGCGCCGCATTGCGGGCATTGTTGCTGGCTGCGTTGTCGGCCGCATTGGTGGCCGCGTTGTCTGCGGTGTTGCCAGCCTGGTTGTTCGCGGCGTTCTGTGCCGCGTTGGCAGCGCTATTCGCGCTGGAGTTATTGCTGGTGTTGTCGGCATCATTGGTGGCGGCATTGTCAGCATCGTTGCCTGCCGTGTTTTCAGCGGTGTTGGTGGCGTTCTGTTCCTGACCCTGATACTGCCATTCACCCTGGTGCTGATGTTGGTCCTGATCCTGGTCCTGCCATTGCTTGTTGCCTGGCCAACCAGGGAAGAAAACGCCAAATCCGTTTTGCTTAGGCATGATCGTGTCCTCATCCTCAAAATGAGAACCGTGCGGACACGATCACTGTTCATCTCTCAGGTGATATTGTGTCTACACGGTCCTGCTGTTTCACGACCCGAAGGCCGTCTTTCGAAGTGCAGAGCAACGTTCGGTATTTGAATGATGTTGCACTCCTCCCTCAGTCGGATGGTGCCGATCTTCCTGGCGCAAATCCCCACCGCCCACATCATCGTTGCGACCCATGAACAGTCTTCACGACAGGGGTTCGGACTTATCCGACGGGAGGAATTGTCGTGCCGGGAGAGCGAACAAAAAACCTGCAAATTCGGTCGATTGGGGCGCATTAAGGCCTGACCATAGGTCCACCCACCACATCAAAATGGGTAGACGCGGGGTAGCTAGGTTTGGGTGAGTCGGGGAAAGCACGACAGATTCATGCCGCTTTCCACAGTTTTGTATATGTGTTCCTGCCTGTCCATCAAGGCGGCGATTCGAAGCGCCAGCTTAGGGCCTGACCCTAGAAGCGGAACGTCCAGTAGAGACAGGCGAGAGTGGCAGCTGCGAATCCAATGAAGGCAAGCGTGCGCAAAAGCACATTGCGCCGCAGTGCATCGAGCGACAAATGGGCGACGACAATGCCGGCTGCGAACACGAACTGCCAGTCGACCAGTGCCCACAACGCTCCCGCGTTCCCGAACGCCATCCGCGTGACCTGAACCCCGACGATCGTTGCGAAAAGCACCACGGCGGTGAGGTAGATCGGGGTCGTCCCATTGGCGTGCATCATCGCGGCTGCCCGGATCGGAAGTATGGTCACCAGCATGGCTGTAAACGCATAGAGAGCAGCGAGCGGCACGAAGGTGGCCGCACTGGCAAGGCCATCGAGCCGTTCATTGCCGAGGCTTCCAAATCCATAGCCCTTGATCTGCAGCGCAAAGCCCAGGGCAACCAGCAATCCGGTGAGAACGGCGACGAGAAGGAAGGCGGATGCTGTGCGGTTCATGCGAGTTCACTCCGGAATCGGCTCGGTTCCCCCTCGCTTAGGACGATCCGCCGGTCTTGAAAAGACAGGAAGTGGGAGTTGCTGCCCGTTACCGCCAGCGGTCCGAGCGTCAGGCGCGATGCAGTCCGGGCAGGTATAATGGAGCCGCGCCAAAGGCGTGCCCAACGCGCGGCCTGATACGAGAGCTATGCTTACGAGTTGGCGACCTTCTTCCGTTCCTCCCGCGCAAGGCGCCGCTTCTCCACCTCGTTGAGCACATAGCAGGCGTCTTCCGCTTCAGATTTGCTGATGCCGGCCACGATTGTCATGCCGATCATTGCGGGTTCGTTCAGCAGATTATCCCAAACGGTCCAAAGTTCTGAAGGGTCAAGGATTATCTCGTAGCGGGGTTTCATCTCCCGTCTCCTTCATCAGATTGCTCTCCAGCATTTGCCTAACGAGAGATCAATGATTCTGATGAAAGAGAAGTAAGCGAAAACAATAGGATAAGAGTAAAATTTTAGCAGTTCAGGCCGGCACCCGCCGTTTCCAGCGTGCAGGGAAAACAGAAAAGAAGAGAAATATAATGGTGGGCGCGGCAGGGATTGAACCTGCGACCCCACCCGTGTGAAGGGTGTGCTCTCCCGCTGAGCTACGCGCCCGCTGACGAAGCATCGTCAAGCGAGCCGCGATATAAGGGGCGGGGCGGGTGAGTGTCAAGCGCGCTTTCGCGCCTGTGCTCAGGATGCTGTCGCGGCGATCAGGCCTTCCACCATCTCGACCGTCAATTCATCGAAGCGCGAGATCACACGCGACGGCTCAAACGTGCTTACATGCTGGTCGGTATAGCCGAAATCGACCGCGATGACGGGGATGCCGGCAGCCTTGGCGGTGTCGATGTCCGTGCGCGAATCACCGACCATTACGGCCCGCTGCGGGTCCGCACCCGCCATGGCGATGGTCCGCAGGAGATGTCCCGGATCGGGTTTGCGCATCGGAAAGGTATCGCCGCCGCAGATCGCGCTGAAATGTCCGACGATGCAGAGCGCTTCGAGAAGGGAGAGCGACATGCCCTCAAGTTTGTTGGTGCAGACCGCTGCCGTGTAGCCGGCCGCGAGGAAGCGTTCGACCGTTTCGACGGCGCCGGGAAACGGCCTGGAGCGCCCGGGAACGTTCGCCGTGTAGTGATCGAGGAAGGCAGCCTGAAGCGCGTCGAGCTGGCCGCCGTCCAGATGCCGTTTGCGCAGCGCGAAGGCCCGTTCGATCATCACACGGCTGCCGAAACCGACGATGCGGTTGACGTCCTCATGCTTCACCGGCTCCATATCGACGGTTTCAAGGCAGTGATTGAGGCTGTCGAGCAGGTCCGGTGCCGTGTCGACAAGCGTTCCGTCGAGATCGAAAACGATGATTGGCGCTGACATGTTGTCCCCTTGCTTGAATTTCACTGGGATACCGCGCAAGGCGGGTTGAAGCAAGTTGGGCACTGTCTCCGCGCACGCGCGCCGCCTGCATTGCGGGGAGAGGTAAAACGGGTTAGGAACCGCTGAGATATGACCGGGGGCGAGATGTCGGCGGATATGCGTGAATTGAAGATCGAGGCGGCTCGTGCTGCGCTTGATCAGGTGGAAGATGGAATGCGGCTCGGAATCGGTACGGGTTCGACCGCTGAAGAGTTCGTCCGCGTTCTGGCCGAGCGTGTTGCCGGCGGCCTGACCGTGATCGGTGTTCCCACCTCCGAGCGTACGGCTGCGCTGTGTCTGGAGCTCGGCGTTCCGCTCACCACGCTAGACGAAACCCCCGAACTCGACCTGACCATCGACGGTGCCGACGAAATCGGGCCGCAGCTTGGATTGATCAAGGGCGGTGGTGGCGCATTGCTGCGCGAAAAGATCGTTGCAGCCGCTTCACGGCGTATGATCGTGATTGCCGACAAGTCCAAGCTCGTCGAAACACTTGGCCGTTTTCCACTGCCGATCGAGGTCAACTCCTTTGGCCTCGGTGCGACCGTTCGGACGATTGAAAGAACAGCGCGCGCACTCGGACTGGAGGGTGCTCTGAAAGTGCGGGAGCGGGATGGAAGGCCTTTCGTTACCGATGGTGGACATCTCATCGTCGATGCATCTTTTGGCCGCATTCCCGATCCAAGAGCATTGGCGAATGCGTTAAACGCCATACCGGGTGTTGTAGAACACGGCCTGTTTCTCGACCTTGCCGACACCGCTTTCGTGGCCGGGGACGGCGAGGTGCGAACCTTCGGGGCCGCATAAACAAGAATGGAGTGAGAAACATATGAATCTGGCAACCCGCATCCGCCTTGTTGCAGCTTCTGCAGCTGTGGCGGTGACGTTCGCTTTCGCTCCTGCCGGCGCGCAGGAGATTTCCGCGTCCCATCTCGCCGCGGCGCGCTCCGCGATTGATGCGATCAACGCAACCGACGATTTTGATGGCGTGCTGCCACAGGCCGCTGCCGCGCTCAAGTCGGAACTGATCCGCAAGAACCCGGATATGGTGGCGCTGATCAATGCCACGGTGGACGAGAAGGCCATTGAACTGGCAAGCCGCCGGGTCGACCTCGAACGGGAAGCCGCGCAGGCCTATGCTCGCGTCTTCTCCGAGCAGGAACTGACAGAGATCGCGCAGTTCTACACCTCCCCGACGGGCATGAAACTGATCGAGGACGGCCCCATTGTGACCCGCGAGGTCCTGAAGGCCGGAGAAATCTGGCGTCGCGGCATCGCGCGTGATCTCGCCCAGATGGTCGGGCAGCAGATCCAGGCCGCGACTGGCGCGACCGGCAGCGGAGAGGCTGCCGGCGAGGAAACCGCCCAGTAAGCTTTCGATCACGAAACAGTTAGAGCCCGGTCGTCGCACCGGGCTTTTATTCTTCTACGGGCGTTTCTAAGTGAGTGCGGCGGTGCAGCATTCCCGTTGCTGCAGAGCTTCAGAAGCGCTCGGGCGCGGCGGATTCACGGTATTCAAGGGGCGAGGATCAGAGAATGAGCGATTTCGACTACGATCTTTTTGTGATTGGCGGCGGTTCTGGTGGGGTGCGCGCTGCACGTCTTGCGGCAGGCCTTGGAAAACGCGTTGCCATTGCCGAAGAATACCGCTTTGGCGGCACCTGCGTCATTCGCGGCTGTGTGCCGAAGAAGCTCTTTGTATACGCCTCGCAGTTTCCGGAGCATTTCGAGGATGCAGCCGGCTATGGCTGGACTGTGCCCAGGCCCACCTTCGACTGGAAAACTCTCGTCACGAACAAGGACCGTGAGATTGCCCGGCTCGAGGGCCTTTATCGCAAGGGGCTTGAGAATGCCGGCGCCGAGATCTTCGAGGCCCGTGCGACGCTGGTGGATCGCCACACGCTCGATGTTGGCGGAAAGCGCGTGACGGCCGAAAGAATCATCATCGCTGTCGGCGGACGCCCCAATCCGCACCTGGCGCTTCCTGGCCATGAGCATTGCATATTTTCCAACGAGGCCTTTGACCTGGAGGCGCTGCCCTGGTCTATCGTCATTGAGGGTGGTGGCTATATTGCCGTCGAGTTCGCCAATATCTTTCACGGCCTGGGGGTCGACACCACGCTGGTCTATCGCGGCAAGGAAATCCTGTCGCGTTTCGATCAGGATCTGCGCCGCGAGCTTCACGCCACGATGGAGGCCAAGGGTATCAGGATCCTGTGCCAGGACGTCCTGACGAAGGTGGAAAAGCGCGGGGAGGGTGATCTTCTCGTTCATCTCAAGTCCGGCGCCACCCTTGAGGCCGGTCAGGTCATGCTGGCTATTGGCCGCATTCCGAACACCGAAGGTCTGGGGCTCGAGGCTGCCGGTGTGGAGACCGGCAAGATCGGCGAAATCCCGGTCGACGGTTTCTCTCGCACGAATGTCGAAAACATCTGGGCGCTGGGGGATGTGACCAATCGCGTGCAGCTCACGCCGGTCGCAATCCACGAAGCGATGTGCTTTATCGAGACCGAGTATAAGGGCAATCCGACCGAAGTCGATCACGACACGATTGCCACGGCCGTGTTCTCACAGCCCGAAATCGGTACGGTGGGGCTTTCCGAGGACGAGGCGGCGCAGCGCTTCGATCGACTGGAAATCTATCGGGCGAGCTTCCGGCCCATGCGTCACACGCTGTCCGGGCGGCAGGAGAAGATGCTCATGAAGCTCGTTGTCGACAGCGAGACCCGGCGTGTGCTTGGCGCTCATGTCATGGGTCCGGATGCCGGCGAAATGGCTCAGGTTCTGGGCATCTCGCTCAAGGCGCGGCTGACCAAGGATGATTTCGATCGAACGATGGCGGTGCACCCGTCCGCGGCCGAAGAACTGGTCACGATGTATCAGCCGACATATCGCGTCGAGAAGGGCAAACGGGTCGAGTGAGATGGGAGAGGGCTGCGGCGTGAATGGTCTGGTCGCCTATTTTGGCTACGGGTCGCTCGTCAACCGCGATACGCACCGCACGGAGATTGTCGGAGCATACCCGGCGCGGCTTAAGGGCTGGCGCCGCCAGTGGGTGCGCCGCGATGGCGAAAGCAGCCGTGCGCTCCTGAGTGTGCGGCGCGACCCTGCTGCCGTCATTGACGGTTTGCTCGTTGTCGATCGGGCCGAGAATCTCGCCGCCGTCGATCAGCGCGAAGAGCGCTACCGGCGTGTCTCGCTCACCCCGTCTGATCTGGAATTGTCTGCTGAGCTGCCTGCCGGCTGTTCGCTTTATGTCTATGAAGCATCAGCGGATCAGGCTTCCGTTCGTCTCGAAATCATCCAGTCTTATCTCGACGCGGTGCTGCAGGGGTTTCTGCGGGAGTATGGCCGTGCCGGCGTCGAACGTTTTGTTCGCGAGACCGAGGGTTTCGATGCTACGGTGATTGCTGATCGCAAGACGCCGGGCTATCCGCGCGCGGTGAGGCTTGAGGCCGATGAGGAGGCGTATTTCGACGCACTGATAATGCAAAAAATCTCTGATTTTGCACCTTTCGTGCGTTAGTGTTTCCCGAACGCCACAATTGCGGGCTAGTATCGGGCGCTTCCTTTGGTTAAGAAAGCGGCCTTCCAGTATCCGTCTTGGAGATTTCAGCGGATAGAGGACATGATCCTATAGCAACTGTCGAGTAAGCAAGATGACGAAGTGGTCGCCGAATTCGTGGAGAAACAAGCCAATCCTGCAGGTTCCGGCTTATCCGGACGCTGACGCCCTGGCCGAGGTCGAGGCGCGCATGGCCACGTATCCGCCGCTCGTTTTTGCAGGTGAGGCGCGTAAGCTGAAGAAGCAGCTCGCTGCCGTGGCCGAAGGCAACGGTTTTCTGCTTCAGGGCGGCGATTGCGCCGAGAGTTTTGCCGAGCACGGTGCCGACAATATCCGCGATTTCTTCCGCGCTTTTCTTCAGATGGCCGTTGTCTTGACCTATGCCGGTTCGCAGCCGGTGGTGAAGGTCGGGCGCATCGCAGGCCAGTTCGCAAAGCCGCGCTCCTCGGACAACGAGACCAAGGGTGATGTGGTGCTGCCGAGTTACCGCGGTGACATCATCAATGGCATTGAATTCGACGAAGCCTCGCGTATTCCCGATCCGGCACGTCAGGAAATGGTGTACCGCCAGTCGGCGGCAACGCTGAACCTTCTGCGCGCCTTTGCGCAGGGCGGTTTCGCCAATCTGGAAAACGTCCATAAGTGGATGCTGGGCTTCCTGTCCGACAGTCCGCAGGCCGAGCGCTATCAGGAGCTGGCCAACCGCATCTCCGAGACGGTCGATTTCATGCGCGCCATCGGCATCACCGGCGAAAGCACGCATGCGCTGCGCGAGACGGATTTCTACACGAGCCATGAGGGGCTGCTTCTTGGCTACGAGGAGGCGCTCACGCGCGTCGATTCCACATCCGGCGACTGGTATGCAACATCCGGTCACATGATCTGGATCGGCGATCGCACGCGCCAGCCCGATCATGCCCATGTGGAATACTGCCGCGGCATCAAGAATCCGCTCGGCCTGAAATGCGGTCCCTCGCTCTCGCCCGACGGTCTGATGGAGCTGATCGATATTCTGAACCCGGAAAACGAGCCCGGCCGCCTGACCCTGATCGCACGTTTCGGTGCGGACAAGGTGGGCGAATACCTGCCCAGGCTCATCCGCGCGGTGGAGAAAGAAGGGCGCAAGGTCGTCTGGTCTTGCGATCCGATGCACGGCAATACCGTCACTGCGGCCGGCTACAAGACGCGGCCCTTCGACCGCATCCTCAAGGAGGTTCAGACCTTCTTCGAGGTGCATCGCGCTGAAGGATCGCATCCGGGCGGCCTGCATGTAGAGATGACGGGCAAGAACGTTACCGAGTGCACGGGCGGCGCGCGCGCCATCCGCGACGAGGAGCTGCAGGATCGCTACCACACCCATTGTGACCCTCGTCTCAATGCCGATCAGGCGCTTGAGCTGTCTTTCCTGGTGGCCGAACTCCTGAAGAAAGACCGTGAGGCCCTGCCGGCAGGCAAGGTGGCCAACGGCTGAAACCGCCTGATGCTTAGCTTCAGGCATAGTTGATGTCGCCGGCGGCTTTGAGCTGATAAATATGGTTCCGGATACGACTGGATCGCGTTCGGAGGAAACCATGATGAAAGAAAGCAACGGATCGTGCCTGTGTGGTGCGGTCCGTTTTCGCACCAGGGGCGCGCTGCGCGGCGTTGTCTATTGTCACTGCTCGCAGTGCCGCAAGCAGACAGGGCTCTACTATGCCGCGACGGATGTCGATGTGTCGAACGTCGTCATTGAAGGCGAGGGGAACATCACCTGGTATGCGGCCTCCGATTTCGCCAAACGCGGTTTCTGCAGGACATGTGGCTCCGCCCTGTTCTGGAAGCGCAATGATGCGGACAAGATCTCGATTCTGGCCGGTGCCTTCGACCTGCCATCAGGCCTCACGGCCGAAAGCCACATTTTCGTGGCCGACAGGGGCGACTTCTATGCTATCGCGGATGAGCTGCCACAATATGCTCTCGGCGGTCCGAGTGTTGTCGTCGCTCCGGCCAGACGCGACGAATGACGATGCTACCAGAAATGCCGAATCTTGAGACCCGGAACGGATTGCCTGCCGATCTGCGTTATCTCGTGGAGAAATACCCACGAGAGGTCTGGCCGTCGCATCCGAACCTTGGCGAGATGGCACGGTTCTGGCTGCAGCGCCACGACATGTTTCGTGAGCTTGGCGGCATGTTGAAGGCGGGCATGGGCGATTATCGGGGGCAGAAGCTCGCTCCGCGCGATTTCGCTGTCTGGTTCGCGCCTCGCCTGCGCTTCTTCCTGCAGCAGCTTCACGGACACCATCAAATCGAGGACATGCACTATTTCCCGGTTTTTGCAAAAGCGGAGCCGCGCATGAAGCACGGTTTTGATTTGCTCGACAGCGACCATCACGTCATCCATGACGCGCTGGAGCGCAATGCGGAGAGTGGCACGGCGTTTTTGCAGGCACTTCAGGCGGACGGCGATCAAGTGCGCTTTGCCGCTGATGCCTATGCGCGGGAAAACGAGGCCCTGCTCGCCATGCTGCTGCGTCATCTGGACGATGAGGAGGATCTCATCATTCCGCTCATTCTGGATAGAAGTGAAGAGGGGCTTGGCGTCGGCCTCTGATACACGCGGGAGTGTTGCAAGCATGGGGTGCAAAGGCTACACGCTTTAGACACTTCGCCCTCCTTGCCTCACCGAACAGGAACGTCATGTCTCCCAAGTCTGCCCCTTCTGACATTCTGCGTATTGCCACTGCACAGCTTAATCCAGTCGTTGGCGATGTTGCGGGAAATCTGGCGAAGGCGCGCGAGGCACGGGCGGACGCTGCGCGCCATGGGGCTGATCTCGTCCTGTTCACCGAGCTGTTCATTGCCGGGTATCCGCCGGAGGACCTCGTCCTCAAACCCGCGTTTGTCGAGGCCTGCGAGACGGCCGTCCAGGCACTTGCCGATGACACAAAGGATGGCGGTCCGGGCGTCATCATCGGTGTGCCGCTAAAGCGCAAGAGCGGTCTGCACAATGCGATCATGGTGCTTGATGGCGGCAAGGTGATCGCCGAGCGATACAAACTCGACCTGCCCAATTACGGGGAATTTGACGAGAAACGTGTCTTTCAGCCAGGCCCGGATATGCCGGGGCCCGTGAATTTCCGCGGCATCCGAATAGGTATCCCGATTTGCGAGGATATCTGGGGCGAACTCGATGTCTGCGAGACACTGGCCGAATCCGGCGCCGAGATTTTGCTGGTGCCGAACGGCTCCCCCTACTATCGCGGCAAGGTCGAGGTGCGCCATCAGGTCGTCATCCGTCAGGTCATCGAAAGCGGCTTGCCGATGCTTTACGCCAATCAGCTTGGCGGGCAGGACGAGCTTGTCTTCGATGGCGCGTCCTTTGCCATACAGGCCGACAAGTCGCTCGCATTCCAGATGAGCCAGTTCGAGGAGGCAGTCTCCGTCTCCGCCTGGAAGCGCGAGGGCGAGGGCTGGCGCTGCGATGACGGCCCCATGTCGAGGATTCCGGAGAAGGAAGAGGCCGATTATCGGGCCTGCATGCTGGGCCTGCGCGACTATGTGAACAAGAACGGCTTCAAGAATGTGGTTCTTGGTCTCTCGGGCGGCATCGACTCGGCGATTTGTGCTGCGCTCGCCGTCGATGCGCTGGGCGAGGAGCGGGTGCGCTGCATCATGATGCCCTACCGCTATACCTCGAAGGATTCATTGAAGGATGCCGAAGACTGCGCCCGTGCGCTCGGTTGCCGCTACGACATCGTGCCGATCTCGGAACCGGTCGAAGGATTTTCGAGCGCGCTTGGCCAGCTTTTTGAAGGCACCGCAGAGGGGGTGACGGAGGAGAACCTGCAAAGCCGTACCCGTGGCACGATCCTCATGGCCGTTTCCAACAAGTTCGGTTCCATGGTCGTCACCACGGGCAACAAGTCGGAAATGTCGGTCGGTTACGCCACGCTCTATGGCGACATGAATGGCGGGTTCAATCCGATCAAGGACGTCTACAAGATGCAGGTCTATGCCCTGTCGTCCTGGCGCAACACGATCGTGCCACCCGGTGCGCTCGGCCCCTCCGGCGAGGTTATTCCGCAAAACATCATCGACAAGGCGCCGTCGGCCGAGCTTCGTCCCGACCAGACGGATCAGGATTCACTGCCGCCCTATCCGGTGCTCGACGACATTCTGGAATGCCTGGTCGAAGGCGAGATGAGTGTCGACGCGATCGTTGCGCGGGGCCATGAGCGCGAGACGGTGCATCGCGTCGAGCACCTGCTCTATATTGCCGAATACAAGCGGCGGCAGGCCGCGCCCGGCGTGAAGATCACGAAGAAGAATTTCGGGCGGGACCGTCGTTATCCGATCACGAACAGATTCAGGGATCGCTCGTAACGAGCTGTTAGAGAACAGCTTTCAGGAGCTGGCAGGCTTTTGCGCTTTCTGGCGTTCCAGATCCGTCCTGGTTGAATAGACCCGGTCGACAAGGCCCCAGTCGCAGGCTTCCTGCGCGGTCATGAAGAAGTCGCGGTCGAGCGTGCGTTCCACTTCCTCTTCAGTGCGCCCGCAATGTTCCGCATAGAGCCGGATCATCCGGCGTTTCAGCTTCAATATGTCTTCCGCGTGGCGCTGCACATCGGATGCCTGACCACGAAAGCCGCCCGAAGGCTGGTGCAGAACGACACTGGCATTGGCAAGTGCCGCGCGTCGGCCAGGTTCCCCCGCCATCAGAAGGAACGATCCCATGGAACCGGCCGTACCCATGCAGACAGTCGCCACCGGGCTGTTGATGAAGTTCATCGTGTCATAGATGGCAAAGCCGCTCGACACCACGCCTCCCGGCGAGTTGATGTAGAAGGAAATCTCGCGCTCGGGATTTTCCGATTCCAGGAACAGAAGCTGCGCGCAGATGAGTGCGGCCGAGTCGTCATTCACCTCCCCATTCAGGAAGATGATCCGCTCTCGCAGAAGTCTCGAGTAGATGTCGAAGGAACGTTCGCCTCTCGGTGACTGCTCCACGACCATAGGGACGAGCGCCATCGTGTCGCGCATCGCGATCTCCTTTTTTATCAGTGTCGGTTCTGGTTCGGTTCTGGTGGATGTCAGGCAGCGCGTGCTGTCGGCGCGCCGTTGCTGTTTGCAGCCAGGCGTGGCAGGGCGCAGTGGCTGTGGGTTAGACGAAACCACGTATTGCCGTCGGGTGCGGGGCTGATCTCGAAGGTCACAAGCGTGTCTGGCGCGTCGGTCTGCTCGTCACGCCAGGTATAGCGCACACGCGAACAGGGCTCTGTGTCGAGGATTTCATAGGCCGGTTCCCTGCCGCCGTCACCGGGCTCACCAAGCCAGCCTGCCGCAAGTTCGGGAACGGTAAGTGCGCGCCAGACCTTTTCGGGCGGAGATTCCAGAAGGCACTCCAGAACAATGTTTTCGTTCGTGTTTTCAGTGTCGGCGTCGCTCACTGGTCCATCTCCCTGAGCAGTGTTTTGAGCCTCTCGACCCGTTCGGGCCAGAAGCCGCGATAGCGTGTAAGCCAGTCGACCACCGGCGCCATTCCATCCGCCCTTATGCGGTAGCGCATCTGCCGTCCGGATTTTTCTTCCTCAATCAGGCCGGCGCCGCGCAGCACGGCGATATGCTGCGAGACCGCCGGCTGCGACATGGCGAGCCCCTCCCGCAGTTCGGTCGCATTGCGTTCGCCTCCGCTCAATCGTTCGAGCATCTGTCTGCGTGTCGGGTCGGCAAGGGCCTTGAAGATGTCTGCTTCGTTCATGTGAATAGATAAGTCGATTCTTATGTTTTTTGCAAGGGGCTGGCGCATCCAATCGGTGCAATGCGGCCATTGCGCTTTTTCCTCCTGCGTTTACGATGCCCGCAATTCGCTTTGCAGTGTTCCGACGCCGCATCCCGCCCGGCACCAGAGTTCCGCTCATGTCCTATCTGATCTTTCTTCGCGATAACGCGCGCTGGCTTGCGGGCGGGTTTCTTCTCACGCTGTTTTCATCCTTCGGCCAGACCTTCTTCATTTCGCTGTCGGCTGGCGATATCCGCGCCGAATACGGTCTGTCGCACGGTGCCTTCGGCACGCTCTACATGCTGGCGACGCTCGCCAGCGCGTTTACCCTGCCGCGGCTCGGCCAGATCGTTGATCGCTATTCGGCGCGCAGGGTCGCCTTCATCATCATTCCGCTTCTGGCGCTCGCCTGTGTGTCGATGGCGCTTTCGCATTCGCTCGTGGTGCTTGTGGTGACGATCTACATGCTGCGACTGTTCGGGCAGGGGATGATGACGCACAACTCGCTGACCGCCATGGGGCGATGGTTCTCCGCGCAGCGCGGTCGGGCTGTTTCCGTCGCAACGCTTGGTCACAATGTCGGCGAGGCGACCCTGCCGCTGGCCTTCGTCGCGATTGCCGCGGTAGTCGGCTGGCGCAATAGCTGGTTCATCGCCGCCGCACTTCTTCTCGTCTTTGCATTGCCGGTCATATCCGGCCTGATTGCGGTGGAGCGTGCGCCGCGCGCCAGCGATCCGGCGGCGCGCAGAAGCACGGTGCGTGACTGGACGCGTGGTGAAGTGCTGCGCGATCCCGTCTTTTATCTTCTGCTTCTCGGCGTCATGGCGCCGGGCTTTATCGGCACCACGATTTTCTTTCATCAGATTTATCTGGTGGAACTGCGCGGCTGGTCTCTGGAGGTGTTCGCCTCCTCATTTACCTTCATGGCGTCCATGACGGTCGTCTTCGCGCTGATCTCGGGCCAGTTGATTGACCGTTTTTCAGCCGTCGCGCTTCTGCCGGGCTTCCTTGTTCCGCTGGGGGCGGCCTGTCTCATTCTCGCGGGTAGCGAAGCCCAGTGGAGCGCCTTTGCCTTTATGGGGCTTATGGGCGTTTCCTATGGCTTTTCCTCGACGCTTTTCGGCGCGCTCTGGCCGGAGGTTTACGGCATCAGACATTTGGGTTCCATTCGCGCACTGACCGTTGCAATCATGGTCTTTGCCACGGCCATGGGGCCGGGCGTTACAGGCTTCCTGATCGACCGCGGCGTTAGCTATCCGCTGCAGATCGGGGTGATGGGCGTCTACTGCCTGGCGGCTTGCGTGATGCTCCTGTTTGTATCGCGCGGGCTGAATGCCCGTCTGGAACCTGCCTGAGGCCCGCGTTTTTCTTGCCAAGCGATGCGCTTTTGGATACCCCCGCACCCATGACAGTCACCGTTCGTTTCGCGCCGTCTCCGACCGGCCACATTCATATCGGCAACACGCGTACTGCGCTCTTCAACTGGCTTTATGCGAAGAAGCTGAATGGACGCTTCATCCTGCGCTTCGACGACACGGATGCAGAGCGCTCGCGTCAGGAATATGCCGATGGCATCGCCCGCGACCTGGCCTGGCTCGGCATCGAACCGGATCAGACGGTTGCCCAGTCGGGCCGGTTCGAGCACTATGATGCCGCCGCTGAAAAGCTGAAGGCGGCCGGGCTTCTCTATTCCTGCTACGAGACGCCGGAAGAGCTTGAACGCCGCCGCAAGATACGCCTGTCGCGCCGTCTGCCGCCCGTCTATGGCCGCGAGGCGCTGAAACTCACAGATGCGGAGAAGTCGGCGCTGGAAGCCGAGGGGCGCAGGCCGCACTGGCGCTTTCTTCTCCCGAATTTCGCCGACGATCCTTTCGTGACCAGTCGTACGGAGGTGCATTGGGACGATGTGGTGCGCGGACCTCAGACGGTCGACCTTGCCTCCATGTCGGACCCCGTTCTGATCCGTGCGGACGGCACGTATCTCTACACGCTGCCTTCCGTGGTTGACGATATCGACCTTGGCGTGACGCATGTCATCCGTGGTGACGATCACGTCACCAATACAGGCGCGCAGATCGCGCTCTTCAGAGCGCTTGGCGCCGAGCCGCCGGCCTTCGGCCATCACAACCTGCTGACAACCGTGTCAGGGGAGGGGCTTTCGAAGCGCACCGGCGCTCTCTCCGTTGCCAGCTTGCGTGATGCGGGCATCGAGCCGATGGCGGTTGCGTCGCTTGCGGTTCTCATAGGCACATCCGAAAACGTTACCGCAGCCTCCTCGATGGAGGAACTGGCGACGCTGTTCGATCCGACATCCACGTCGAAATCGGCGGCCAGGTTCGACCCGGCGGAGCTTTCAGGCCTCAGCCGGCATCTCATTCAGGTGATGCCGTTTGACGATGTACAAGACCGGCTCGCCGCCCTTGGCATTGCCGGCGATGAAGCAGAGGCCTTCTGGCTTGCCGTGCGCGGCAATCTGGAGTCCGTCGCGGAAGCGGCGGACTGGTGGAGCATCGTTCGCGCGAAACCGGCTCAGGATGCTGTTCTTTCGGAGGAGGACCGCATCTTTGTTCACGAGGCGGGGAAGCACCTGCCGCAGGAGCCATGGGATGCCGAAACCTGGCGCGTATGGACGGCGGCCGTCAAGGCCGGAACGGGGCGCAAGGGGCGAGGCCTTTTCATGCCGCTCCGCATCGCCCTTACGGGTCGGGAGCAGGGGCCGGAGCTCGCAGGTCTATTGCCTCTTCTGGGTCGGGAAGAAACGCTGGCCCGACTATCCTGACACGGCGCTGGGCGGCATCGTCTTCGAGCAGCGGGTTGACGGAAGCATTCTTTTCCATATGCGCTGCCGCAGCGTTGTCTGACATTGGCTCTTGCTGCGGCGGTGTTGCGATGTAGAAGCTCGCTGAAGTCTCACTGGACATCTCTTTCGCCATCAACCGGGTTTCGGGTGCGGGAGGCGGTCCGATGGGCGCTGGAGTGCGCGCGTCGACCGCCTTTCCCCCGGCGATGATTGTGAAGCGCTTGTCCTTGCGGCAACTGCAGGCGGCGCGCGACACCCCGGTCTGGCGGTAGCTGAACGCTTTGGGTAATGCGCGATACGGGGTGCCGTCGGCAACGGAAATCATGTCTTCGGCTTCTTCGTTCAGAACGTCATGCGCGTAGAGCGCAACCTCAGCGCCGGGGCAGCGCGCCTCGCAGGTCTTCTGGTCTCTGGAGAATTTGTCCTTCGCAACCGAAAACGAGATTGGAAAATAATAACCGTCGCATGCGCGCACGCACATGGTCTGATAGACGGTTCCGGGGCGATTCGGCTTTTTGGTGCCGCTCGATGACGCTGCCTGTTTCTGTTTCTTTCTTTGCGCCTGCTGTGGACTTTTTTTTGCGTAACAATTGTTGTCTTTCAATGCGGAACGGAGGCGGGCGCGTTCTTTGCCTGAAGTGCCGCCTTTCCGCCCTCGCTCACTCTGCAGCTTGGCGAGATTTTTCGCCATGCGGGCTTCCGATTTTCTCAAGTCAGTGCATTGGCTGCTGCGGTTCTTGAAGATACCGAGCCCGCACCGCGCCTGCCGCAGGCGTGAACGCACAATACCAAGCTGGTACTGCTGCTTCGCTATAGCGCGGTCGTAACCCCTGGCCTTTGCCGAAGAGTTCGGCGAGGCGGCCGCAAGCTGCATTTCGAGATTTCTGCACGTTCGCGATTTCGCATTGGCGTCGGCGACTGTTGCCGCCGCGCCCAGCGCGGCAGTGACAAACACAAAAACAATACGCAATAAATACTTGCCACCCAGATGCATTCCGCGCCCCGTCTGCCCACACTGACTGACACGCGAACACGCCCGTTCCGGTTTCGCGGAAACCGTCAGCCAATTGGCGAAAGATAGGCCAATCAGGTTAAGTTACAGTTAGAAATGCAACCTTATCGCGTATTGATGATCTGGCAGCAACCAAATTCTGCAGGAAATTTCAGTTCGTCATCACGGCCTTGCTCTTCTGCAGGGCTTCGACGGCCGCAAGTGCGGTCATGTTCACGACGCCGCGCGAGGTGACGGAGGGGGTCAGAATGTGGGCGGGCATGGCCGTTCCGAGCAGGATCGGGCCGACATGCAGCGCATCGGTCATGATCTTCAATGTGGTCAGCGTTATGTTTGCTGCGTCCAGACTTGGGAACACGAGAAGATTGGCTTCGCCGGAGAGCGATGCCTGCGGATACACACGCTGACGCAGCACCTCCGAAAGTGCGGAATCGCCGTGCATCTCACCGTCGGACACAAGATCGGGGGCAACACGTTTCAACATCGATGCCGCCTCGCGCATCTTGATCGAGCTCTCGGAATCGCGTGAGCCGAAGTTGGAGTGCGAGAGAAGCGCTGCTTTGGGTTCTATGCCGAAACGACGGATCTCCTCCGCCGCAAGGATCGTCGTTTCGACGATTTCCGAGGCGGAGGGACAAAGGGTGACATAGGTGTCCGTAAAGAAGGTTACACCGAACTGAGAGATGAGCATGGAGAGGGTGGAAAGATCGCAGACGCCTTCGCGCTTGCCGATGATCATGTCCACGTAGCGCAGGTGCTTCTCAAAGCGGCCTTCAAGCCCGCAGATCATGCGTCCGCCTCGTCGCGCATCATGGCGATGGCGGCAATTACCGTGGTGTTCGTGCGCACAAGGGTGCGCGCGGCTTCGGGCGTCACGCCGCGCCGGCCGGCCAGTTGCACCAGAAGATCAACATAGTCGCGATAGCGCGGGTCGTCTTCCGGTTGATGATCGAAAAATCCTCGCCAGGACGAATACGCAGGCCATAGCGCTTGAGGCGCGTTTCCACCACGTGCGGACGGCCGATTATGATGGGTTCGGCTATGCCTTCCTCGATCACGACCTGGGCTGCGCGCAGCACCCGTTCGTCCTCGCCGTCTGCATAGATCACACGCTTGGTGCCTGCGCCTTTGGCTGCCGAGAAGACAGGTTTCATCACGAGGCCGGAGCGGAACACGAAGCGGTTTAGCCGGTCGAGATATTGGTCCATGTCCTCGATGGGGCGTGCCGCGACACCGCTCTTCATGGCCGCTTCGGCAACCGCCGGTGCGATGCGCAGGATGAGGCGTGGATCGAAGGGTGAAGGGATCAGAAAGTCCGGACCGAAGATCGGCGTCTCGCCGGAATAGGCGCGCGCTGCGACATCGGATGGCTCTTCGCGGGCAAGGCCTGCGATTGCCTTGACCGCAGCACGCTTCATCTCTTCGTTGATCGCGGTCGCACCCACGTCGAGCGCTCCGCGGAAGATGTAGGGGAAGCACAGAACGTTGTTCACCTGGTTCGGGAAGTCCGAGCGCCCGGTGCAGATCATGGCGTCAGGCCGCGCTTCGCGTGCCACGTCCGGCATGATCTCGGGCACAGGGTTGGCGAGCGCCAGGATCAGCGGTTTCTCGGCCATGTCCGCCAGCATTTCCGGCTTTAGCACACCAGCCGCCGAGAGCCCGAGAAACACATCCGCTCCGCCGATCACTTCAGCCAGCTTGCGGGCGTCCGTGTCTTTCACATACGGCGCTTTCCAGCGGTCCATCTCCTCCCTGCGGCCCTCATAGACGACGCCGTGCCGATCCGTAAGCCAGATGTTTTCGGTCTTCGCACCGAGCGAAACGAGCAGGTTGAGACAGGCAAGCGCGGCCGCTCCCGCGCCCGAAGAAACTATCTTTGCCGAGCCGATGTCCTTGCCGGCCAGTTCAAGACCGTTCAAAACCGCCGCGGCCACAATGATGGCTGTGCCGTGCTGGTCGTCATGGAACACCGGAATGCCCATGCGGGCTTTCAACTGTTCCTCGACCTCGAAGCATTCGGGTGCCTTGATGTCCTCCAGATTGATGCCGCCGAAGGTCGGTTCGAGTGCCGCGACCGTCTCCACCATGCGGTCGATTTCCGGCGCGTCGATCTCGATGTCGAACACGTCGATGCCGGCAAACTTTTTGAATAGAACCGCCTTGCCCTCCATTACCGGCTTGGAAGCGAGCGGGCCGATATTGCCGAGCCCGAGCACGGCTGAACCATTGGAGACCACGGCGACGAGATTGGCCCGTGCCGTATAATCGGCCGCGGTTTTCGGATCATCATGGATGGCCATGCAGGGGGCGGCAACGCCGGGCGAATAGGCGAGCGCCAGGTCGCGCTGGTTGCCCAGCGGCTTGGTGGCCTGAATTTCCAGCTTTCCGGGAGTGGGGTGCCGGTGAAAGAAGAGCGCGGCTTCGTCGAATTCTGATCTCTGTGGTTTCTTGTTTTTGGATGACATCAGCGGCTCCACATCATGGCTCTGGCGGCGTGGCCGTTTGGCTTGCGGCACGGTGTTCAGGCGCTATTGACCCCTGATGGGCCGCAGCGCTCAAACGGTATGAATCGTCTCATGTGCTTAGGCGCTCGCCCGCGCTTTTTCCAGCGCTGAATGTCGAGAAGCAGTTTCATAAGCCGGAATCGTGCCCGGCGCGGCGTTTTGCCGTCCTGCACAGCCATTTTCCCGTATCGAAACGGTAATCGTCATATGTCTGTGACATGAATCGGGCCATAGAATGCGCGACTTAACAAGGCTCAGGCGGGACAATGACCGGCGCTGAACACCGCAGATTTCGCGCACTTTTCATCTCCGACATCCACCTCGGCTCGAAGCCGGCGAAGGCCGAGTTTCTGATCGATTTTCTGCGCTATCACGATGCCGACCAGATTTATCTGGTCGGAGACATTGTCGATGGCTGGCGTCTCAAGCGGTCATGGCACTGGCCGGCGGCGCACAACGATGTGGTGCAGAAGCTCCTGCGCAAGGCGCGCAAGGGATCCGAGATCACCTATATCGCGGGCAATCACGATGAGTTTCTTCGCTCGTTCCAGGGCGTCCATTTCGGCGGCATCGTCGTCGCCGACCGGGTGATCCACGAGGCCGCAGACGGGCGCAGATTTCTTGTCATCCACGGCGACCAGTTCGACCAGGTCGTGCACAATGTGCGCTGGCTTGCCTATCTGGGCGACAAGGCCTACGACCTCGCCATCGTCGTTAATCGCGTCATCGCGCGCGTGCGGCGGGTTTTGGGGCGTCCGTACTGGTCGTTTTCTTCCTGGGCAAAGATCAAGGTCAAGAAGGCGGTCAAGTTCATAAGCTCGTTCCAGGACGTGCTTGCCCAGGAAGCCCAGCGCTCCGAGGTTGACGGCGTTATCTGCGGACACATCCATCATGCCGCGATGGAAGACATTCGCGGCATAAGCTATATGAACACGGGCGACTGGGTGGAAAGCTGCACGGCGCTTGCCGAGAATTTCGACGGCAGCTTCGAGATCATCACGTGGGCGCAGATTCTCGAGGTAGAGCCTGCGGCTGCGGCTTCGCAGGAGCGCGCCGTCGTTGCTGCATTTCAGGGGGACCGGATCAAGGCCGCCTGAGCGGCCCTGATCGTCCAGCCCCCGTCAACCCCAGAGCTGTGGCGAGGGGGGCGAGACCAGTGAGCCGGAATAGCTCAGTCCGTGCGGACGGTCTTTCGCCAGAAGCAGCGGGCCGTCCAGATCCACAAAGTCGGCACCCTGGGCGAGCAGCACCGCCGGCGCCATGGCGAGCGACGTGCCCACCATGCATCCCACCATCACGCCAAAGCCCATTTCACGGGCGCGGTCGCGCAGTTCCAGCGCCGCCGTTAGACCGCCGGTCTTGTCGAGCTTGATGTTGACGAAATCGTAGAGCCCGGCAAGTTCGGGTAGGCTGTCGGCTGTGTGCACGCTCTCATCCGCGCAGACTGGCACCGGGTGTGGGATGTCGCGCAGAATTCCGTCCTTTCCGGCGGGCAGGGGCTGTTCGATCAGGGCAACGTGGAATTCTGCTGCCGCCAGCATGTTTTCGCGGATGTTTTCTTCGGTCCAGCCTTCATTGGCATCGACGATCAGGCGGCTGTCGGGGGCCGCACCCGCCACGGCATGAATGCGTGCCGCATCGTTTTCACCGCCGAGCTTCACCTTCAGGAGAGGGCGCGTTGCATGCGCGCGCGCCTGTGCTGCCATTTCCTCAGGTGCGGCGAGCGAAATCGTATAGGCCGTCTGCAACGGGCGTGGCGGGATGGTGCAGGCCGTCGCGGAAGCGCGCCTGCCCGAAAGCTTCGCTTCGAGATCCCAGAGAGCGCAGTCGACAGCGTTGCGGGCGGCGCCGGCTGGCATCGAGGAGACGAGGTCGGCGCGGCTGATGCCGTTGGCAATATCCTCACGCGCCGCCTCAATCTGAGCGACTACGCTGTCCTCCGATTCGCCGTAGCGCGGGTAAGGCACGCATTCCCCCTGGCCGCGAACGCCGTTTTCGCTCACCGTGCAGGTGACGACTCGCGCCTCTGTGCGTGAGCCTCTGGAGATTGTGAAGACACCTGCAATGGGAAAACCTTCGGTGTTTGTGGCCAGTTCGCGTGTCATTTCCACCCTTCTTCTCGCAAAAATCACAATTATCGGAGGAACATGCCTTATATGGCGCTTCTGGGGACCGGCAACCGGTTCCCTTTGGACCTGCTCCACACTAATGATGGTGCCATGTTGACCAATTCCGTTGACGACGCAAGCGACGCAGGGCGTCCAGCCGGCCAGAATGGCGAGCCCCGTCTAGAGACGGACGTGCAGGGCGGCGTGCTCTCCTGCCGCCTTTCGGGTGCCTGGAACACGCGGACTGTCGCCAGGGTCGATGCCCGTATGCGCAAGCTGGAGGCCCAGGACGCTCTGCAGCGCGTTTCTGTGGACCTGTCCGGCATCGCCAGCCTCGATACGGCTGGCGCCTGGATCATCGAGCGCCTCGTCCATGCGCATCAGACACGTGGTGCTGATGTCACGGTCACCGGCGAGAGCGAAGCCGCCAAGATACTCCTGCCTGCGGTTCGCGATGCGGTTGAGCAGGACGGCGAGAGCAGGCCGCGCCAAAAGGGTTCGCTGCTTGTCAGCCTCCTGGAGCGGATCGCGTTGCCATGTATGAGGCGCGGGACGATATCGTCTATGGTGCGCATATTCTGGGCGCCACCATTGGCGGCGCCCAGATGAAGCTTGGCCGCGCGCACGCGATCAATCCTGCCGCCATTATCAACCAGATCGACCGGATGGGCGTGGGCGCAGTGCCGATCATCGTTCTGATGTCTGCGATCGTCGGCGCCATCATTGCCCAGCAGGGTGCCTTTCAGCTGCGCTATTTCGGTGCCGAGATATTTGTTGTCGATCTTGTCGGAATCCTGATCCTGCGCGAGCTTGGCGTGTTGATGACGGCGATCATGATTGCCGGTCGCTCCGGCAGCGCCATCACCGCCGAAATCGGCTCCATGAAGATGCGCGAGGAAGTGGATGCGCTGACGGTGATCGGCCTCAACCCGGTCGGGGTTCTGGTGTTTCCGCGTCTCGTCGCCTTGATGGTCGCGGTTCCGTGTCTCACCATCGTTGCAAATTTCGCCGCCCTCGGCGGTGCCATGCTCATTGCCTGGCTTTACTCAGGCATCCCGCCCGAGGCGTTCATTGATCGCCTCAGGGATTCGATCGATCTTTCAACAATCTTCGCCGGTTTGATCAAGGCACCCTTCATGGCGCTGATCGTCGGTATTATCGCTTCCATCGAGGGGATGAAGGTGGGAGGCAGTGCCGAGTCCCTTGGAGGTCACGTCACTGCGTCCGTGGTCAAGGCGATTTTCGTCGTGATCGTCGTTGATGGGATGTTCGCCATTTTCTACGCAGCAATCGATTTCTAGGTGGCGGCATGGTGTTGATCGAGGAGCGGCAGGAAGGGCAGGTGGCGCAGTCGCGCGATGTGGTTCTTTCCGTGCGCGACGTCACGGTCGGTTTCGGTGATACGCTGGTGCTCGACGGTCTTTCGCTCGACGTCTATCGGGGCGAAATTCTTGGCTTTGTCGGCGCGTCGGGAGCTGGCAAATCGGTGCTTTTGCGCACGATCCTTGGTCTCGTGCGAAAAAGCTCGGGCACGATCCACCTGCTTGGACAGGACCTTGACGCTGCGACGGATGAGGAACGCCTGAGGGTCGATATGCATCAGGGGGTTCTCTTTCAGCACGGCGCGCTGTTTTCAGCGCTGACAGTGCTCGAGAACATCCAGGTGCCAATGCGTGAATATCTCGACCTGCCGCGCGCGCTGATGGACGAGCTGGCTTATCTGAAGCTTGAACTTGTCGGTCTGCCACGCAATGCAGCAACGAAATACCCATCCGAACTGTCGGGTGGCATGATCAAGCGGGCCGCCCTTGCGCGCGCCCTTGCACTCGATCCGGATATTGTTTTTCTGGACGAGCCGACATCCGGTCTTGACCCGATCGGTGCGGCTGAATTCGATGAGCTGGTTGGGAAACTGCGCGACACGATGGGGCTGACGGTCTATATGGTCACCCACGATCTCGACAGTCTCTTGACGGCATGCGACCGCATCGCTGTTCTCGGTGGCAAACGTGTTCTCGTTGAAGGCACGGTCGAGGACATGCTCGCATGCGACGATCCTTGGGTGAAAGCCTATTTCAGGGGAAAGCGGGCCCGGCAGATCGACCGTTCCGCAAGAGGTTAGCAGGTTATCATGGAAACCAGAGCCAACTACGTTCTTGTCGGCTTCTTCACCGTTCTGGTCATCCTGGCCGCGTTCGGTTTCGTTTACTGGACCGCCAATATCGGCGACCGGGGCGAGACTGCGGTTCTGCGGTTTCGCATTCCCGGTTCCGCATCCGGCCTCTCGCGTGGCAGCGCAGTGCTCTTCAACGGCGTGAAGGTGGGGGATGTGCGCCGCGTCTATCTGGACCTTTCGAACCCGAGTGTCGCAATCGCCGACGCGGAAGTGGACCGCTTGACCCCGATCACGCAATCCACAAAGGCGGATGTCGGGCTTGCGGGCCTCACCGGAACGGCAAACATCGAGCTGACGGGCGGTGACCTCAACGAGCCCAATCTGTTCGACCTGGCCGAGGAGCGCGATACGGTCGCGGAAATACAGGCAAGCCCTTCGGCGGTGACCAATCTTCTGCAGACCGCCCAAAGCCTTCTCACGCGTCTGATTCTGTTGTGTCCCAGCTTGAAGGGTTCACGAAGGACGCCCGGCAGCCGCTTACCGATACGGTCAAGAACGTCCAGCGCTTTTCCGAGGCACTGGAGCGCAACGCGTCCGGCATCGATACATTCCTCGCCAATGTTAGCTCGCTCTCGGAGACGATCTCAAAAGTGTCCGGGCAGCTCGACAGCACGCTAAAGGCGGCCGAGGAGCTGATTACGTCGGTCGATCGTGACAAGATTGCATCGATGGTTGGCAATTTCGATGAGTTTTCGGGGCGCCTGGAGAAAGCGAGCCGCAACATCGACACGGTCATGACCAGTGTTGACGAGACCGTGCGTTCGATCGGCACTTTCTCGACCAATGCCAACCAGACACTCGCCAAGCTCGACGGCGTTCTTGATAGCGTCGATCCCGCCACGGTCAAATCCGCCGTCGGTAATTTCGAGCAGGCAAGCGCGACCGTGAACCGCGCTGCAAAAAGCATCGCCGATGTCAGCGAAACGGTGGACAAGCGCAAGGACGACATCGACCAGTTCATTACCAATGCCAGCGAACTGGCGAGCCAGTTGAACAAATCGTCGGTGCGGCTCGATTCCGTGCTTGCCAAGCTCGACGGCATGCTCGAATCCGGCGACGGCGACGGTCTGATGGCCGATGCACGCGAAACGCTCAGGTCTTTCCGCAAGATGGCCGAAACGCTGACCGTCCGCGTTGATGCGATTTCGGGCAATCTGGAGCGCTTCTCGGGCGGTGGACTGCGTGAGGTCGAGTCTCTCGTGCGCGACGCCCGCCGTTCGATCAACCGGATTGAGAGCGCGGTGACGGATTTCGAACAGAATCCGCAACGCATCATCACCGGTGGTGATGGGACGATTCGCCGTTATGACGGGCGGGTCCGACGTTGACATTCGTGCCGCATCATCCAAACAATTCGGGACAGGTCTTTTTTGCTTTTTGGGCAGTGTCAGGGGCGAATCCCGCCGGATTCACCGGCGTTCGGATTGAGGAGCGGTTTTTGAGGACGAGGGCGAGGATTTTCGCGCTGCTGGCGTTGGGGGGCGTTCTGGCCGGCTGTGCTGCCTTGCCGGGCGGCGGACCTGCACCTGTAGATGCTTTCGATCTCACCACGCCCACCGTCTCGCAGGACGGACGCCGCGTCAGCCGGAAACAGATCCTTGTCACAGAGCCCACAGCCATCAAGATGCTCGACGGGCAGGACATTGTGGTCAAGACGTCGAGTGGCGCCATTCAGTATCTGGGTGGTGTTCGCTGGGCCGACCGGCTGCCAAGGATCGTTCAGACACGCATGGCCGATCTCTACCAGCGTTCGGGCCGCTTCGGCGGCGTCGGCATGCCGGGCGAGGGACTGGCGATCGACTACCAGATTCTGGCAGACCTGCGTGCTTTCAATGTGCGTGTCGACGGACAGGATCGCGCCGAGGTCGAGATCTTCGTTCGCATACTGAACGACCGAAATGGGGTCGTGCGGGCTTCGCGCGTATTCACCGCATCGACACCCGTGAACGGCAGCGGGGGGCAGGCGTTCGCCTCGGCCCTTGACCGAGCCTTCGGCACGGCCATGGCGGATCTCGTCGACTGGACTGTCTCCAACACCTGAAGCCTTGCAAGCGCTGCTCTTCAGAAGCGGTTGATCACCGTTGCGCCGATAGACTGGAACCGGTCCATCGCCATCAGTGCTTCAATCGATTCTTCAAGGCTGATCTGTTGTCCCACCAGCCGCTCAGGGGCGAGTTTGCCTGTCTGGATCATGGCCAGCATTGCGTCATAGCGATGCGCTGCATGCCGTGGCTCCCCAGAACCTCGAGTTCGTGGGCGATGACACGCGCCATGGGAATCTGTGGCGTGCTGTGCTCAGCCAGCATCAGACCGATCTGCACATGTCTGCCACGCCGGCGCAGGTTCTGGATCGAGTTGAAGCAGGTTTCGGGATGGCCCAGCGCGTCGAGGGAGAGATGAGCACCGCCATTTGTGATGTCGAAGACCGCTTCGGCGACATCTGCCACCATTCCTGCGTTGACAGTCGCGGTTGCGCCGAGTTCGCGGGCGAGCGCCAGCTTGTCTTCGGAAATGTCCACGGCCACCACATTTGCACCGAGGGCGCTGGCTATCATGATGGCGGAAAGCCCGACGCCGCCGCAGCCATGTACGCAGACCCATTGACCGGCAGAAACCCGGCCCTGATCCACAACCGCGCGAAACGATGTGGCGAAGCGGCAGCCGAGGCTGGCCGCGGTGACGAAATCCATGGTTTCAGGCAGTGCGACGAGATTGAGATCGGCCTGGTGGATTGCAACGAATTCGGCGAAGGAACCCCAGTGCGTGAAGCCCGGCTGAAACTGGTTGTGGCAAACCTGCTGCTGCCCGGCATGGCATTCGGGACATGAACCGCAGCCTCCGACAAAGGGAACGGTAACGCGGTCGCCGACCTTCCACCGCTGAACGTCTTTGCCGACCGCCTCCACCGCACCGGCGAGTTCGTGGCCGGGAACATGTGGCAGTTCGATATCAGGGTCGTGCCCCATCCAGCCATGCCAGTCGCTTCGGCAAACGCCCGTGGCCTCAACCTTGATGACGACGCCGTGCGCAGCCGGCAAGGGATCGGGCAGCGTGACGATCTGCGGCGCTTGTGCGAAGCGTTCAAAGAGCACGGCCTTCATTGACATCTCCGAGCCTGAAACGTGAGCGTGACATCCTATCGGAGTTCCGGTGCGTTTCGTTGTCAAAGGCTTTTTGTTGTTCCAGCAGGAGCCGTGCGCCCGAACAACGGTTTGCAGATTGCCATCCAAAAGGAAACGGGCCCGCTAGGGGCCCGTCCGGTTCGTTCAGCTTGTATGCCGTATCGTGTTAGCGAAGACGGCCGCTCGCGTGTGCCAGCATCGTGTAGACCTTGCCCGTGTCCGAGGTCAGATAGGTCTGGGTCATCATGTTGTCTCGATCCGAGCGCGACACGTCCCGCAGAAGTTTTTCGAAATCGCGGCAGTACAGATCGACCGCCGAATGGAACTCGGGATCTGAACGATACTTGTGCTGGATTTCGTCAAAAGTCTGCTGGCCCTTAAGCGTGTAGAGCCGACGCGTGAAGACATTGCGCTCCCCACGGCGGTAGCGGTCCCACAGGTCGATCGATGCTTCATGGTCGATCGCACGGGCGATGTCCACCGAAAGCGAGTTCAGTGATTCCACGACATGCAGGGCTGAACGGTCTTCCTTCTGAACGGAAGGCGCCTGGCGTTCGCGCTCGCCGCGACCCTCTTCGTTTGAAGCACTGCGCAGGAGATCACGGATCCAGCCGCCGCCCGCTGCGGGCTGATTTGCCTGCTGGGGTGCGCGTGCGGTCGTCGGCCGGTCGCGGTGA
>NZ_BAMP01000060.1 GCF_000615975.1 Nitratireductor aquibiodomus NL21 = JCM 21793 | reverse complement strand
CTGCAAGACGCGCCGCTCCCGTGGACGTGGCGCCGCCGGATATGACGGCCACATGCCCGCGCGAATACTTGTGGGCGCTGATGCCGACCTCCGGCAAGGCTGTCCGCCACAGCGCGGGATGGTTCTCCCAGGTCTTGCATTCGGCTCGATTCAGTGTTGTTTCGGCTATGCCGATATCCGCGACAAGAAGCTCACCGCACATCTGCCGGCCGGGCACGAGCACGTGCCCCGGTTTCTTGCGGAAGAAAGTCACGGTCAGATCCGCCTGAAACGCAGCGCCAAGCGGCTTCCCGGTAAGCCCGGAAACGCCGGACGGCAAGTCGATCGACACCACGGGCAGCCCGCTGGTGCGCACCCGTTCTATGATTGCAGCCTCGCGCCCTTCGACAGGCTTCGACAGACCAGCGCCGAACAGCGCATCCACCACAAGCCATCGCTCAACAGGTTCGAACTCCGAATACGGCTTCGGTTCAACAGGGCAATCCCTGCGCGCCCTGGCCGCATCGCTGCCCGCCGCCGGTTCGGTTTCGGCAAACAGCCGGACCTGTACACCCCGCTCCACAAGCAGGCGGGCAACGACATAACCATCGCCACCATTGTTGCCAGGGCCGCACAGAACCAGAAATCCCTCCGCCTCGGCGAAACGTTCGAGGATCGCAGCAGCCACCACCGCACCGGCATTCTGCATCAGACCGTAGCCGTCCAGAGGTCCGGCATCGACCGCCTTGCGATCCACACTGCCCATTTCTTCAGGCGTCAAAATCTCCAAACGCATCACACCTTGCCGCTTTCTTCGGCGCATTGCATATTTTTTAGGCAAGCCGCAAACTGCGCAGCACACCGCATGGTTCCTTGATAAGCTCCGGAGGCCCGGCCTGACATGTCGCTGCCCGAACAATCCACGCGATTTCGCCCGTGCGGACACAGAATGCAGCGACTGGCACGCTTCATGCAAGGCTCCCGCACGAGTTGGCATGTTTCGTGCTTCAACCAAACCGGAGCAACAAGGGGCGCGGGATCACCGTTCCTGAACTCATTTGGAGGCCACTGAGGCATGAAAAAGGTCGAAGCGATCATCAAACCGTTCAAGCTCGACGAAGTGAAGGAAGCCCTTCAGGAAATCGGCCTTCAGGCATAACCGTGATCGAGGCCAAGGGTTTCGGTCGCCAGAAGGGGCATACGGAGCTTTATCGCGGGGCCGAATATGTCGTCGATTTTCTCCCGAAGGTGAAAATCGAGGTCGTGCTCCCGGACGAGACCGTGGACGCCGCGATCGAGGCGATCCGCAAGGCCGCCCAGACCGGGCGTATCGGCGACGGCAAGATTTTCGTGACAAATGTGGAAGAAGTCATCCGCATCCGCACCGGCGAGACCGGCGCTGACGCTGTTTAATCCACAACCACTCTCTTTCCCGGAAAACCTCCGGGATCATCAGGCAAGACCATCGCAAATAGGAAGGCGAATATGACCACTGCACAAGACATCATGAAGCAGATCAAGGAAAACGACGTGAAGTTTGTCGATCTGCGCTTCACGGATCCCAAAGGCAAGCTGCAGCACGTCACCATGGATGTCTCCGCCGTGGATGAGGACATGTTCGCCGACGGCGTCATGTTCGACGGCTCGTCCATTGCCGGCTGGAAGGCCATCAACGAGTCCGACATGGTGCTGATGCCCGAGCCCGACACGGCTCACATGGATCCGTTCTTCGCACAGTCGACGATGGCGATTTTCTGCGACATTCTCGATCCGATCTCGGGCGAGGCCTACAATCGCGACCCGCGCGGCACGGCAAAGAAGGCGGAAGCCTTTCTCAAGTCCGAGGGCATCGGCGACACGGTTTACGTCGGCCCCGAGCCGGAGTTCTTCATCTTCGATGACGTGAAGTACAAGGCCGATCCGTACAACACCGGCTTCAAGCTCGATTCCAGCGAGCTTCCCACCAATGACGATGCGGACTATGAAACGGGCAATCTGGGTCACCGTCCGCGCGTAAAGGGCGGTTACTTCCCGGTTCCGCCGATCGATTCTGCGCAGGACATGCGTTCCGAAATGCTGACGGTTCTGACCGAAATGGGCGTTATCGTTGAAAAGCACCACCACGAAGTGGGTGCGGCACAGCATGAGCTGGGCATCAAGTTCGAGACGCTTCTGAAAAGCGCCGACAGCGTCCAGAAGTTCAAATATGGCGTCCACCAGGTGGCCAACGCCTACGGCAAGACCGCGACCTTCATGCCCAAGCCCGTCTATGGTGACAACGGTTCGGGCATGCATGTGCACCAGTCGATCTGGAAAGAAGGCAAGCCGACCTTCGCCGGCAATGAATACGCCGGCCTGTCGGAGAACTGCCTCTACTATATCGGCGGCATCATCAAGCACGCCAAGGCGATCAACGCCTTCACCAACCCGATCACCAATTCCTACAAGCGTCTGGTTCCGGGCTTCGAAGCACCGGTTCTGCTTGCCTATTCGGCCCGCAACCGCTCCGCTTCATGCCGCATCCCGTTCGGCTCCTCGCCGAAAGCCAAGCGTGTCGAGGTCCGCTTCCCCGATCCGGGCGCGAACCCCTACCTCGCCTTCGCCGCCATGCTGATGGCCGGCCTTGACGGCATCAAGAACAAGATCCATCCCGGCCAGGCCATGGACAAGGATCTCTATGACCTGCCGCCGAAGGAGCTGAAAAAGGTGCCGACCGTCTGCGGCTCGCTGCGCGAAGCGCTCATGAGCCTCGACAAGGACCGCGGCTTCCTGAAGGCAGGCGGCGTGTTCGATGACGATCAGATCGACGCCTATATCGAGCTGAAAATGGCGGAAGTGCTGCGCTACGAAATGACGCCGCACCCGGTCGAGTTCGAGATGTACTACTCCGTTTGATCGCAGCTGTTGGGGCGATCGGGGCTCCGTCTTCGGACGGGGCCCTTTTTGTTTCAGCCTCTGGTGCCGCGGCTTTGCCAGTCCCGCGCCAGAGCGGGGAGATCTGCACGTTCCCGAAATGCACGCGTCACCTCGCCAAAGGCGAAGCGGATCGAGTTTTCGACAATTTCCCGGTCGAAGCGTTTCAGTTCATCGGCAATCGGCGCCCATTTGAACAGCGCCTTCGGACTTTCCGCAAAGCAGTCACCACTGGTTGCCGCATTCTGCCAGTGCAGATCGGCGATGCGATCGTGAAATCGCTCCCGCCACTCTTCCACGATTTGCGCATCAGGCAGCGCCTCGGCGTTTTGGGTCAACCCCGCTGCATGGCAGTGACGGGCGAGCGCGCCCGCCTCGTCCTGACTCAGGGCGCCTTCGGCTCCGACCTTTGCAACCGCGTGAATGGTAAGGTCAGACAGGCAGGCCGCGAAAACGTGGAGCTTGGCAATGTTGATGGAACCGATGAAAACGTCGTCTTCGAACATAGACGGATAGCGCGTGCCCATGCGGGCTTTCAGGTATCCGTAAAGCTTCTTCTGGGCAACGAATGAAGAACGTGTCGCGACGAAACTGCACAGGGACGGGATATCGTCAATTACGCTGTTGTCCCGCCGCAGGCTGAGACGCCCGGCAGCTTCACGCAGGAATGCCATCCCCCTGGACCAGGCAACACCCATAAGACACGTCCTCCCGTCATACGACCAATGTCTCGATTTCCATTGATCAGAAGATGCCCAATGCTTGAGACATGCCATTGTGATTCCTAATCAGTAGAACCGCAATGGCGGCAGTTAACGACTTTCGTCGCTGACGTTCTTAGGGAGGAGGACACCATGTCCGCTAATAACGCAGATGATGTGAGGGATCGTTACTGGGCCAAGACCAGGAACCTGACAATCGTGGTTCTGGCCCTGTGGGCGTTCTTCGCACTTGTCATTCCAGCAATGGTTTCGACACTCAATCAATTCACGTTTCTTGGCTTTCCCTTCGGCTACTACATGATCGCCCAGGGTTCGCTCATCGCCTTTGTCGTCATCATCTGGGTGCAGAACTGGCGCCAGGATGCCATCGACGACGAATTCGGCTTCGGCGAAGAAGAATAGGGAGGAACCGGCATGGCTTTGATACAGGGACGGTTCATCGACAATATCGGCCGGGTGTACGCACTCTACACCGGTGGCTTCCTCGCTTCATCCTCTTGATGGCGGTTCTGGAACAGCTTGGCGTCGGCGCCGACACGATCGGCATTCTGTTCGTCGCCTTCACCATCGCGATCTATGCCCTCATCGGCTGGCTGTCGCGGACCATGGAGGTTGATGCCTATTATGTGGCGGGGCGGCAGGTGCCGGCCGTCTACAACGGCATGGCAACAGCGGCCGACTGGATGTCGGGCGCATCCTTCGTTGCCCTTGCAGGCGGTGTCTATTTCGGCGGCTATGGCTACATGGCCTTCATCGTCGGTTGGACGGGCGGCTATGTGCTCGTCAACTCGCTGATGGCGCCCTATCTGCGCAAGTTCGGCTGCTACACGGTACCTGATTTCATCGGCACACGTTACGGCGGCAATCTTGCGCGCCTGTGCGCCGTGATCGTTCTGGTTGTGGCTTCGTTCACCTATGTGACGGCGCAGATCAACGCAACGGGCACGATTGCCGCGCGCGCCCTGCACATTCCATTCTCCTACGGCGTCTGGTTCGGACTTCTGGGCATTCTGCTCTGCTCAATGCTGGGCGGCATGCGCGCCGTCACCTGGACCCAGGTGGCGCAGTACATCGTGCTGATCATCGCCTATCTCGTGCCGGTCATCTGGATGTCGAATGCACAGGGCTTCGGCATCATCCCGCACTTCACCTATGGCGAAGCGGCGTCCACCATGGCGCAGCTCGAGGCACAGTATGGGCTTAATCCGCCAGCGGAAGCCATTGCCGGCCTTTCGGTGCTCACCACACCGCACACAGGTCCGGTTGGTGACTATGCAGAGTGGAAGTTCATAACACTTGCTCTGTGCATGATGTGCGGCACGGCTTCCCTGCCCCACATCCTGATGCGCTACTTCACGACGCCGACCGTTCGTTCGGCGCGCAAGTCGGTCGCATGGTCGCTGCTGTTCATCTTCCTGCTTTACTTCACAGCCCCGGCCCTCGCCACGCTCACCAAGCTGCAGCTTCTCGATCCGAATCTGCCAACGGCGATCATCGGCAAACCGTTCGAGGAAGTGGCTTCACTGGCATGGATCCAGAACTGGGCAAGCGTTGGCTTCCTCGCCATCGCGGATCAGAATGGTGACGGCATCCTGCAGCTCAACGAGTTCTTCATGCGGCCCGACATCGTCGTTCTGGCCACCCCTGAAATCGCGGGCCTGCCCTATGTGATTTCCGGTCTCGTTGCAGCCGGCGGCATGGCGGCAGCCATGTCCACTGCGGACGGCCTTCTCCTGGCCATCGCAAACGCCCTCAGCCATGATCTCTATTACAAGATAATCGATCCAAAGGCTGACACGGCCATCCGGTTGATTGTCGCGCGCGTTCTGCTTGTCGGCATCGGTGCGCTGGGCGCGTTGATCGCGTCTCTCCAGCTCACCGGCATTCTCGGTGCCGTGGCCTGGGCATTCTGCTTCGCCTGTTCTGGTCTGTTTTTCCCGCTCGCCCTCGGTGTGTGGTGGAAACGGGCCAACCGGGCCGGCGCGGTTGCCGGTATGGCAGCAGGGTTCACCGCAGGCAGCCTCTATCTCTACTACGTCTACACCGGAGGAACGCCATGGTTCGGCATCGACCATCTCCGCTTCGGCATAGTAGGCATGGCCGTTAGCCTGGTCTCGATGGTGGTTGTCACCCTGCTGACGCCCGCTCCGGACGAAGAAATCCAGCGCATGGTGGAAGAAACCCGTGTGCCGACAGGCCCGGCCATTCTTTCTGCCAAGCACTGACCGGTGCCAGATCGCCATGCGCCCATGCAGGCGCATGGCGATCCAGACGATTGACGGAGCACCGGGATAACCCGAAAACCGGATTCCGCTTTTCGGTCCGATGCTCTAGGCTCCGAAAACGGGGGCGGGAAAACCCGCCCCCTAATCATGTCCGGGGAGGCACTCCATGCCCGAAACAATGGCTGCATTTCCATTCTGGGTGCTGGCGCTCGACTACATCCTTGGCGTCATCATGTGGACGCTGATCGGGCGCGCGGCCATGAACATTTTCCTGCCGGAAGATTCAAGCTTCTTCTTCATGCGCTTCTTCGTACGCGTGACGAACCCGATCCTGAAACTCTTCCGCCCCGTGACGCCGGGCTTCCTGCTGGAGCCGCTGGTGCCGGTCTATGTGGCGTGGTTCTTCTTTATGATCCGGTTCTATCTGATGCCCTGGCTGCTCGGCTACTCGGTCATGGGCATGCTCTCGTTCCCGCTCGAAAGCGAGATCGCAGGCGTTCTCTATCAAATGTTCGGCGGCAACTGAGACAGGGGCCGGTAACGCCCCTGCACCGGCTCAATTGAGTGCAGAAAGCAGCGTTGCCGCTGACATCATGTCGCGCTCGCGGGCAGAGCGCCGCTGCGCGGCTTCACTGTCTTCGCCCCACAGCGAAATGTTCCAGTCCTCATCCACATGAGCGGCTTTCCACGCTGCCTGGGGCTCCAGCGCTTTTGCCTCTACGGCCAGTGCAAGCAGCGCAGACCCCATCAGCGTTGTCATCACATGCAGGCAGGCCAGACGGTATGGCTCGTTCTTCTGGCGCAGATATGCGCTAACCGCGGCGATAGCCTCGCGGGGCTGCTCCACATGGATGACCCCTTCGGCGAGCACGAAATGCGCGCCCATATGCTGCTGCGCCCAGTCCAGAACCGGATCCCAAGCCTCTGCCTGCAGTGCCACCAGACGCTCCGGCGATGGCGCACGGTAGCAGACGAGATCGCCCGTGGCATAGCGCAGGACATCTTCCAGGACAGCCTGAGCGTGAACGGCGACCCCGTCTATCGCCGTGTTGACGAGCCGCGTCACGGGCATGGAAGCAGGGTCGATATGCTCACCCTGTGCCTGATACTCGCCGGCCACCAGAAGCGCTGTCGCTTCATTTGGCAGGCGCACTGCACTTGCACCGGGCGTTCGCACGGGCTTTCCATCGAGGCGGACAGCAAAACCACCATCCTCCTCAGGCGTCACCGAAACGTCCTTGTAAAAACGTTTTGGCAGCGGTTTCCTGATGGCGCTCTGCGCCCGCCGGATGGGATCGAGCTCCGCCGGGGTCTTTCCGCTTTCGAGATCGTTCAGAAGGTCACGCATGGGTCTTCATATAGTGTGTGTTTGCAATTTGGCTAACCCGGAATCACCCGGCGGCGAGGCCGATTGACAACGGTAAGTCCGAGTACGATCAGGCAAAGCGCCAGAAGGATTTTGAGTGTCAGGGGTTCGCCCAGGAGGAGACCTCCCGACAGAACGCCGAAAACAGGCGTGAGAAAGGTGAAACTCGATAGCCCCGACGCCGGGTAGCGCCGCATCAGCCAGAACCAGACAAGATACGTGAACGAGACGACAAACACTGCCTGGAACACCAGCGCGCCCGTCGCCAGGGTGCTGACTTCACGCAAGAGCGGCCCTCCAAAGGGAATGAAGGGGATCGCAAGCAGCGCGGAAACGGAGAGCTGATAAAGCAGCGTCTTTTCCGCACCTGCGTTCGACAGGTTGGACTGCTTGATGACGACAATGGTTGCAGCCCAGGCAATGCCTGCGACAAGACATAAGACATCGCCGAAAAGTGCATCCGGTCCCGGCAGGCTGAGATTATCGGAGAAGACAAGAACCACTCCGGCAAAAGCAAGCAGAAGCCCGCCGAACCTGAGCGCTGACATCTTCTCCCCAAGGAAGAAGTGGCCGCCGACGAGCACCCAGAATGGCATCGTGTTGAGCATCAGGGCACCGCGTGCCGCCGATGTGTAATCGAGGCCGAAGAAGACCAGAATGAACTCCAGACCGAACAGGAGACCCGCCAGAATCCCGGGCCAGAGCGTGCCATCGCGCTCGAACAGGCGAATGCCCCTGTATCGGCACCAAAGGAAGACGAGCAGAGTGGCCACCGCCGAGCGCAGAACCATGGACAGCATCGGGTTGAAGCCGATATTGGCCAGCTTGATCGCCACCTGGTTGACGCCCCATGTCAGGGTCAGCCCAAGCATGACAATGGTAGCGAAGGCGTCGATCGCATCACGCCTGGTTGAGGTGGCGTCGGCGGAAAGCGTGGTCATGCAACATCCTCGGCGGAGGCTTCGTCAAAGCCAAGAAGATTCCAGCTCTGGCGCATATGCGGCGGCAGCGGGGCAGTCACGTCGATCTTGCCCCCACCCGGATGCGGGATAACGATGCGGCGTGCATGCAGATGAAGCCGCTTCTGGATCCCTCCTGGAAACTCCCAGTTCTGATCCGCTTCGAAATATTTCGGATCGCCGATGATCGGGCATCCGATATAGGCAGCATGAACGCGAAGCTGGTGGGTGCGCCCTGTGTAGGGTTCCATCTCGAGCCAGGAGAGAGCGGAACCCGCCCGCTCCACCACCCGGTAATTTGAAACCGCATGATCGGAATCGGGCTCGCCATGCTTGACCACGCGCATCCGGTCTCCGTCTGGCGTCTGCTCCTTGGCAAGCCAGGTGGATATGCGCGCCTCGTCCCTGTTTGGAACACCCTTCACCAGTGCCCAGTAGGTCTTTTTCGTGTCGCGCGCGCGAAACGCTTCGGCAAGCCGCATGGCCGCCTGACGGGTGCGCGCCACCACGAGGACACCCGACGTATCGCGGTCGAGGCGATGCACCAGGCGCGGCTTTTCACCCTTCTTGTTGCGCAGGGCTTCCAGCATACCGTCGACGTGCCGGTTCACACCGGAGCCGCCCTGCACGGCAAGACCGGCCGGCTTGTTGAAGACGAAAACTTTCGGGTCTTCGTAGAGCAGCATCTGCATCAGCGCTTCGCCATCGCCGGTGTTGCGCAGGCTGTGCGCTGTCGCCTGCCCGTCCCCTTTGCGATCCACATCGAGCGGCGGCACGCGCACCATCTGCCCGGGCTCAAGCCGAGTATCGGCCTTGGCACGGCTGCCGCTCACACGAATCTGCCCGGAGCGCAGAAGCTTCTGCAAATGTCCGAAGCCGAGACCGGGAAAATGGGCCTTGAACCACCGGTCCAGCCGCATTCCGCTCTCGTCCTTGTCCACTTCGATCTGCTGTACGCCGGCCATTTCACCCATCCATTAAAAACATCGCCTCAGGCGAAATGCCGAACCAGATAAAGGCCGGCGAACAGCGCTGCAATCGCACCGCAAACGCTGACAAGTACATAGGACGCGGCCAACAGGCCCTCGCCCCTTTCCCATAAAACGGCAACATCGAGCGAAAAGGCGGAGAAGGTCGTGAACCCGCCAAGCAGCCCCGTTGCCGCGAAAAGCCTCAACTCCGGCGTAGCCCCGCGCGCCGGGCCAGCCATTCGACAAACACGCCCATGATGAAAGACCCGACGAGATTGACCGTCAGCGTTCCCCACGGAAAGCCGATCCCCAGAAGGCGCATGGCAGCAAGGCCGGTCAGGTGTCTCAGGCTCGCGCCGATTGCCCCTCCGGCGGCAACGATCAGCAGATGGTTCATGGCGCCCTTTTCGCAGAAGCTGCGCAAAAATCAACAACCCTCGACATCACGGCTCTCCCCGCTCTTTGCGCAGCCGCGTCCAATAGTCGAGCCGCTTGCGAATCTCGCGTTCAAAACCCCGTTCGGGCGGATCGTAGTAGTGCCGGCGCCCCATCTCTTCAGGAAAGTAGTTTTGCCCGGAGAACGCGTCCGGCTGGTCGTGATCATAGGCATAACCGGCACCGTAGCCGGTCTCCTTCATGAGCTTGGTTGGTGCGTTGAGGATGTGCTTGGGCGGCAGCAGGGACCCATTTGCCTTTGCATCGGCAAAGGCCTGCTTGAAGGCCGTGTAAACGCCGTTCGACTTGGGCGCGGTCGCCAGATAGACGCAGGCCTGCGCGAGGGCCAGTTCCCCTTCCGGTGAACCGAGATATTCGTAGGCATCCTTGGCTGCATTGGCGATGCCAAGAGCCTGCGGGTCGGCAAGGCCGATGTCTTCCACGGCCATGCGCACAAGCCGGCGCCCGATGTAGAGCGGGTGCTCGCCCGCATCGAACATGCGGCACAGATAATAAAGCGCGGCATCGGGATCGGAACCGCGCACGGATTTATGCAGCGCCGAGATGAGATTATAGTGCCCATCCTGGCCCTTGTCATAGACAGGCGCGCGGCGTTGGGCGACACGCTGCAGCCCCTCGGCATCGAACACCTCGCCTTCGCGGGCGGCGCGCCAGACCTCTTCGGCAAGGGTCAGAGAGGCGCGTCCATCACCATCAGCCATGCGCACAAGCACGGCCCGCGCTTCCTCGTCCAGCGGCAGGGGCTTTTCTTCCAGTGCCTCCGCACGCTCAAGAAGCCGCATGAGGCTTTCTGGTCCAAGCGTGTTGAAGTTGAGCACACGCGCACGCGACAGAAGCGCAGCGTTGAGCTCAAAGGATGGGTTTTCAGTCGTCGCCCCGACGAGAACCACGGTGCCGTCTTCCATCACCGGCAGGAAGGAATCCTGCTGTGAGCGGTTGAAACGATGGATTTCATCCACGAAGAGCAGCGTCTGCCTGCCCTGGCTGCGCCGGAGCCGCGCTGCCTCGAAAACCTTTTTGAGATCGGCAACGCCTGAGAAAATCGCCGATATCTGCTCAAAGGCCAGCTCTGTCTCACCGGCAAGGAGACGAGCAACCGTGGTCTTGCCGGTGCCGGGCGGCCCCCAGAAGATGAGCGAGCCGAGTGAGCGGCTCGCGATCATGCGGGTAAGCACACCGTCATCACCGGTCAGATGCTCCTGCCCCACCACTTCATCGAGCTTTTTCGGGCGCAGCCGGTCGGCAAGCGGACGGCTCACATTCGAGCCGCTATCTTCGGCGGTGGCGAACAGATCACTCATCGGTCATTCATCGAATCCAAACTCAAAAGCGCAGACGTTGACGCAATATGCGTCCATCCCGCTCAACGGCAAAGTCCCAGCGGCGCCCGGTATCCCGGGCCATGACCTGCATCGTTTCGCTGTCCTCGATTTCGATGCCGTTGACCTCGCGGATGATGTCACCCGGCCGCAGACCCACACTGGCTGCGGGCGAGCGCCGGTCGACCTCCAGCACAACGACGCCTTTCTTGTTCAAAGGCAGCTTTAGGCGCTGGGCCAGGCGCGGAGCGAGCGTGGCGATCGCAGCACCGGCAAATGGGCCGCGCCCGTCCAGCGTGACAGGCTTCGCCTCCTCACCATCGGAGAGCCTTTCGAGTTCAAAGCTCAACTCGAGCGTCGTCCCGTCGCGCAGCACCCTGATCACGCCCGTCTCTTCGAGCGGATGCGTAACAAGGCGATATTCGAGCGCATCGGGATGCTGAATGTCTGCGCCGTCCATGGCCACCACCGCGTCACCCGGGCGCAGGCCGGCACGCTCGGCAGGACTATCGGGCGCAATCTCGCGCACGAGAGCTCCAACGGGACGCTCCATGCCCAGTGCCTCGGCGATCTGAGCGGTTACCGGGTCAAACGAAGCGCCGAAAAACGGCCGTTCGAACGTATCGGCGCCGGAAAGCGCGGCATTGACCACCGCCCGCACCATGTTGGCGGGAATGGCGAACCCAATGCCGATGGAGCCGCCGCTGCGGCTGACAATGGCCGTGTTGATGCCGATTACCTGCCCGCGCATGTCGATCAGCGCACCGCCGGAATTGCCCGGATTGATCGCCGCATCCGTCTGGATGAAGAAACCGAAATCCGACACACCGACATGGCTGCGCGCGAGTGCTGAAACGATGCCACTCGTTGTGGTCTGGCCCACGCCGAACGGATTGCCGATGGCAAGCACCAGATCGCCCACTTCGAGACTGTCTGAGTTGCCCAGTCCGACAGCGGGAAACGCGTCATCGCCAGAGATCTTCAACACTGCCAAATCAAGAGCCTTGTCCTTCAGCAGTATCTCGCTCTCGAATTCACGCCCATCCGCCAGTGCAATCTTCACCTCGTCGGCATCGCTGATGACGTGGTTGTTGGTGACGATCACACCGCTCGGATCGACAAGCACGCCGGAACCGAGTGAAGAGCGTACACGGGGCGGCATTTGCGGACGCCCGAAAAACTGCTCGAAGAAGGGGTCGCCCATGAAGGGCGAGCGCACCTGAACGGTCGACGAGGCATAGACATTCACCACGGCCGGCGATGTTTCCTTCACGAGCGGTGCGAAGGAAAGCTGAAGCTCCCCCTGCCCGAACGGCACACGACGTTCTGCCGCATCGCGCTGCGGCGCGACAAGCTGCTTCTGCCCGTCTCCTTTCAGAAGATCAGAGAGAAATCCCCGCAGTCCCGCTCCCGCCTTCCTGTGCAAGAACCGAACCAGTGGCGACAACCACAGCAGCAAACACAAGAAGAGCTACCCTTGAGAAAACAGAACGCATCCGCATATGCCTTGCCTCTATCCGTTTTGGGAGAATGCAGGTGATCGTGTGAAGACCCAAGCCGGTTTTCTCAGAGCATTGTGCATATTGAAAGGCGCGAGCCCGTCAAAGCCGCGATTTTGCGCAACAAAAAAGGGGCCGCGAAGCCCCTTTTTTCAAGTGTGCTCAAGGCGCGCAAAATTATGCGGCTTCGGCCTCTTCGTTGCCGCCCTCGGCTTCGAGACGCGCACGGTCGGCAGCACCCTTCGCCTCGACATCGCGGTCAACGAACTCAATGACGGCCATCGGCGCATTGTCGCCGTGGCGGAAGCCGGCCTTCATGATGCGGGTGTAGCCGCCATTGCGCTCTGCGTAGCGCGGAGCGAGCGTGTCGAACAGGCGCTTGACAAGGCTCTCGTCGCGGATGGCCGAGATGGCCTGACGACGGGCGTGCAGGTCGCCGCGCTTGCCGAGCGTCACCAGCTTTTCCACGATCGGGCGAAGTTCCTTCGCCTTCGGCAGAGTGGTGACGATCTGTTCGTGTTCGATCAGCGAAGCCGCCATGTTGGCAAAGAGCGCCTTGCGGTGGCTTGCCGTCCTGTTCAGCTTGCGGCCGGATTTTCCGTGACGCATGGCCTTTCTCCTTCAATCCCCGTCGCCCGGACTTGGCGGGCTCTACGGGCCTAGTATTGGTCTTCGTAACGCTTGGCGAGTTCTTCGATGTTTTCCGGCGGCCAATCCTCGACTTCCATGCCGAGGTGGAGCCCCATCGAGGCCAGCACTTCCTTGATTTCGTTGAGCGACTTGCGGCCGAAATTCGGCGTGCGCAGCATCTCGGCTTCCGTCTTCTGGATCAGGTCGCCGATGTAAACGATGTTGTCGTTTTTCAGGCAGTTTGCAGAGCGAACCGAAAGCTCCAGCTCGTCCACCTTCTTGAGAAGCGCCGGGTTGAAAGCGAGCTCGGCCACCTGCTCGGCGGGCTGCTCCTTCTGCGGCTCTTCGAAGTTGACGAACAGCGCAAGCTGGTCCTGCAGGATGCGCGCGGCAAAAGCCACCGCGTCCTCGCCCGTCACCGAACCGTTGGTCTCAAGGGTCATGGTCAGCTTGTCGTAGTCGAGAACCTGGCCCTCGCGGGTGTTTTCGACCTTGTAGGAGACCTTCTTGACCGGCGAGTAGAGGCTGTCGACCGGGATAAGCCCGATCGGCGCATCTTCTGCACGGTTGCGGTCAGCCGGGACATAGCCCTTGCCATTGTCGACGGTGAACTCCATGCGGATTTCCGCACCCTCGTCCAGCGTGCAGAGCACATGGTCGGGGTTAAGAACTTCCACATCGCCCACGGTCTGGATGTCGCCAGCCGTCACGGCGCCGGGTCCCTGCTTGCGCACAACCATGCGCTTGGGGCCTTCGCCTTCCATGGAGAGCGCGATTTCCTTGATGTTCAGGACGATGTCCGTCACATCTTCACGCACGCCGGGGATCGACGAGAATTCGTGCAGCACGCCGTCGATCTGCACCGCGGTCACGGCCGCGCCGCGAAGCGACGACAGGAGCACACGACGCAGTGCATTGCCGAGCGTCAGACCGAAGCCACGCTCAAGAGGCTCGGCCACCAGCGTGGTGACGGTGCGGCCCTTGGACGAAAACTCGACCTTGTTCGGCTTGATAAGCTCTTGCCAGTTCTTCTGGATCATTCCGGGTTCCTTCCGTTACCCCGCCACCATCCATTCGTGACGGGCGCTCTGGAAACCGTAGAGGAGCGCCGTAGCGCTCATGCGGCGACAAAACTCTGGTTAGACGCGGCGCTTCTTGCGCGGGCGGCAGCCATTGTGCGGGATCGGCGTCACATCACGGATCGAGGTAATGGTGAAGCCGGCGGCCTGCAATGCGCGAAGCGCGGACTCACGACCCGAACCCGGACCGGAAACCTCAACCTCAAGCGTGCGCATGCCGTGCTCGGCAGCCTTGCGGGCGCAATCCTCGGCAGCAACCTGTGCGGCGAAAGGCGTGGACTTACGCGAGCCCTTGAAGCCCTGCGCGCCGGCAGACGACCAGGCAATCGCGTTGCCCTGTGCGTCAGTGATGGTGATCATCGTGTTGTTGAAGCTCGAATTGACGTGAGCAACACCCGACGAGATGTTCTTACGTTCGCGACGACGAACGCGTGCGGCTTCCTTGGCCATACTTTTCCTTTCAGTCGATCTCTACACCGCCGTAGCACCAGCGGCTCCACCTGAGAAAAGCCGCGCTTCCTGGAAGCGCGGCCAACCCAAATTACTTCTTCTTGCCGGCGATTGCTTGGCAGGGCCCTTGCGGGTGCGCGCATTGGTGTGCGTGCGCTGACCGCGAACCGGAAGCGAACGACGGTGACGCAGGCCACGGTAGCAGCCCAGGTCCATCAGACGCTTGATGTTCATCGAAACTTCGCGGCGAAGATCACCCTCAACGCGCAGATCGCGGTCGATCGTTTCGCGGATGGCGAGGATCTCGGCATCTGTGAGCTCGCTGACGCGGCGCTCCAGCGGAATGTTGACCTGCTTGACGATATCCCCGGCGGTCTTCGGACCAATGCCGTGAATATACTGGAGCGCGATCACGACGCGCTTGTTGGTCGGAATATTGACGCCTGCAATACGGGCCATCTTCTTCTCCATGTGAGCCGGTTTCCCGGCGCTTCGTTTGCCCGCGTCCGGTGGAGGCCGGCCCTTGCGGGAGATGATTGTTCCTACAAACAAGAAGGCCGAGCCTGACGGCCCGACCAACGACTCGTTCGATCAGGAGACCGAGTGGCATTAATCGATAAACGCCACACAGTCAAGCACCGCCGGAGAATGCACCGGCTCAAAGTGACGCGAGGACCTGCTCGATCTCAGCCGTCACCTCGTCGATGGACTTCATTCCATCGACGCGCCGCAGAAACCCCTTGGCATGGTAGTAGCCGATCAGCGCTGCGGTCTTCTTGTAATATTCGCGCAGCCGCTCGTCGAAGACTGCGGCATTATCATCCTTGCGCGGTGTCTGACCGGCAGCGATCGCATCCTGAGCGCGCTTTTCGATGCGCCCTACCAGAGCCGCGTCATCGACAACAAGCTCAATGGTCGCGTCAAGCTTGACCTCGCGCTCGGCCAGCATCGCCTCAACAGCATCAGCCTGCGCAAGAGTGCGCGGATATCCGTCGAGAATAAAACCGTTCGCACAGTCGGCTGATCGATACGTTCGGCAACAATCGCGTTAACGATTTCATCGGACACCAGCTCGCCGGCGTCCATGACAGCCTTCGCGCGCCTTCCTACTTCCGTCCCAGCCGCAACTGCGGCCCGCAACATATCACCAGTGGAGAGCTGCGGAACACCGTGCTTCTCGACCAGCCGCTGGGCCTGCGTGCCCTTGCCCGCCCCCGGCGGTCCAAGAAGTATAAGCCTCATCGTCCCCTCTTACCCCCACGCAATTTGGATTTCTTGATCAGCCCCTCATACTGATGGGCAATGAGGTGACCCTGCATCTGCGCAACCGTGTCGAGCGTGACGCTCACCACGATCAGCAGCGATGTGCCGCCGAGATAGAAGGGAACGCCGGTCGCCGAAATCAGGAACTCGGGCAGCAGACAGATCAGAACAAGATAGATTGCACCGATCACCGTGATGCGCGTCAGAACATAGTCAATGTACTCTGCCGTGCGCTCGCCAGGACGATAGCCCGGAATGAAGCCGGAATGCTTCTTCAACTGATCGGCCGTGTCCTTCGGGTTGAACACGATGGCCGTGTAGAAAAACGCGAAGAATGCAATGAGCGCAGCGTAAAGGAACATGAACAGCGGCTGGCCGTGGCCAAGCGAGGCCAGCATGGTAGACGCCCAGCCGGGCAGCTGCGTGGTATCGGAGAAGCCCGCCACAGTCGCTGGCAGGAGGAGCAGCGACGATGCGAAAATCGGCGGGATCACACCGGCGGTGTTGAGCTTGAGCGGCAGGTGCGAGGTATCGCCCTGGAACATGCGGTTGCCCACCTGACGCTTCGGATACTGGATCAGAAGACGGCGCTGGGCCCGCTCGAAGAACACGATCACGCCAATCACCGCAACCACCAGCACGATGATTGCCAGGATCAGTCCGGTGGACAGAGCGCCCGTGCGGCCAAGCTCCAGCGTGCCGCCAATGGCGGACGGAAGACCAGCCACGATACCCGAGAAAATGATGAGCGAAATGCCGTTGCCGATGCCGCGAGCGGTGATCTGCTCACCGAGCCACATCAGGAACATGGTGCCGCCGACAAGCGTGATGACGGCGGAAATGCGGAAGAACCAGCCCGGATCGGCAACGATATTCGCGCCGCCCTCCAGACCCACGGCAATGCCATAAGCCTGAACCGTCGCAAGAATGACCGTGCCGTAACGCGTGTACTGGTTGATGACCTTGCGGCCTTGCTCGCCTTCCTTCTTCAGCTGCTCGAGCGACGGCACGACCGACGTCATGAGCTGCATGATGATGGAGGCGGAAATATACGGCATAATGCCGAGCGCGAAGATGGCCATGCGCTCGACCGCGCCGCCGGCAAACATGTTGAACATGCCCAGGACGCCGCCAGACTGCTGCTGGAAGGCCTGCGCAAAGGCATCAGGGTTGATGCCCGGCATCGGGATATAGGTTCCGAGCCGGTAAACCAGCAACGCGCCGAGCGTGAACCAGATGCGTTTCTTGAGATCCTCGGCCTTCGCGAAGGCCGCGAAATTGAGGTTGGACGCAAGCTGTTCCGCTGCCGATGCCATGAAGAATTCTCCGCTTCGTCATGCCCCCGCAGATTATCGAATCGATACGGGCACACGTTGTCGAAAACCCGAAATAGGGTCTGACAGGCATAGATGCAAGCGGCGGACAATCGCCCGCCGCCTGTGGATCGGATTACTCGGCCTTGACCGCTGCTTCAAGCAGTTTGACCGTTCCGCCGGCCTTCTCGATCTTCTCGACGGCAGCCTTGGAGGCACCGGCAACTTCGAGCGTGACCTTTGTCTTCAGGTCCCCGTCGCTGAGTACGCGAACACCGTCCTTTGCGCGGCGCAGAACGCCTGCAGAAACCAGTGCAGCCACATCGATAACGGCCTTGCCGTCAAGCTTCTTCGCATCAATGGCAGCCTGGATACGTCCAAGCGAGACTTCATTGAAGTCATTGCCGAAGATGTTCTTGAAGCCGCGCTTGGGCAGACGGCGGTAGAGCGGCATCTGACCACCCTCGAAGCCGTTGATGGACACGCCCGAGCGTGACTTCTGACCCTTCACGCCGCGGCCGCCGGTCTTGCCGGTACCGGAGCCAATGCCACGACCAACACGCTTGCGCGACTTGGTGGCGCCTTCATTATCCCTGAGTTCATTCAGTTTCATAATATCGCTCCTGGGATCCTCAGGCCTCGTCCACGACGCGGACGAGATGCTGCACCGACGCGATCATGCCGCGCACGGACGGGGTGTCCTCAAGCGTGGAACGGCGGTGCATCTTGTTCAAACCAAGGCCGATCAGCGTCTGGCGCTGGCTGGCCGGGCGGCGGATCGGGCTGCCGATCTGTTCAACGGTGACCGTCTTGCCCTTCTTTTTCTCTGCCATGTTCATCAATCCTTGCAAACCTGGCGATCAAAGCCCGTCAGAGAGACGGGCCGATCTGCCGTGATCCTTATTCCTCGCCGCCTGCAGCAGCGCCGCGGCGCGCCTGGAGCGTGGAATATTTAATGCCGCGCTGTGCAGCAACGTCCTTGGGATGCAACTGATGCTTCAGGGCATCGAAAGTGGCACGAACCATGTTGTAGGGGTTCGAGGAGCCGAGCGACTTCGCCACCACGTCCTGAACGCCGAGCGTCTCGAAAACGGCGCGCATCGGGCCACCGGCGATGATGCCGGTACCGGGCTTTGCAGCACGCAGGAGAACACGGCCGGCGCCATGACGTCCCGAAACGTCGTGATGCAGCGTACGGCCGCCACGCAGCGGAACGAAAACCATGTCGCGCTTGGCGCTCTCGGTGGCCTTGCGGATGGCCTCCGGCACTTCGCGTGCCTTGCCGTGACCGAAGCCGACGCGACCCTTCTGATCGCCGACCACGACGAGTGCGGCGAAGCCGAAACGACGGCCGCCCTTCACCACCTTGGCGACGCGATTGATATGTACAAGCTTGTCGACGAATTCGCTGTCGCGCTCTTCGCGCTCGCGGCGATCGTCCCTACGTCCTTGTGCCATTGCCTTTTCCTTGTTCTTTTCCGGAAGCACGGGGTTGATAATGATGATCCGGGCGCTCCTTTCAGGGAACGCCCGAACGGTTTAGAACTTCAGGCCACCTTCGCGGGCTGCGTCGGCAAGTGCCTTGACGCGACCGTGGAAGAGGTAAGGACCACGGTCGAAGACCACTTCCTCTACGCCTGCCTTCTTGGCCCTCTCGGCAACCAGCTTGCCAACGGCTGCAGCAGCAGCGGAATCGGCACCGGTCTTGATCTGGCCCTTGAGATCCTTGTCGAGGGTCGACGCGGCCGCGAGCGTGTGGCCCTTGGCGTCGTCGATAACCTGGACATAGATGTTCTTGGAGGAACGGTAGACCGAAAGACGGGGCTGGCCATTGGAGACCGCCTTGATCTTCCGGCGAACACGTCCCGCACGCCGCTTGACGGAGACTTTCGAGACCATGGTTCGAGTTCCTACTTCTTCTTGCCTTCTTTGCGAACGATCGTCTCGTCCGCATATTTGACGCCCTTGCCCTTATACGGCTCGGGGCCACGCTTCTTGCGAATCTCGGCCGCAACCTGACCAACCACCTGCTTGTCGATGCCGGCGATCACGATTTCCGTCGGCTTCGGGCAGCTGATGCTGATTCCTTCCGGAGCCTCGTAAATCACTTCGTGGCTGTAGCCAAGCGAAAGCTGCAGGTTTTTACCCTGCATCGCGGCACGATAACCAACGCCGTTAATCTCAAGACGCTTCTCGAAACCATCCTTCACACCCTGAAGAATGTTGGCGATCTGCGTGCGCGACATACCCCACTTGGAGCGTGCGTCCTTGGACTGGTCGCGCGGGTCAACAGCGATAGCGTCATTCTCGAGCTTCACCAGAACCTCGTCGTTGACGACGAACTTCAGCTCACCCTTCGGCCCCTTGGCCGTCACGGTCTGGCCCTCGACCTGAGCGGTGACGCCCTGCGGAACCGGGACCGGCTTTTTGCCAATGCGAGACATTTGTCTGCCCTCGTTCTTTGCGTGCGCTGTCTGCCGGATCAGAAGATCTGGCAGAGCACCTCGCCACCCACATTCTGTTCGCGCGCCTCATGATCGGCCATCACGCCCTTGGGCGTCGAAAGGATGGCGATACCGAGACCGTTGGCGACCTGCGGGATGGATTTCACCGACACATATACGCGACGGCCCGGCTTCGAAACACGCGCGATCTCGCGGATGACGGAGCCACCTTCGGCATATTTGAGCTCGATTTCGATCTCGGACTTGCCGTTGTCATAGTCGATCTGGCTATAATCGCGGATATAGCCTTCGGACTTCAGAACATCGAGCACACGGGCGCGCAGACGCGAAGCCGGGGTAGACACCTTCGGCTTGTTGCGGCCGATGGCGTTGCGGATACGGGTCAGCATATCGCCGAGCGGATCATTCACGGACATCGTTCTTACCCCTTACCAGCTCGACTTGACCAGGCCCGGGATGAGCCCGTTATTGCCCAGTTCACGCAGCGCGACGCGCGACATCTTCAGCTTGCGGTAGTACGCACGCGGACGTCCGGTCACATCGCAACGATTGCGGATACGCGTCTTGGACGAGTTGCGCGGGAGAGCAGCAAGCTTGAGCTGCGCCTGGAAGCGCTCCTCGATGGGCTTCGACTGATCCTTGACGATCGCCTTGAGCTCTGCACGCTTGGCAGCATAGCGATCGACCATCTTGCGCCGACGCTTGTTCTTTTCGACTGCGCTGACTTTTGCCATTTAAAGTGTCCTTCTTCTCGCCTGCCGTTACTGCCGGAACGGGAAGTTGAAGGCCTTGAGCAGGGCCCGCGCTTCGTCGTCGGTCTTTGCAGTCGTACAAACGATGATGTCCATTCCCCAGATCTGATCGACCTGATCGTAGTTGATCTCGGGGAACACGATATGCTCCTTCAGGCCCATGGCGAAGTTGCCACGTCCGTCAAAGCTCTTCGGGTTCAGGCCGCGAAAGTCGCGGACGCGCGGAAGCGCGATCGTCACGAGGCGGTCCAGAAATTCATACATGCGGTCTTTGCGGAGCGTCACCTTGGCACCGAGCGGCATGCCCTCGCGCACCTTGAAGCCGGCGATCGACTTCGAAGCACGGGTGATGACCGGCTTCTGACCGGCGATCCTTGCGAGGTCCTCGGCAGCCGATGTCGGCTTCTTGGAATCGCCCGTCGCCTCACCAACACCCATGTTGATGACGATCTTGTCGATGCGCGGCACCTGCATCGCATTGTCATATTTGAAGGTATCGAGGAGCTCCTTGCGGATCACCTCGTCATACTTCTTCTTCCAGCGCGGCTGGTACTGAGCATTAGCCATCGATCAATTCTCCAGAGCGCTTCGCCACGCGCACCTTCTTGCCGTCTTCCTGGACCTTGAAGCCAACGCGGGTCGGCTTGCCGTCCTTCGGATCAGCCAGCGCCAGGTTCGACAGGTGGATTGGCGCTTCCTTCGTAATGATGCCGCCCTCTGCCTGGGCGGACTGCTTCTGATGGCGGCGAACCAGGTTGACTCCGCGCACGAGCGCCTTGTCTTCCTTCGGCATCACCTTCACCACTTCGCCGGTACGGCCCTTGTCCTTGCCGGCGAGAACGACGACATTGTCGCCTTTTTTAATCTTCTGCATATCCCCGGCCTCCTAGAGCACTTCCGGCGCGAGCGAAATGATTTTCATGTGGTTTTTGGCGCGGAGTTCGCGCGGAACCGGTCCGAAAATACGCGTGCCGACGGGCTCTTTCTTGTTGTCGACGAGAACGGCTGCGTTCTTGTCGAAACGGATGACGCTGCCGTCAGCGCGGCGAATGTCTTTCGCCGTGCGCACAACAACCGCCTTCATCACGTCGCCCTTCTTCACGCGGCCGCGCGGGATCGCCTCTTTCACGGAGACGACAATGATGTCGCCCACGGAGGCATACTTCCGCTTCGAACCGCCAAGCACCTTGATGCACATGACACGACGGGCGCCGGAATTGTCCGCCACATCGAGGTTTGTTTGCATCTGAATCATGACTGGCCGCCTTCTCGTTCAATGGAAAGCGGTTCAGATACTCCGCTTTCCGGCAATTTCAATACTTATTGTGCCTGGGCGTCTTTAAGGACGACCCAATTCTTGTCCTTCGAAATCGGCGCGGTTTCCTGGATCGTCACCAGATCACCGACCTTGCACGCGTTCTCTTCGTCGTGTGCCTTGTATTTCTTGGACATACGCACCGTCTTTTTCATCATCGGATGGGTAAAGCGACGCTCGACACGGACGACAACCGTCTTGTCGTTCTTGTCGCTCACCACGGTGCCCTGCAAAACGCGCTTTGGCATGTTCGCTGTCCTCAGGCCTTGCTACCGGCCGACTTCTCGGCCGCGATTGTCTTAATGCGCGCAATATCCCTACGGATTTCTTTCACGCGCGCGGTTTTCTCGAGCTGTCCCGTCGCTTTCTGGAAGCGAAGATTGAACTGCTCTTTCTTGAGTTTCGTCAGCTCGTCGGTGAGCTGGTCCGGCGTCATCGCCCTGACATCAACAGCCTTCATAGCGTCCGCCTTTCCTACTCTGCAATACGCTGCACGAAGCGCGTCTTGACCGGCAGCTTCGCAGCACCCAGACGCAGCGCTTCACGCGCAATGTCTGCACCGACACCGTCGATCTCGAACATGACGCGGCCGGGCTTAACACGGCAGGCCCAATAGTCAACGGAGCCCTTGCCCTTACCCATGCGGACTTCGGTCGGCTTTGAGGTGACCGGGAGGTCCGGGAAAATGCGGATCCACACACGACCCTGACGCTTCATATAACGGGTGATCGCGCGGCGGGCCGCTTCAATCTGGCGCGCGGTAACGCGCTCCGGCTCGAGCGCCTTCAAACCGAAGGACCCGAAGTTGAGTTCCGTGCCGCCCTTGGCAGCGCCGTGAATACGGCCCTTGAACTGCTTGCGGAACTTTGTGCGCTTTGGTTGCAGCATCGTTCTCTACTCCAAAATTCCTAAGCGTTCTCACGACGCCGGTTGCTGCTGCCGCCCTGGTCACCCTCGGTGGCGCGGCGCTCGGAAGCCATCGGGTCATGTTCGAGGATCTCGCCCTTGAACACCCAGACCTTGACGCCGCAAATACCGTAAGCGGTCTTTGCTTCGGCCGTGCCATAGTCGACATCGGCGCGCAGCGTGTGCAGCGGAACACGGCCTTCACGGTACCATTCCATACGGGCGATTTCCGCACCGCCAAGACGACCCGCGCAGTTGATGCGGATGCCCTCGGCACCAAGACGCATGGCCGACTGAACGGCACGCTTCATGGCGCGGCGGAACGCGACACGGCGCTCGAGCTGCTGGGCAATCGACTGCGCGATCAGCGCAGCGTCGATTTCCGGCTTGCGGACCTCGACGATGTTCAAATGCGTTTCCGCATTCGTCATCTGCGAGACCTTGCGACGCAGCTTCTCGATGTCCGCACCCTTTTTGCCGATGATCAGGCCGGGGCGTGCGGAGTGGATGGTGACGCGGCACTTCTTGTGCGGACGCTCGATCACAACCTTCGAGATGGCAGCCTGCTTCAGCTCCTTCTCGATGTAGTTGCGGATCTTGAAATCCTCGTGCAGCAGATCGCCGTATTCGCCGTCATTGGCGTACCAGCGGGAGTCCCACGTGCGGTTGATACCGAGACGGAACCCGATCGGATTGATTTTCTGACCCATCAGGCGGCCTCCACTTTCTCTTCCACTTCGCGCACGACGATCGTCAGGTGCGAGAACGGCTTCTCGATGCGGCTGGCGCGGCCACGGCCACGCGCATGGAACCGCTTCATCACGATCGACTTGCCGACATGGGCTTCGGCCACGACCAGCGCATCCACGTCCAGGTCGTGATTGTTCTCCGCATTCGCGATTGCCGATTCGAGCGTCTTCTTGACGGTCTCGGCGATCCGCTTGCGCGAGAACTCCAGGTCGGCGAGCGCGGTCGCCACCTTCTTGCCGCGGATCATCGCGGCAACGAGGTTCAGCTTCTGCGGGCTGACGCGGATCGTGCGCAATACGGCACGGGCCTCATTGTCAGCAAGCCTGCGCGGCGCTTTGGCCTTGCCCATCGTTATTTCCTCTTTGCCTTCTTGTCCGCCCCATGGCCGTAATAGGTGCGGGTCGGAGCAAACTCACCAAACTTGTGACCGACCATCTCCTCGGAGACGGAGACGGGAATGTGTTTCTGGCCGTTGTAAACACCGAAGGTCAAACCCACGAACTGGGGCAGGATGGTGGAGCGGCGGCTCCACATCTTGATAACCTCGTTACGGCCGCTCTCGCGCACCTTCTCGGCCTTCTTCAGGAGATAGCCGTCGACGAAGGGGCCTTTCCAGACTGAACGGGACACTTGCCGCTACCTTTCCTTAGCTCTTGCGCTTGTGGCGCGAGCGCATGATGAACTTGTCGGTCGACTTGTTCGACCGGGTCTTCATGCCCTTTGTGGGTTTGCCCCAGGGCGACACCGGGTGACGACCGCCGGAGGTACGGCCTTCACCACCACCATGGGGGTGATCGACCGGGTTCATGACGACGCCGCGGTTGTGCGGGCGCTTGCCCATCCAGCGCTTGCGGCCGGCCTTGCCCAGGCTCACATTGCCGTGGTCCGGGTTCGAAACGGCGCCAACCGTTGCAAAGCAGCGACCCGAAACGAGGCGCTGTTCGCCGGAGTTGAGACGCAGGATCGCCATGCCCTGATCACGGCCGACGAGCTGGACGTAAGCACCGGCAGACCGAGCGATCTGACCGCCCTTCTCGGGCTTCATCTCGACATTGTGCACAATCGTGCCAATCGGCATTGCCGAAAGCGGCATCGCATTGCCCGGCTTCACGTCGACCGGCTTGTCGCTGGCGATGACCTTGTCGCCGGCAGCCAGACGCTGCGGTGCCAGAATGTAGGACAGCTCGCCGTCCTCATAACGAACCAGCGCGATGAACGCGGTGCGGTTCGGGTCGTATTCGATGCGCTCGACCGTTGCAGACACGTCAAGCTTGCGACGCTTGAAGTCGATCAGACGGTAGGTGCGCTTATGACCACCGCCCTGAAAGCGAGCGGTGATACGACCCGTGTTGTTGCGGCCGCCCTTGCCCGTCAGACCCTGCGTCAGACCCTTCACGGGCTTGCCCTTGTGAAGGCCGGAGCGGTCAACGATGACCAGCTGGCGCTGGCCTGGGGTTACCGGTTTATACTTCTTAAGTGCCATTGTCTCTTCCTCGCCGCCCGATTAGAGGCCAGTCGCGATGTCGATGGAATGACCTTCAGCCAGCGTGACGATCGCTTTTTTCACGTCGCTCTGGCGGCCAATCGTTCCGCGAAAACGCTTCACCTTGCCCTTGCGAACAAGCGTGTTGACACCGGTAACCTTGACGCCAAAGAGCGCCTCGACTGCAGCCTTGATTTCCGGCTTCGTCGCCTTGCGGTCCACATTGAAGACCACCTGGTTGTTTTCCGACGCCATGGTCGATTTCTCGGTGATCGCCGGGCTGACGATCACGTCATAGTGGCGAAGCTCCGTCATTTGAAACGCTCCTCAAGGGCCTCGACGGCGGCCTTGGAAAGGACCAGCGTGCCGCGGCGCAGAATGTCGTAAACATTGATGCCCTGCACCGGCAGAACGTCGATGTTGGCGATGTTTTGAGCAGCACGCTTGAAGCCGGCATCGACTTCCGCGCCGCCGATCAGCAGAGCGTTGCTCAGGCCGAGCTTGGCAAAGCTGTCCACCAGGGACTTCGTCTTGCCATCAGCCAGCGCCAGATCATCAATGATGATCAGGCTGGAGTCTTTCGCCTTCGCCGACAGGGCGTGCTTCAGACCGAGCGCACGAACCTTCTTGGGAAGATCGTGGCTGTGGTCGCGAACGACCGGGCCATGAGCACGGCCACCGCCGCGGAACTGCGGCACGCGGGCAGACGAGTGGCGGGCGCGGCCCGTACCCTTCTGACGGTACATCTTCGCACCGGTACGCGAGATTTCGGAGCGTCCCTTGGTCTTGTGCGTGCCCTGCTGCTTCTTGGCAAGCTGCCAGCGCACGACGCGGTGCAGGATGTCTTCGCGGGGATCGAGTCCGAAAATCTCATCGGAGATCTTCAGCTTCCCGGCATCCTTGCCTGCGAGGGTCGTAACTTTAATGTCCATTATTCAGCCCCCTCGGTGGCGGCAGCTTCTTCAGCCTTTGCCGCGCCATTGCTACGGATAGCGGCCGGCATTGGCACGTTGTCTGGCAGCGGAGCCTTGACGGCATCACGAACCGTGATCCAGGCGCCCTTGGAACCGGGAACCGCGCCGCGAACCAGGATAAGGCCACGCTCGGTATCGGTAGAGACGATCTCCAGGTTCTGCGTGGTCACGCGGTGCGCGCCCATATGACCGGCCATCTTCTTGCCCTTGAACACCTTGCCGGGGTCCTGGCGCTGACCGGTCGAACCATGCGAGCGGTGCGAAACCGAGTTACCATGGGTTGCACGACCGCCACCGAAATTGTGGCGCTTCATGACACCCTGGAAGCCCTTACCAATCGAGGTGCCCGTCACGTCGACCTTCTGGCCGGGGACGAAATGCTCGACCGTGATCTCAGCGCCGACATCCAGAAGATTGTCGGGCGACACACGGAATTCGGCCACCTTGGCCTTTGGCTCGACGGAAGCGGTCGCGAAATGGCCGCGCAGCGCTTTCGACGTGTTCTTCACCTTGGCCAGTCCAACGCCAAGCTGAACAGCCGTGTAGCCGTTCTTTTCCTCGGTACGCTGCGCAACGACCTGACAGTTCTCCATGCGCAGAACCGTCACGGGCACATGCTCACCCGCTTCGTTGTAGACGCGTGTCATACCGATTTTTTGTGCGATAACACCTGAACGCATCGGTTCGATTTCCTTTCGGGGTTCCCAGCCCCTCGTCCGCTGTCACGGATAGAGGCTCGGGTTCCTGACTTTCTGTCTTGCGCCCTAGAGCTTGATCTCGACATCCACACCGGCAGCGAGGTCGAGCTTCATCAGCGCATCGACCGTCTGCGGCGTCGGATCGACAATGTCGAGCAGCCGCTTGTGGGTGCGCATCTCGAACTGTTCGCGGCTCTTCTTGTCGATGTGAGGAGACCGGTTCACAGTAAATTTCTCGATGCGCGTGGGCAGCGGCACCGGGCCGCGCACGTTCGCGCCCGTGCGTTTCGCCGTAGACACGATTTCCCGCGTCGAGGCATCAAGAACGCGATGATCAAACGCCTTGAGGCGGATACGGATATTCTGTCCGTTCATGTGTCACTTCCTTGTTCCGCTGCGACGCGGGTAACCGCGCCGCGCCGGAAGGTTGCCGTTCTTACTCAGTGATCGATGCGACGATGCCGGCACCGACGGTGCGGCCGCCTTCACGGATAGCGAAGCGCAGCTTCTCTTCCATGGCGATCGGCACGATCAGC
>NZ_BAMP01000061.1 GCF_000615975.1 Nitratireductor aquibiodomus NL21 = JCM 21793 | reverse complement strand
GGCTCTATTTCCGCTTCCCACTGAGCTTGCGGATGGTTGAGGATATGCTGGCCGCCCGCGGCATCATCGTCTCGCATCAGACAGTCCGGCTACGGGCGGAGAAGTTCGGTCGCGTCTTTGCCAACGACATCCGCAGACGCACGGCCGGCTCGGCGACAAATGGTACCTCGACGAGGTCGTTATTTCGATCCGAGGCAAGAGGCATTGGCTGTGGCGCGCCGCCGATCAGGATGGTTTCGTCCTTGATGTTCTGGTCCAGAGCCGCCGCAACGCCAAGGCGGCCAAGCGCCTGATGCGCAAGCTATTGAAGGGCCAAGGCCGTGCGCCACAGGTGATGATCACCGACAAACTCCGCTCCTACGACGCCACCAAACGCGAGATGATGCCAGGTGTTGAACACCGTTCCCACAAAGGCTTGAACAACCGGGCGGAGAGTTCCCATCAGCCAATCCTACGACGCGAGCGGATCATGGAGCGCTTCAAGTCGAGGCGGCATCTACAACGCTTCGTCTCCATCCACGATCCGATTGCCAGCCTGTTTCACATCCCACGCCACGACATCTCCTCCAGCCATCATCGCCAACTGCGCGCGGCGGCTATGAACATATGGAAGCAAATCGCTCAAGCATGAAACATATGAACAAACGCCGCCCACTATTGCCTTGCGATCGTTAAGTTTACGATGCCTGGAGTAGTGGTAACTCGCCATTCCAAATGGTGCCTTTGCAGTCCGATATCCGGAAATCCCGCAAGGATCGCCATCAATGGGTCGGGTTGCGGTCAGTACAGATCGGCGGCAGCCAAGCCGACCGGGAGTGGCAGAGCGAGGCTTATCGCGCAGGCATAAATCGGATCATTGTCAAAGCCACTGAAATCTTCCTCGACATCGCCCGCAGCGCGGGCGGTGTCCCATTCTCGAATACAATCTGACCCGGCATCAGAACTTGATGCCGGTATTTTCGCCTTCGGCGGCCGCCTCACCGCCGAAGCTGGCACCATCCTGGATCATGACTTCACTCTGTACCAGGTGTTTGTAGAGTGTTTGCGGATCATGGAGCCGGAAGATCAGGCGATCCCGTTCGGTGTCATTCGCATCAAGGGTCAGCGTCACCCCGGAAGGACATTTTGATCTCATTTCCAGAACGTTTCGCTCCGCTTCAAACGGTGCCGGTTGCCCCCGATACGTTCTGGATTTCCATTCCGTCGCCGCGCCATTCTCATCGCGCCACGCCAGCAACTGCGCATGGGAACCGTAGGAGGCAACGCATTTTGAATCTGCGTTGCCCATGTCGAACCATGCCTGGCTGCGCTGATCGGTAACGTCGGCCGGCCCATATTTCTCCCGCGCCTGGGAAAATATCTGGGCAGGAGATACCGTTCCTTTGTCGATGTCGACCAGACGAACCGCGCCAACAATCACCTTCTCGGCGGAGGGTGGCTCATCGTGAATGACAATCACCTCACGGCCGTCCTTCGATTCATAGGCGACACCGGAGGAGAACGGGTCGAGATTTCCCGCCGCCGCCCGGACCGACCATTTGCGGTCGGCGATGAGGACGCGCCCGACATCCATGTGGTCGCGGATGATCCTGTCGGCCTCATCGAAGGACATTCCAAGGCGCAGCCCGACCACATCCTTGCCATAGGGCTCGCTGGGCGGAGCCACCGTAATGCGTTCGACGGGTTCCAGTAGAGAAGCATCGGGACCGGAAGGCATGTCCACCAGCGGGATGTTGGCGACGACCTTACCGGTTTTGCGTTCCACCAGCTCCATCGACACTGCGCGGAGATCGAAGAAATTGGTCTCCACAAGTTCGGGAGCGAAATTGCCCAGAGAGTCATGACGCTCCAGCAATTCCTGCCCCGCAATGAAGTCGTCCACCTGCATCAATGCTCGAGCAAAGGGGGACGGCCGCGCCTGCGTGCTTCGTTCGACGCCCGCGACCTGCACGTTGAGCCGTGGGCGCGCTCTTGTCTGGCCTGCCCGAGCGGTAATCTCCGGTTGAATTTCGGCGACCTTGTCGAAGAGATAGACATCGTCGAGTGCGAACACCGTTTCGCCGAAGATTCCGGACGTGATCAACTTCTCGGTTGCGCGACAATATCTATCGCGCGTCCCGGGAATCGTCCTTGCACACTCCACACGCGCCCCGACAGTGCCGTGATGCGCAAGAGCCCGAACACTGGTGCCCTTGCCTCGCCATTCGGCGGGCAGACTCTCGGCGCGCCCAACATACAAGACATCGCTCGGCAGTTGCGAAGCCTGACGAATATATTCGCAGGCGTTTTCAAGCATCTTCAACTTGTGCTCGGGATAGTCGTTGCGCATCTGGCTCACGCGGATAGCCGTTTCGCATTGCATCAACACACTATGCAGGTTGTTCGGATTGGTCAGTGTGCTGCCGAAACCCACAATCCGCGACTGTGCGGCCGGATCCAGATACGGCTCAAGGTAAAACGCTTGCGGAAGATTGGCGGCGCGCGCCTTCGACCAGTCGCGGAATGTCGGGAGAATGGCATCCAGCGCGTCTCCCTCCGGTTTCGCCTGACCTATCTCGAAGAAGCGCCCCCAAGCGAGTTGTGAGCTGATGTCGCGATTTCGGTTTTCGACTTCCCATCGCGCGAGAAGCATCCGTTTGAAATCGGCATCCGTCACGCTGTCCGGCAGATGCCGCAGGATCAGGAGGTCGCTCGTCTCGGCGTCGAGCGGCAGGGTTTCGGGTTTCGGAACCGATGGCAAATTGCCATCTCCGGCAGCGCTACCGCTGTCCTGCCGGTCATCGAATGCGATCATGCGTTCCTCGCCCTGATCGAGAAACATGACCCGCTTCATTACGACCTTCAGAACAACCGCCTTGACCGCGTCCGAACCCTCGTGCTCCTCGACGATGATCGGCGCCTCTTCCAGTTCCAGGACGATATGGCCGCGAAGCTCTCCTTCGTCTCTTGGCACGTTGTCCATCACCCCGCGTCTGCCACGGCTTTCTGATGCCGGCTCGTTCAATCCGCCCTCAAACCTCAATGGGGCGTTCGGATTGGCCTTGTTCAACTTCAGTGAAAGAACGACAGGGCTGAAACCGCGCTGCATTACCTGCACATTGCCGCCGCCGAGCGCGATGCGACCCGGCTCGATGGCATGGGGCGTACCCACCAGAAGGCCGGCAAGGCGATCTGGGTGATTTTGGCCACGATTGCGCCAGTTTCCGAACCGCGACATGTTCTGTTCGAGCGCATGCGCAATCAGGTCGACCGGTTTTTCGGGTTCGATGGTTTTCGTTCCGTCCTCCGCCTGTATTACCCAGGTGCTCACAGGCAGTATGATTTCCTTACTCACACCCGCCTGTCGGCGCCCGTCGAGAAATGCGCGGTAAAGGCGAATGTCGTCGCTATTGGGTTTGCGCCTTGGCTCTGCAAGCTCGGGGCGCAGGATATTGTTGGCCGGCAGGTTTCCAAGTCCCCATTCGGCCATATCCACATTCTCGAGGGTGACGCGTGACCGCATCAGCGGTTCCGCTAGATCCTGCGAATTGAGGAGATCGGGAAATGCATCCGACACGGCGGAGACAAGATATTCCGGGCCGTAAAGAGTGGCCGGGGTGCTTCGCCCACCTTCCCGGACCGCCTCAACTTCCGTATCTTCCAGCTTGTCTGGAACGATGCTGTAGAAGACGTCGCCAAGCACTTTGTCGCCAAAGCCGAAATCGATCCGCTCCGCCTTGTGCAACAGTTCGATGGTGAACGGACCCTTGTCCACCTCAAGCTGACGAATGTCCGTCAATTCGCCAAACACGGCCATATTGACCACACGATAGCGATCTTTGCGGTATTCGGCGATCCCTTCTATGAGGCGTTTGGCGGCCTCGGGCTCCATCGGTATGAATTTCGGATACTCCATTAAATCCGTATTGAACCGTGAATCTCCCGCAATTTCAGCGAGTCTGGAGGCCGAAGGATTCGTGAATCTCTGAATTCCCTTAACGGGAAACCCGCCACTCTCGAAATCGTATTCCCCAAGGCTCACTTCATAGAGCCGCACAACGGGAAGCGGCAGTTGAAGTTTGGATGCGGCGATCTTGGCGCGCAGAGCCGCTCGGATTTCCTGCAAAGCCGGGCCGCGCGTGAACTCATCCAACTTGTCCCTTTCGTGGAGAATCCGTTGCGCGTGAAACTTTGCCGCGCCTCCACGGCCACCCTGCATACGAAGTATGCTGGGGGACAGTTTGTCGAACTCGGCAAACAAGGGGAATGGCAATCCCAACTTGGCTTCGATCGCCGATCTTTCTGCCTCCGACAGGAAACTGTGGGCCACCGCGATTGCATATGCGTCGTTGTTTTCCTGGGACCGGCCCGGCAGATCGGGCTCGATCATTTGTGGCAGCGCAATCGGCAGATTGACGGTTGTCCATGGCACCCAGGGCAGGCTTGCGCCGGTCGCGTCAGTCTGCCTTTCTGGAAGGATGGCATACCCGTCGAGCGTCTCGAACCTATAGTCGGGAGTGATTTGGCTGGGAACCAGACCTGCGTTCACATCGACCGTCACCGGTCGCTTGGCAGCGCTTTCCTTTACAATTTCGCTCTCAGATTTCGGCGTGGTTTCAGCAGCCGCACTAAGTACTCCGGAAGCCGCAACCGCCTTGCACTCCCCAAGTGCCGCGCTGGAGCCCCTCAGCGAGAATTGCGCTGCGGGTCCGCTGCGAACGCGGACAGTGACAGAACTGCCGGCCTTGAGGGTCTCGACCAGCGTCTCGAAATGCTGCGCGCTCACCACCGCTGATGGATCACCGACGAAGACTGCATTGTCGCGGCTCAGCACAAGCGGGACGGTGCCTGGGTAGGCGTCCTCGAAACGCAACTCCACCAGAGTTCCGGCCTTTATGGGGGTGTCGCCGATCTGTAGCCTGATCGAGCTTCCCGGTGTGCCCGCACCTTCAACCCCGCATGTCAGGGTCAGAGTGTCCCCTGCGCCGTTCACGATGCCGGCCGTGTGAAAATCCTGACCACGCGTGGACGTCCAGCCCACATCCTTGTTGGCCTGGGGCTGCGCGACGGTTTCGGCGGCATTGCTTGGAGCCTTGTCGATCTGCGCACGCGCGGCCCGGTAGTCGCAATAGGAAAGGGTATCGCAGGAAAGATCGTTGGCATATCGTGTCGACTGCCCATCAATCTCGACGATAAAAGCTGAAGCAGCCAACCACCAGCCACCGTTACCGACACCTGGCTTATACGCATCGCACTGGTTGCCTAGATAAACCTTCGAACGATCCGGCAGGCTGACGACGGCGCCGTTGTCATTGCAGGCGACCGAGATGTTCGCGGGTTCATTATAGGCCGCAGCCTCCGGGGTGCTCGCGCCCCTCCTGGCTTCAACGGCCCGCACATCCAGAATCTCGGTTCCCGCCACGAGCGGATTTTCGCCGCGTGTGGCAACCTCCAGATACTGATCATCGTCGTTGTAGAAATAAAACTTGCACGGCGTGTCGCCGACGGGCGAACACGTGTCGACCTCGATATAACCCTGATCGAATATTTCGCGCGTAAAGTACACCAGATTGCCCGGATTGAGATTCTCCAAAGGCCACCAGCCCTGTTCCTGAAGAACGGACCGTGCCTTGCCATAAGGCATGTTCATCACATAGGGCACCGAAACATCGTCCGGCCTGGACGAAGCTGCGGCAAAGCCATTCGACGATCCTTGCTCGCCGGCCCCGTAAAGAACGCTTTGAACCTTTCTGGAAAGGAAGAACCCGTTACCGTCGCGATTGGTGCATTTCAGGCCCTGTTTGGAGGACTCGCAGGTGAAACCGCCAAACTCTCCCGTCACACCATAATCTGCCTTGCTGTGCCCGTCCCTGCTCGTGCTTGTCGGCGTGCACAAGACCTCGACCCGACCATATTCGCGCATCGTGAACGTATGGCCCCAATCGGAAGCGCAGCCGTCCGGGCGCGGCAGGGCGAAGGAGCCGGAGCGCTCTATGATCGTGCAGGTGATGTCCGACTGGACACCCGCGCCCTGGCCCACCGTACACTGGATGTTCTCTGAAGGGGTCTCAAAGGTCCAGACATCCGCTCGAACGGGCGTTGCCGACAGCGCGAGAACGAGGCCGGCCAATAGCATGCCCGCCTTTCGGTGTGGGTGCTTTTGATTCGAGTGTTCCATAGTGATTTTTCCCCAGTAATTTGGCTGGCTCGTCCGCATCCATTCATTCGCCGTCGACACCGGCGCTCTCTTCCCAGATCTCCGCGATCCCCCGGCTATAGCCAGTGATTTCAACATACGCGTGAATCGGGTTGACGAAGCCGTCCTGATCTCCCAGCTTGTCGTCTTCCAGTCGTCTGAGCTGCCGCCAGCAATGCGGGCGTTCTCCTCGGTGTGCACCGTCTGCATGTCGGCCAGCGAGGGCGTTGAGACAAGCTCGTTTGCGGCAGACACTCCTCCAAGGAACCGCATGCCGGAGGTGATGGCGGCACGGAACGGAGCGACCGGCCACCATTCTTCAGAAATGGCCGAGCGGTTGGTCCAGGAGCCGTTTGTCCTCATTCCATCATCTCCGTTCGAAGGAGGAGAAACTGCGTTTCATAGGGACCGACCCTGACGCGGGTATCGAGATTGTAGTGCGGCCACGCGCCCATGACGCCCATCACATATTCGTCGGCATACAATGGCGCATGGCCGCCTATGACCTCGTGACCCAGGTCGACTGAAAGCCAGTCGGCAAACTCCGTGACGTATTTGCATTCCGACACGAACAACCGCCATGCCGAACGTACCGGCGCTTCCTGTGCCAGGGCTGCCATCGGCGCGGTGGCCAGAAGCAGGACGATCAGCACCTTTGACACAATAGACGCCAACGGAAGCACCACCGAAATCGGTGTTCTCTCCCCATGCCTCAGCGGCTGCCCGACTCCAGTCGGTACTGTCGATGCTCGCATGAACCGGATGGACGGCCTGGCCGCCGGCAGGCGTTGCTTTTCACTGGCCGCCGACAAGGAACTCCTCCTCGAATACCAGGTCCGTGCCTCGGACATCCACCGTACCGATTATCTTTCCGAGATACCCATCGTGATATTTGGTCTCACCGCTTGCGAAGCCCTTGAGCCTGAAGCCGGTTGCGCCTTCACCTGTCAGGTGGCCAACGAGTTTGTCGATCTTCCAGGATGCGCTGACCCATTCCCCCGGCTCAAAACCCGCCAATCGCGGATTCTCGATATCGAATTGCGCTTCGCCGGACATCGTGCCATCAGGGTTCAGTGCAAGACGCAGCTGACCGGAAATCACTTTCCCGTTGACGTTACCACCTTTCGCATCAAGGAAATCATCCGCGTTCATTACGGCTTGGTCTTGCTCGAACAGGAGTGAATCCGAATTCAGCACCAGATCGGATTGCTTGCGATTGTAACGCGCACGACTTGCCGGGTCGCTCAATCCCCAGTCGAAGCCCGTCAGGGTTACACGGTAGGTCTTGCCCAGCGCATCTCCGGGCAAAGTCTGTTTCTTGAACAGATAACCCATCAGTCTGACATCATCCGCCGTGTGCTGATGAAACCTGGTCGGTCGGGTGACATCTGGCTGTGTAGGATCGAGAAACAGGTCGACGTAACTCATCCTGACATCCGACTTCCCGGAAATAGGCGCATAGCCGCCCGCCGATAATTTCCCCTTGGCCCCCGAACGTCCGATCTCCGTCGCCAGATCCTCGTACCAGCTAATGCTTGGATCCTGCTGAACCAGCGTGAAATTCTCCGCGTGCTCGGATGCCCACAACCTTCCGGTTTCCCGCTGGAAACACACGTCGGTGAGTTCAAATTCGCGGGTTGTATGATGCCGTGGTTCGTCGTGCCTGTAGCTGTAGTGTGCGATTGCGATTCCGCGCTCATAATCGCAGCTTTCCAGCCGGTGATGGACCACACCGTTCTCCTCGGTGCGGATCGTCTGTAGATCGGCCATGGCTGCTCCGAAAGGCATCAGAAGCTGCGCGAAGAACACGGCCAGAACCAACTGTGCAACCGGTGCACAGATACGCGATCCGTTCCGCGGAGCGCTCCCGATCAGGGAGACGCGGATTGTTCGGCAAAACCGTTCAAAAATGACCATGGTGCCCGCCCACCGAAATTATTGTTGCCTGACGCTCTTTGAGAGCAGGTCAAGCCAAGCACATGCAAAAGCACGAATCCAGACTTTCGCCGACAATTCCCGGAAAGCGCGGGTTGTTTCTGGAAATTTCCTGGAAAAATACTATAAAAACAATCTCGTATTGTATGGGGAATTGGGCATTTGAACGGTTTTGCAATACGGTTGACCGACTTGATACAAGATCGTGGCATCACGTCTGACGAGCAGTTGGCGCGGCGAGCCATGGGTTGTCAAAGGCCGGGCGCGCGGCGGATCAATGTGCATGCCAGAACGATCAACAACTGGCGGAACGGTCGCAGCAGACCGCGCACCCTTGAAGACCCACGCCTTGTGCTCGTCCTGAAAGCGCTGGCACCTTCGCAAGAGGAAATGTCCACGCTTACTCAAAGTTTCGAGAATGCCGGGACTGAAACCGGACAGATTGAGCAGGAGCGATTTCTGCCGAGACACACACGCCGAGGACATCAAAAGCTGTTGCTGGCGGCAGTCATCCTTATCGCTCTTTCCAGCTTGGTCGTCTTCTCGGCATACAGCCTCGTTCCGGAGCGGCCCGACTATCTGGCAGAGATACCGCCTCAGCAATTACGCCTTTCAAAGGAAGGATTCGTCCTCCCCCATTCCAACGAGCAGTTCATACGCCAATCCGAACTGGAAGTGCTGTCGGGATGGGAGCTCTATGTCGCAAGAAACGAAATTTTCGCCCGCCACGGCCGACCCTTTGTCGAATCTTCATCGGGCTGCCTGCAGAAACATTTCGACAGGTGGACGAAGTCAGCCGGAAATCAAACCGGCTGGTACGTCAAACGGTCCGGAACGCCTCTTGCCACCGACCTCGAATATCAAAACGCTGCATCCATCCGCGACTATGAGTGCGGGGTCCGAGGCGGACAATACACTTGCAACGGCAAGCTGAACCCGTGTCGTTGAAATGTTGCATCGCTTGGAGCGGCATTGAATACGCGTGGCCGTATACCCTTCCGAGCGAAGGGTGAAATTCCCTTTGATGACTTAGACCGCGTTGGAGCGCACACCGGTGTGCAAACGACAACCAACAAAGGGGTTGGTAGCGAAAACCCGTTCCTCAACCATCCTGCGACATAGCAACATGTAGATATGTCGGTACTCGCGGGACATCTCCATTAAGCTCCCATTTTCGGGATGAAGGAAATGTCCATGAGCAAGGATCAACGCGAGATCGCGCGCAAGCTTCGCATTCTTCAGCACGCTGATGACACCGGTCACGTTGCGAAGACGTGTCGATATTTTGGTGTCGGCCGCAGCAGCTTCTATCGATGGCGCGAGGCTTACCGGAAACACGGCGAGGCGGGCCTGTTGAATCGGCCACCAATCCCGAAGCGGCATGCCAATCGCACTCCGCTTGAGATCGAGGAGAAGATTCATCATCTTCGCAGCAAGTATCACCTCGGCCCAAGGCGGATCGTCTGGTGTTTGGCGCGCTATAATGGGATCAGGGTCTCAGACGCAACGGTTTCGCGGACGCTCAGGCGCAACGGCGTTAACCGGCTTCCACGCGGCACTCGCCTGCGAAAAGTCCGTACCAAACGATATAACAAGCAGGTTCCCGGACATCACATCCAAATGGACGTCGAGTTCCTGACTTTCAGAGGAAAACAAGGAGAGAAAATCCGTCGCTTCCAGTTCACAGCGATCGATGACGCAACGCGGGTGCGGGCTCTCAAGATCTACGAGAAACACACCCAGGCCAGTGCCATCGACTTTGTCGACCACATCATCGAGACCTTTCCGTTTCGTATTCGCGAAATTCGTACCGATAACGCCCTATATTGGGAAGACTTGGCTGCTTAGGTCAGAATGTCTGCGTGCGCGATGATCTCGGAGGGGAAACGATGGCGCTTTTAACTGGCAGATGCGGCTTCATAGCCATCAGCCAATCTCGCAAACACCTGCCTCGTGGTTAACGTTACAAGCCCAGAAAATCAGAAGCGTTCCAGTCTCTCATGGCTGGATGCCGTCCACCGGCGCGGTGTGATATTGTGCCTTGAGTCTGGTCATATCACCCGCATACCACGCCATCCCATATGATACCGCCGCGCCATTGGCATGGATCACGCGCTCAATATTCGTGACTGCCGCGCCGCAGGGCTGTGACAGCACTTGCGAAAGCATCTCGTCGGCCAGCGAGGAGCCAATCACCACGTCGCCCGAGCGCCATGGCAGATAATCAATCAGCCAGTCCCCAGGGGGCGTCGTCTCGAAGTCCACCGACCGTGCTTCGGGCAGAAGATTGAGGTTGATTATCCGTTCTTCATAACAATAGATTCTGTCGCCGATATGATGACGACAACGGATTGCAAGCACGTCATGTCGGTCATCGGCCTGTGTGCGCAGCTGCGCGCAATCCGTGTCCGCCGCTGTTCGCTCTACTTGACCAAGAAACTCATATCGGTAGTTGAGACCCGCCTGTTCCGCGACACTTGCAGGGTCTAGGATCTGCAGGATGATCGAATGCGCGATGGGGCGCCTGACGAAACTGCCGGCGCGCTTGCGCGTCTCGATCAGCCCCTTTTGCGCCAGGAGCATCAGCACCTTGGAAACGGTGATGCGTGAGCAGGCGTAGTGCTCGCTAAGCTCCTTCTCGGTCGGGATGCGATAGCCGGTGTGCCACTGCCCAGAAAGGATGCGAGTTTCCAGATCTGTCTGGATCTTCTCATGCAGCGTGACGCGTCGCACCGCTCCGTTCTTCGCTCGCCTCGTCGACGTGTTTTCCAGCTTGCCCATGCCCCAGCCTTAATTCCACCGTTGGGCCTTGTCGAGTGCGCAAGAGCGTCTCTTCGCAATAATGCATATGCATATTGCGAAAACCGCGTTTCGAGTCTAACGTCAAACCGGAGACAGGATCAGAGGACGTTGTCGGAAACGGTGAGGGGCGATACCGGCTCGACATTGTTGCTCTAAAGGCAGACTGCCGAAACGGCGGCCGCCAAGCAGCGACGACGCTCAACTGGATGACCGGGAATTTGCGGCAGACCGGACCGGCTCTGCCGACGATATCTATTTGCCTGACATATCGGGCAGCTTGAATGAGGGGAGTGAATACATGCCTATCGATCTGAAAAAAGCACTTGGCGCGACGGCTCTGGCCACCGCCATTCTGGCCGGAGCTGGCAGCGCCATGGCGGCAGACCTGCGCGTCAACATCGCAGCCGATCCGTCCATGATCGACCCGATCACCTATTCAGAGCTGATCGCCGGTCAGGTGATCTCGAACATGTATGAAAGCTTCACAGCCATCGATGCGGACGGACAGGTGATCCCCGCGCTGGCGGAAAGCTGGGAACCGCTGGAAGGCAATCTCGGCTTCCGCTTCAAGCTGCGTGAAGGCGTGAAATTCCATTCCGGCCGCGAATTCACGGCAGAAGATGTGAAGTTCTCCTTTGAAGAGCTTCTGCGCCCCGGCAACAAGGCGGGCCTCAACGCGCCCTATCTGGATGTCGTGGTCGGCGCAGATGCCATGAAGGATGGAAGCGCCGACACGCTTTCCGGCGTCACCGTGGTGGACGATTACACGGTTGAAGTGGCCTTCACGCGACCCGACGTGCTGTTTCCGATCTATCCGATCTACCTGTTTGACAGCGGTATTGTCGAAGAGGCCGGCCCTGAATGGTACAACAAGGTTTCCGCTGGAACGGGCGCTTTCAAGTTTGAGAACTGGAGCCGCGGCCAGAAGGTCGAGCTGGCGGCCCATGCCGATTACTGGGGTGGCGCGCCCGCCATTGATGGTGTCGAGTTCGCGGTGATCCCCTCGCCGGAAACGGCCATGGCTATGTTCGAGACCGGCGATCTGGACGTGATGGTCGTGGACGGACCGAGCATGCGCCGCGTGCTGGGCAATCCCGAGCTGAAGGAGCGCGCCATCACGGCGGCGCGCGCGCAGGTTCGCTACCTTGCCATGAATTCCGATCTCTATGAGCCCTTCAAGGACAAGCGGGTGCGCGAGGCCGTCTGCCGCTCGCTCGATCAGGACGCGATGATCGCCGGCCTTTACAGCGGGGCAGCCAAGCCGCTCTACGGCCAAGTGACGGAAGGCGTGGCAGGCTACAATCCGGACCTGCCCAAGATCGAATACGATCCGGAAAAGGCCAAGGCGCTTCTCGCCGAGGCCGGCTATCCGAATGGCGATGGCCTGCCGCCGATCAAGCTGAGCACGACCGAGCCCAACAAGAACCAGCACCTCTATTTCGCAAGCCAGCTTCAGGAAATCCTGAACATGCCGGTTGATGTCGAGCTGGTGGAACGCGGCACGCATCTGAAGTCGATCAACTCGGGGCAGACGCCGTTCTTCGCCTGGGGCTGGAGCGCGGGCTATCCTGACGGCCTCTATTTCCTTTCGCAGCTCTGGTACTCCGACAGCCCCTATAACCGTGGCTGGAAGAATGCCGAGTTCGACGCGCTGATCGACAAGGCCTCGATGACGGCGGACAACAAGGAACGCTACGCGATCTACCATGAAGCCGAAGGCATGCTGATGGACGACTGGGGCACCTGCCCGCTTCCGGTCTCCACCCTGATGGCGACGGTGCGCGACGGCGTTTCCGGTGTCGCCATCCAGCCTTCGGCCTAGTGCCGTTCGCGGATGTAACCATCGCGGAATAGGTTGATGCTGCATTACGCAACGCGGCGTCTTCTGGGGCTGACGCTGGTCTGGGCCGTGGCTCTGATCGTTACATTCTTTGCGGTCAGGGCCGTTCCCGGCGACCCCATCATGGTCATGCTGTCCGACCATGCCGGAGATGCCGCACTGGAAGCGCGCCTGCGCGCAGATTACGGACTGGATCGGCCATTGCCGGTCCAGTTTCTTGCCTATATCGGCGACGTACTGAACGGCACGTTCGGTCTTTCGTATCGCTATGTCGGGTCGACGGTGATCGACGTCATTCGCGACGGCATGACGATCACGCCGCTTCTGGCGCTTTCCGCGCTTTTCATCGCCGTGCCGCTGGGCCTGTTCTTCGGCGTGTTTGCCGCCGTGCGCGCGGGAAGCTGGGCCGACACCGGCATCATCCTGCTGCTCGTCACCTTCATCTCCATTCCTTCATTCGCGCTGGCTGCACTTCTGGTCTGGATGCTTTCCCTCAAACTGGCGCTGCTGCCGGTCGCCGGCTGGGGCTCGCCCGCGCAGCTCGTTCTGCCAGTCACGGTTCTGGTCGTTGGCCCGATGGCGGTGATCGCCCGCCTCACCCGCACCTATATGCTCGAAGTGCTCGACCGCGATTTCGTGCGCACCGCGCGCGCCAAGGGCGTTCGTGAAAACCGCGTGATCTGGCGGCATGCTCTCGGCAACACGATGGTGCCCATCGTCACGTCCATCGGCCTCATTTTCGGTGGTCTCCTGTCGGGTGCGTTCGTGGTGGAAACGGTCTTCAACATTCCCGGTCTCGGCCGCATCGCCATCGATAGCGTGCTTGCGCGCGACTACCCGGTCACCATGTCCATCGTCCTTCTGTTCACGGTCTTCTATTCGCTGATCAATCTCTGCGTAGACCTCATCTATGCTTGGCTCGATCCACGCATCCGTTTCGACGAGGCCTCCGCATGACGCTTGAGACAGCGAAAGCCGATACGCTGAACGCGCCAGCACCGAGGCGGGGCCTCTCCGATTTTCAGATCCGCTTTCTGCGCTCGCGCAATGCGATGATCGGCAGCATCATTGTGACGCTCGTCACCATCGTGGCGCTTCTCGCTCCCTGGATCACACCCCATGACCCGACAAAAGTGTCGATCATGGCGACATGGCTGCCGCCCGGCGGCGAACATCTTCTCGGGACCGACGCACTTGGCCGCGACGTTCTAAGCCGGCTCATCATGGGCGCCCGCGTCTCGCTGACGGTCGCGCTCTCGGTTCTCGCAATCACCATGACGTTCGGCACGCTTCTGGGCATGGTCGCTGCGTGGTATCGCGGGCATGTCGACAATGTCCTGATGCGCTTCGTCGACATCATCTTCGCGTTTCCGGAACTCATCATCGCCATCATCGTGGCGGCGGCCATGGGGCCTGGCACATTCACGGTGATCGTCGCCCTGGCGCTCGTCTGGTGGCCTGGCATTGCGCGCATGGCGCGCGCCCTTGTCCTATCGCTGCGTGAAGAACCCTTCGTCGAGGCCGGCATTGCCTGCGGCACGCCCACATGGCGGATCATGTGGCGGCATCTCCTGCCCAACATCGTGTCGCCGATGATCGTGCGCGCCTCTCTCGGCGTCGGCATGATCATCATGGCGGAGGCAACGATGTCGTTTCTCGGCATCGGCGTTCAGGAGCCCTACCCCACATGGGGCGGCATGATCCGCGACGGGCTGCCCAACCTGCGCACCGATCCGCATCTGGCGCTTTCCGCCTCGGTTGCGCTTGGCATCACCATGATCGGCTTCAACCTGCTGGGCGATGGCCTGCGCGATGTGCTTGACCCGAAAAGCAGGGGGCGTTGATGAAACTTCTGGATATCAGCGGGCTCAGCGTTTCGTTCAACACGCTGCGCGGCCCTGTCGAAGTGCTGAAAGACGTCTCTTTCGATGTGATGCCCGGCGAAGTCGTGGGCGTTGTCGGCGAAAGCGGCTCGGGCAAATCCGTGACCTCGCTGGCGATTATGGGGCTGCTCGGCCATTCCGGCAAAATCACCTCCGGCAATATCGCGCTTTCCGGCACCGAACTGACCACGCTTTCTGGAGAAGAGCTGCGCGCCCTGCGCGGGCCTGAAATGGCGATGATCTTTCAGGAGCCGGGCACCAGCCTGAACCCCGTGCAACGGGTCGGCGACCAAATTGTCGAGGCGATGACGGAACATGCCTTCTGCCTCCGGCAGAGGCACGCCGCCGCGCCGTGGAACTGATGGACCGCGTGGGCATTCCCGCACCTGACCTGCGGGCGCGCGACTATCCGCACCAGCTCTCCGGCGGCATGAAGCAGCGCATCATGATCGCCATTGCGCTTGCCTGCCGCCCGAAACTTCTGATGGCAGACGAACCGACAACGGCGCTGGATGTGACCATTCAGGCGCAGATCCTCAATCTCATTCTGGATCTAAAGGGCGAATTCGGCATGGGCGTGATGCTCATCACCCATGACATGGGCGTGGTGGCCCAGATCGCCGACCGCGTGGTGGTGATGTATGGCGGGCAGGTGGTGGAGCGCTCGGAGGGTGACGCGCTGTTCACCCGGTCCGCGCACCCCTATTCCCGGCTCCTCCTGCGGTCGATCCCCTCTGCATCGCAGCGGCAGGACGACCTTCCCATCATCAAGGGCACCATGCCAGCGGCGGGACGCTTTCCGGATGGCTGCCGGTTCCACGAGCGCTGCCCGATGGCGGTAGCAGCCTGCGCCCTGTCCGTTCCTCCGTTGACGGAAACAGGACCGGCGCATTTCGCTCGCTGTTTCCGCACCGAGGCGATTGACGAGCTGGAGGCACTGGCATGACTGCGCCATTGTTGAAACTGGAGAATATCTCCAAGCGCTTCCGGGTGGGCAACAAGGAACTGGCAGCGGTGAGCGACGTCTCGCTCGATGTGGCGGCAGGCGAAACGCTCGGCATCGTCGGCGAGAGCGGCTGCGGCAAGTCCACGCTTGGCCGCATGATCCTGCGGCTGACGGACCCGAGCGACGGCGCAATCGTTTTCGACGGCCGTGACATCACCCGGCTTAGCAAGCGCGCCATGCGTCCGCTCCGCCGCGATATCCAGATCGTCTTCCAGGATCCCTACGCCTCTCTCAACCCGCGTATGAAGGTGGGCGAGATCGTTGCGGAACCGCTGGTGAATATCGGCATGAAACGCGCCGAGATCGCCGCCCGTGTTGCCGAGGTTCTGAAGGTCGTGGGACTGCCGGCGGAAAGCGCCGACCGCTATCCGCATGCCTTCTCCGGCGGTCAGCGCCAGCGCATCGGCATTGCGCGGGCGCTTGCCGTAAAGCCGCGCCTGATCGTCTGCGATGAAGCGGTTTCGGCGCTCGACGTGTCGGTGCAGGCGCAGGTTCTGACCCTGCTGCGCGACATTCAGCGCGAGACCGGGGTGACCTTCGTCTTCATCTCGCACAATCTCGGTGTCGTGCGCTTTCTGTGCCACCGCATCGCGGTTCTCTATCTGGGCCGCGTGGTCGAAATCGGCACCGAGGCGCAGCTCTTCGAGACGCCGCAACACCCTTATACGCAGGCGCTGCTCTCCGCCATTCCCGAGGCGGGCGCGGGGCGTCGCGGGCGCATTCCGGTGCCATCGGGCGAGATTCCAAACCCCATCAACCGCCGCCGGGTTGCCCGTTTCACCTGCGCTGTCCGCGTGTTCAGAACAAATGCCGCAGCGAAATACCCACGCTTGCCACAGATACGAACGGACAGGCCGTGGCGTGCCACTTTCCCGGGCCGAATGCGGAAAGCCCGCATCGAGCACCGGAAGACAAAAGAATGACTGAAGGAGAAGCGCGATGAAGGGCCGTTGGCTTGAAGATCTGACCTGGAGCGAAGCGGCGGAATGGCGCGACCGCGATGCGCTGGTTCTGGTGCCGATTGGCGCCGCAGCAAAAGAGCATGGCCATGCGCTGCCGCTTTGCACCGACTATCTGCTCGCCCGTGGCCTGACCGACGGTGTGCTCGAGCAGCTGCCCATTCTGGCAGCGCCCGTCATGTCGTTTGGATACTACCCGGCGTTCCGCCACTATCCCGGCAGCCAGCACATCCGCCCGGAAACATTCTCCATGCTGATCGACGATGTTCTGAGCGGTTTTCTCGCACAGGGCTTCCGCAATCTCGCAATTCTGAACACCGGTGTTTCGACGACGCCTGTCGTGCAGGTGGCCGTGCGCGAATTCTACGAGCGCACCGGAACCCGCGTCGCGCTTGCAAACATTCTGGCGCTCGGCCATGACGCCGAACACCTGATGACCCAGAAGCTCGGCGGACACGGCGACGAGCATGAGACCTCGCTGATCCTCGCGCTCGATGAAAGCCGCGTCCGCAAGGACAAGCTCGTCTGCGACTATGGAAACCAGCTCGACGCGCCCAAGACCGTGTTCTACTGGCCGACCACCTTCAACGGCGACCCGGAAAGCGGCGTCGACTATTCGGCCACGGGCATTCGCGGCGACGCAACACTTGCGACGAAGGAAAAGGGCGAGGCGAGCCTCAAGGCAAGCGTTTCCGATGTTGTCGATGGGCTTCGCGCGCTCTTCCCGGACGCCGTGGGCAAACCCGGAGACGCTTCATGACGCGATTGAACCTGGCGGATGATGGCGACTGGCTGACACCCAAGGAAACGGCAGAGCGCCTTGCCGAATTGACCGCCAGTGGCGATGTCGCGCCGGACTATTATGGTGTCGGCGGGCCGGTCACCGAACTGGAAAACGCCGTCGCCGCGATGTTCGGCAAGGAAGCGGCGGTCATGTATCCGACGGGCACACTGGCAAACATGCTGGCCGCGCGCGAGCTTGCCGCCGCCAAGCGCGGACCGCGGCTGGTCGTGCAGCGCGACAGCCATGTGTTCAACGATGCAGGGGACAACTTCACCCACGGCATCGGTGTCACCACGGTGCCTCTGGTTTCGGAAGGCCCGAACTTCACAGCAGAGCAGCTGCGCGCCGAGATCGCGCGCACGGCCAGTGCCCGTGTGCCGGCCAGCATTGTGGGCGTGATGGTGGAAACGCCCAGCCGTCGACACGCCAATCGCCTGTTCGATCCCATTGCTCTGGCAGAGATCGTTGCCTTGGCAAAGGCCGAAGGCATCCCCCTGATCCTTGATGCAGCCAGAATTTTTATCGAAGCGGCCTGGACGGACCGACAGGTTGCTGAAATCACAGCCCCATTCGACTATGTATATCTATCGCTTTACAAGTACCTAGACGCCCCTTTTGGGGCAGTTCTCGCGGGGCCTACGGCGGAACTTCATGGGCAACATCACGAGCGCCGGCGTTTTGGCGGCGGCCTTTTCCAGATGTGGCCTGCGGCGCTTCTGGCAAACAATGCGCTAACCCGGCAGCAGGAGAACTGGACCAACATACGAAAGGCAGGCACTGCCGTACTAGACGGCCTTTCCGCGCTTGGCGTGGAAACAAAAAGACTCGATAATGACACGAATGTCATCCGCATCACCTGCAATCCCGATCATGCAGAAGCGGCGAAGCGCGCCACAGCTATGAACGTAAAACTGCCCCCTCCATCGGGAGGTGGATATATTCTCAAAATGAACGAAAGCTGGTTGAAAACCCACCCTCAGACCATCGCCAACACCATCGCATCTCTGACACGATAGATATGCCGGCTCGCGCCGGGCGTTCAGCACGGAACGGCACCGTGTACCCGCTCTTGGAAATCCAGGATGCGCAGCTGTGCCCCGCAGGTCTAATTTTCGACGCTCCAGGACTCATCCGATCCCGTCATGCACCCGGCACATCGTGCCGGGTGCATGACGTCCTTCATATGATGAAAATTTGCATCATACCTCAAGGTGCAGATCATCGACGGTAATGAGAAATCATATCAAGAACATCTGATCTTTTGATTTTATACAATCACAGCGCCTACCAGCCCCTGTTGACTCTGTGATGAATTATTGCATTATCGATGTATGATTACATCGCACCAAACCGACCTGCTCGCCAAATCCCCATCTCAGGAGGTGCTTCGCGGCGTTCTCGAAGCCTCAAGCGAGGCTTGCTGGTGTATGGAATTCGGCATCCCTGTGGATGTAACCGCGCCTGATAGCGAAGTCGTGCGGCAGGTGTTCGAAAACGATCCCTACTGGAGCTTCGCCAATCCCGCGATGGCGCAGCTTTACCTTCTTCCATCCGATCACACGCTGACCGATCGTCCGGTCGCCGAGATATTCCCACGCAACCCGCAGAACGAAGAATTCGTTCTCAATCTCATCGCGAACGGCTTCGAAGTCGACGCGGCGCCAGCCCGCGACACCCGATACGACAATGTGCAGATCGAGGTGGAGAACGATGTCCGCGCCCATATCGAAGGTGGTCGACTTCTGAGGATGTTCGGGAATGTGCGTGATGTGGGCAAGCACCGGCGGCGGGAGGCGGCACTGGCGCATCAGCTGAGGCTTGCTCAGACGGTTCTCGGATTTCTGCCGATGCCGGTACTCGCTCTCGGAGATACGGGCAACATTCTCTTTGCGAATGCGGCGGCAACCCGCCTCCTCGGCGCGAGCGAGGCCGATCTTCTTGGCCGGGAGTACGCCCCCGTTCTGAACGGCGGGCCGCGTGACCGCAGAGCCCTGGTCGCGGCAATCGACAACGTCATCGCAGCGCCCTTTCCGACACCCCAGGACATCCACGTGGATGGCGAAGAGCACCTCTGGACGATCACCAACAGCCCCGCCGACGATGCGATTGCAGTGATCGTCAGCGCCGCCCCGAACCGGCCGGAGGTATAGTCTTGGCTCAACTTCCTGACATCGATCGCCTTGATACGGTTCTGCGCCTGAGTGACGACGGTTACATCATGCTTGATGCGCAGAGCCGCATCGCCGACATGAACGACGAGGCGGCTCGCATGCTGGCCGTGCAGCCTGGGGCGCTCATCGGCCAAACGATATCCAGCGTGAACATCGCCCTGGGATCGTGGCGCACACTCCTTGAAGCCGTTCAAAAGGGTGTCCGCACAGATATCAATCTTGTGGTGGCTTCAGGCAGGCGCGTTCTGGTCAGCCTGCGCCGCAGACCTCACACCGATCATATCGCGCTGATAAAACTGTGCGATCTGGAGAACTTCGATTACCGCCGCCAGATGTCCGAGGGCGACACCACGCCCCGACCGAGCGGCTTTCTGGCCGGAAACAAGACGCGCCCCGATTTTGAGGCCCAGCGTCGTCTGTGCTCTACACTCCACAAGGTGCTGTCGCGCGGGGAGCGCGCAATGCAGCGCGGCGCGCGCGTGCTGATTACCGGTGAATCGGGTGTCGGCAAATCGGAGATAGCACGCTTCCTTCATGGCGGGGTTGCACGCGGCAGCGACGCCTTCATCTCCATCAATTGCGCGATGATCTCTCCACACGAGCTCGATCGCATGCTGTTCGGATCCAATGACGGGGAAGACAGCGCGTTCTTCAGGGCTGCTGGCGGAACGCTGTTTCTCGACGAGGTGGCGGAATTGTCTCTCAGCGCGCAGGCCCGTCTGGTCGGCCATCTGGAAGACAACACACTCGATTTTCATCGCGGCGCGGGCGCAGTACAGATCGGCCCTCGCCTCATCACGGCGACCAACAGGGATTTGCAGGAACTGGTACAGGCGGGAAAATTCCGCGCCGATCTCTATTACCGGTTGGCCGTCATCCGTCTCGCCGTCCCGCCCTTGCGGGACATGCCGGAGCTGATCGAGCACCTGATTCAGCGCTTTCTTCTCACCATCAATCGTCGCCGGAAGGAGCCGGTCGCCTTTCCCGATCGGCTCCTGCGTATCCTTGAGGACTACAGCTTTCCGGGCAACATCCGCGAGCTTCTGAACATCGTGCAGCGCGGCGCCATCTTCACCGAAGATGCCGACGACATGGCGGAATTGACGACAGAACTGCTCACGCTGGATCCGGTCCCGCCGGATCGCGATGTGCCGAATACGGGAACGTTCGATCTGAAGACGGAGGTGCGCCGCTTCGAGCGAGCGCTGATCGACCGCGCCATCCAGGCACATGGGAGCAAACGCAAGGCAGCCAAGGCACTTGGCGTGGACATCGGAACCATAAGCCGGAAAACGGCGGACGATACCCCAGCCTGAAAAACAATAACGTGGAGGAGAACAATGACTTACAGGAAACTGCCTTCGGCAACGCTTGCCGTTATCATGGCCACATCCGTCGCAACGTCGGCATTTTCACAGGACTTGAACATTCTGACTTGGGAAGGCTATGCCGATCCCAGCTTCATCGATCAGTTTCAGAAAGAATCGGGCTGCACCGTCAACGCGACTTATGTCGGTTCGAATGACGACTTCGCCCCCAAGCTTGCAGCAGGCGGTGGCGTCTACGATCTGATTTCGCCCTCCATCGATGTTTCCGGCTGATTATCGACGCCGGCTTTGTCGAACCCATCGACACGTCACGAATAGAAGCCTGGGAAGGCATCTATGAGAAGTTTCGCAAGGAGCCGGGCATCAACCGCGACGGCGTCATCTATGGCATGCCCTATTCCTGGGGCGCGATCGCTTTCATGTATCGCAACGATGCTTTCGATACGCCTCCCACCTCCATTGCCGAACTTTTCGATGAGAAACATGCAGGCAAGGTCGCACTGTGGGACGACAAGTCGGCGATCTATGTTGCCGCGCGCCTGAATGGCGACATGGACATCTACAATCTGAGCGACGAACAGATCGCCGCAGCCAAGGCCAGACTTGTCGAGCAAAAACCGCTTGTTCGCAAATACTGGGCGACGGCCGGCGAGCTTGTCGATCTCTTCGCGGGCGGCGAGGTGTACATATCCAACACCTGGGCGGGCTATCAGTCTTCGCTTCTTGCCGAAAAGGACATTCAGGTCACCGAATTCATTCCCGAGGAGAACGCCGAAGGCTGGATGGACAGCTGGATGATCGTGAAGGGTCGCGCATCCGATTGCGCTTACAAATTCCTGAACATGCAGATCACCGAGCTCGGCCAGTGCGGGGTCGCCAATGTAAATGGCTACTCGGCCGCCAACAAGGAAGCCGCGCGCGCCTGCATGAGCGACGAGCAGTTCATCGCCTTGCATCAGGACGATCCCGATTACCTCGACAGCCTGCTGCTCTGGAAGCCGCTGGGCGAACGGACCGAGGCCTACACGAATGCCTGGAACGCAGTGAAGGCGCAGTGATGGGCCTGCACGACGAGAATCTGAGGCCCGGCGCACGGGTCTCAGCGGTGCCCGTGAGCAAGATCATGGCCGAGGCCGAGCCCGTCATCCAGTTGAAGGGCATCAGCAAACACTACGGCAGCGTTGTCGGGGTCGATCATGTCGATCTGTCCGTGAGGAACGGTGAATTCCTCACCCTGCTCGGCCCTTCCGGATGTGGCAAATCCACCCTCCTGCGGATGATCGGCGGCTTCGAGACACCGACGGGCGGCACCGTGCATCTGGCTGGCGAAGACATCACCGGCCTTCCTCCGCAGCGGCGCGACGTGAACATGATGTTTCAGGACTATGCGCTCTTTCCCCATATGAGCGTCGGGCAGAACATCGCCTATGGCCTGTTGATGAAAGGCATCAGAGGCACGGCCGCGCAGGACAGGGTACGCGAAGCCCTCCGCCTCGTCGGGCTGGAAGACAAGATCGACCAGCGTCCCCATCAACTCTCCGGCGGCCAGCGCCAGCGAATAGCACTCGCCCGCGCAATCGTTCGTGAACCCAAGGTGCTGCTGCTGGACGAGCCGCTGTCTGCCCTTGATGCCAAACTGCGCGAACAGATGCAGGTGGAGCTCAAGCACATGCAGGAGCGGTTGGGCATCACCTTCATCATGGTCACGCATGACCAATCCGAGGCACTGGTCATGTCCGATCGCATCGTTGTCATGCAGGCCGGCAACATCGCTCAGGACGGCACACCGGAAGACCTCTATGAGAGGCCGGCATCGCCCTATGTGGCAAACTTCATCGGCACGACCAACTTTCTCTCCGCCAAGCTCCTGTCGCAGGAAGGCACGCTGGCGGTTGTCGAAGTGGCGGGCCAGAAAATCACCATATCCAACGCGCCCGTTCATCTGACCGGCAATACGCTTCAGATCGGAGTCCGTCCTGAAAAGGCGCGGATCGTCGCCGATGGTTCAGCGCCCGGCGACAATCTGCTGCGCGGCCGCGTGAAAGAGAACATCTATCTGGGCCTTGGGTTGCGAACGGTCACCGAACTTGCAGATGGCAGCCTGATTTCAACTGACACCATGTTGCCGCGCGGCATCGCAAGCCACAAACATGCGCGTCCGGGAGATGAGGTGGTCATTTCCCTGGAGCCGCACAACATATTTCTGTTCGAGGCGGGAAGTTAGCATCATGCGCCACCGCCTCTTCGACAAAACGTCCCGCACACTCATCATGGGGATACCGATCCTGTGGATCGTTCTCTTCATGCTCCTGCCGTACGGCGTACTCCTGACCTACAGTTTCTGGCTCAAGAAGTATCCGCTGTTCGTTCCGGCGTTTCAGTTCGGCAACTACGTTACGCTGTTCACCGATCCGCAATACATGCAGGTTCTCCTGCGCACGTTGAAGATCGCGGCGCTCGTCTCCGGAGCATCCCTGCTTCTTGCCTATCCCTTCGCCTATTTCATCGTGTTCCGGTTGCAAAGCGCCCGATGGAGAACCGTTCTCTTCATGGCGGTCATTGCACCACTCTGGGTTTCATACCTGCTGCGTGCGTATGTCTGGAAAACCATTCTGGGAACAGAAGGGATCCTGAACACGGCCCTCATCGGGCTTGGCATCGTGGATGCGCCCGTCGATGCGTTCCTCTACAGCCAGTTCGCGATGGTCATCACACTGACTTACATATTCATCCCTTTCATGGTGATGCCAATCTACGCAGCGCTTGAAAAGATTCCGCGCAACCTCGACGAAGCCTCCGCCGACCTCGGCATGAGCGCGATCCAGACTTTCTTTCGCGTGACGGTGCCCCTGTCTATGCCCGGCATCGTTGCAGGCTTCACGATGACTTTCTGCCTGAGTTTCGGCGATTTCATCGCTCCTTTCCTGGTTGGCGGGCCGGATGGATTGATGGTCGCAAATGTCATCACTTCACAGTTCGGGTCTGCTCTCAACTGGCCGCTCGGCTCGGCGCTTGCCGTGGTGATGCTGATCCTCGTTCTGGCGATAATCTCGGTTTCCGACTGGATAGAACAGTCCGGCCAGGTGGAGCTTTGAAATGAACGCTGTCGCCATGACACCGCCCCGCGCCGGCAAGGCTCGCTCAACAAGATGGATCGCCGACGGTGCGTTCATGACCTTCGTGTGCGCCCTGATGGCCTTTCTCTACCTGCCCATCGCCGTTCTGATCGTCTTCAGCTTCAACGACTCCCGGACGCTGACCTGGCCCCTCTCCGGATTCACACTGGACTGGTACGTCAAGCTTTTTTCCAACACAGCCCTTCTGGAGGCACTCGGCAACAGTCTTTACGTGGCAAGCTGCGCAACGGTGCTGACATTGATGGTCGGCATTCCCGCCGCCATTGCGCTCGACCGCCACCAGTTTCCCGGAAAAGCAGTGTTTCGGCGGCTGCTTCTTTTGCCGATCGCCCTGCCGGGCATCGTCACCGGCATCTCCATGCTGAACATGTTCCGCATTTTCGGCTTCGGCCTCAGCCTCGAAACGGTCATTCTCGGCCATGCCACCGCATTGCTCGCGGTCGTGGTAACGCAGATTTTCGCACGATTGCAGCGTGTGCCGAAGTCGTATGGCGAAGCTTCGTCCGACCTTGGCGCCAACGGTTTGCAGACCTTCTGGTACGTCACATTGCCGAACATCAAAACGGCGATCATCGGCGCCGGACTGTTGTCCTTTGTGTTGTCGTTCGACGAAATCCCGGTCACGTTCTTCCTGACAGGGCGCGACAACACGCTGCCGATGTACATCTACTCCACCATGCGACGCGGCATCACGCCTGAGATCAACGCCATTGGCACATTGATCGTTCTGGCCTCCGCATTGCTGATCCTGGCTTCGGTTCTCGTCCTGCGGGACAGGTCTCAACGAAGCTGACCATTTCCAACAGAAAACCGAAATGAGGGAGGATACTCATGAACAGACACGTAAACGTATCCACACTGCCCACAAGGGGCTTGCTTATCAATGGCGCATGGGAGGACGGATCGGCCGGGACTTTCGAGGTCCGCAATCCACACGACCGTTCGGTTCTTCATCAGGTCGGCAACTGTTCGCTCGACGATGTCGATCGCGCCGTTGCCGCAGCGAAGGCCGCACAACCTGCTTGGGCCGCGATTTCCAATGTGGGCCGCGCAAAGATCATGCGCAACATTCACAGGCTTTTCCTCGAACGTGCCGAACCCATTGCACAGATGATTACGGCCGAGATTGGCAAAACCATCACGGATGCGCGGGAAGAAGTCTTTGAGTATTCGGCTCCGTCCTGGGGCAAGGCCGCCGAGGAAATCCTGCGCCATCGCGGCCTTTCCTTCCCGTCCACCCAGGAGCAGACAAACAACAAGAGGCTGGTGATGAACCATCGGCCCCTCGGTGTCGTCTCGGTCATAACCCCCTACAATTTCCCCACCGACATTTCCTCGATCGCTCTTGCGCATATCATTGCGGCCGGCAACACCGTGATCTGGAAACCCTCGGAGTACTCCGCCGTCTGCTGCGCGATGCTGGCCGATCTGATGAAAGAAGCAGGGCTGCCCGATGGCGTGCTCAACGTGGTGCAAGGCAAGGGCGATGTCGGAAATGCGCTCGTGGAGCACAGCGATGTGAAAGGCGTGTTCTTCACCGGGTCCACGCGCACGGGCCGCGGCATTGCCGAGAAATGCGCTCTGCGCCCGCACCTTCTTGAACTGGGAGGTGATGGCCCCTTCATCATTCTGGAAGACGCGGATATCGATGCCGCCGTCGATGGCGCCATCAATGGCTGTTTCTATTATTCCGGCCAGGTCTGCACCTCGGCGGAACGCCTGCTCGTTCACGAGGCCGTCTACGACGAATTCGTCGAGAAATTCCGCGCCAAGGCCCGGAAGCTGAAGATCGGCGACCCTTCGAACGAAGACACCGAGATGGGACCGCTATGCAACGAAGATACCCTTTCGCGGGTGAAGTCGCATGTGGATGACGCGCGCGCAAAAGGCGCGGAGATCGAGCAGATTGGCAAGGAAGAAGGTCTTTATTTCCCTGCGACGATCCTCACCAATGTCACGACCGACATGAAGATCATGCAGGAAGAGACTTTTGGCCCCGTCGCTCCGATCATGAAGATCAGGGATGCCGAAGAAGCCATTGAAATCGCCAATTCGACAGGCCTCGGTCTGATCGCATCACTTTGGACGCGTGACCTTGCCACGGCCTGGCGCGTTGGTGAGGCGTTGCCGCATGGCTCGGTCAACATCAACGAGACCAGCAACTACTGGGATCAGCTCGCCCCCTTCGGAGGAACGGGAAACAGCGGCGTTGGCCGCGAACTCTCGCAATGGTTCCTTCAGACCTTCACCGAACCCAAGCTTCTGGTTTTCGATCTTGGCGGTGATGCCAAATACAATCGCCGTGCGGAAGGAGGCTGGTAGCCTTCCATGATCTGCGGCCCGGCTGGTCCTGTATCAGCCGGGCAACAGCCGGGGTCAATGTCGGCATCATGCCGGCATGGGTTGTGATGCCCCTATGGGGAACGTGGTTTATCGTGAGCTTCCGAAACGGCCCAAAGCCGTTTCGCCTGTGGTTGCATGGCGCGAATCCTATTTAAAGGAAAGCTCTTTTGGCTGAACGCGGACATCGTAGATCTCTTCCGCCGGCAACGGCAGGAGCCGGTTCGCCATCTCCGGCTTCAGCGCCTCGTGGCGCGCAACCTCACCGGGCGACTTGTCTTTTTTCGCGCCGAGCATCACGAACTCTTCGCGCACATGGCCGGGCTTGATCGTCGCTTTCGCAGTGCGATCGCGATAACCGAAACGGAACACGTAAGGCCCCCGGGGGGCCGAAATCACGCCCCTGCCGCCAGTGGAGCGGTCGACCGTCAGGCGGCCATCGGTCAGCGCACGCGTCACCGCTTCCAGCGCATCGCGGCCTCCAGGACCAGAAAAGCCGTCAGGATGGTGATCTCCCGCCGCTCAACGGGCCCATCCGACAGGAGCAGGGAAGCCACCTGCATTGCATTCAATCCATGTACCACGCCTACGGGAGAACCGGCGTCATACCC
>NZ_BAMP01000062.1 GCF_000615975.1 Nitratireductor aquibiodomus NL21 = JCM 21793 | reverse complement strand
CGCCTGCCGCGAAGCTTGCCGCCTGAGCGCCGTGACGGATGGTTTCCATCCCGCCGGTGACCGAGACGCCCTGGACCATGCCCTGCACGATGTTGGGGACGTACATCGCGATGACGAACACAACGACGGAGATGCCGGCGATTGCCAGCGTCGCCAGAAACTCGTCGCCGGTCGTTGGCGAATTGGCGAGGTTGATCAGAACCTCAGATCCGATCCGCGCGATCATCACCAGTGCCATCAGCTTCATGCCGACGGAAAAAGCGTAAATCAGATAGCGGACCGAGAAATCCTTGGTGAAGCTCGAACCGCCGAGCCCGAGCATGATCATGCCGGCGAGAAGCCCGACATACATCTCCACCATGACCGAGACGAAGATCGCCGCAACGAGGCTGAAGCAGATGACCGTGATGACCATGGCGAAGACGGCGGCGATCGCCAGCGCATTGTCCTCGAACAGGCCGAACTGCGCCTTCGCCGACATGGCGCTGGCGACTTCAAGCCCAGCGTTGAAGACGTTCGCTGGGGAAGCCGAACCGCCCCCGGCCCCGATCTGGAACAGGCTGTCGACCACCGCCTTTGCGAAATCCGGACCCTGTTCGAGGATGAAGACGAACAGGCCGATGAACATGATGCGCCGGACAAGCTCGGCGAACCATGTGTCGAGAGAGGCCGCCGCGATCGCGAGCCAAACGGCGGCGATCCCGACCTCGATGCCGGCGAGAATCCAGAACAGCGATCTGGCGGCGTCGAGGATCGTCGTTTCCCACCCCTGAGCCGCCGTCGCAATCTCGTTTTCGAGATTGGTCAGCAAGCTGCCTTCCTGGGCCAATGCTGGATTCGCCCAGAGAGCGATTCCTCCGATTGCGAACAGGGCCAGCCTAGTTTCCGGACGTGCCATCGGCCCCGCCTTCGTTACTGCCCCATCGCGGTCGCATCTCCTGCCCGCCTTCGAAATCGTAGTGCTGCCGTTCCGGGGCGACGGTCGACGCAGGCACTTCCGGCTCGGTCGTTGCGTTCCAGACAACGATGCCGATGACGACAACAACGACCGCACAGATCGCGATGATGAAGAGCCTGATCACCAGCGTGGCTCCATCGTCTGTCCGCCCGATGTCGAGGGCGTGGTTGAGTTGAAGAACTCCTCGCGACGGTTCTGCGCGAGGTCCTTCGCCGCCTGTTCGGACTGGTACCAGGTGCCCATCATCGTCACCTGTTGCGAGACGAGCCCACGCAGCTTCTGTGCCTGGGCGACTTGCTGGGCGGCGATCTCATGGCCGACCTGCAACGCCTGCATCTGGCCGACGGACGACTGCGACATCGAGCGTAGCTGGCTCATCGTCGATTCCTCGGAGCTGAACTGGTCGGCCGTCAGTCCCGCCGCCCTCAGTGTCGCCCCGATTGTGTCGCGGTTCGTGTCCGACCAGTCCTGATAGCTCGTGGAGAAGGTCTGGCCATTGGCGAGGCCTGACTTGAAATCGGCAAAGCTCTCGAACCGCTGCCGCAGCACGTCATCGGCGTTGCCCATCGAGAATGCGATCGATTGACCCTGCTGGACGAGACCCTGCAACTGCATCAGATCGCTTTCGACCTGACCCCAGACATGGCTCGGCAGCGTCAGCGTGTTCTGCAGCATGTTCTCGTAGATCCTCAGCTGGTTCTGGATCTGCTCGGCCAGCTGCGTGATCTGGGTGACCTGGTTCTGGATTTGCTCGGCCGACTGTCCGACGAGACCGACCAGCTCGCCATTGTTGAGGATCTGCGTGAATTCCGTCGCTCCGAAGAACCCACCGCCGCCGGCATGGGTACTTGTGGCCGACGAGACTGTGAGGATTGCAGCCACCGCAATCCTAGCTGTGCGTGAGAATGCGCTTGGCATCATCCACTCCCCTTTCCTCCAGCCAGGCCGCCGGCCAGTCGCTGCCGTGCGTCTCGCTGAGCTGATCAATGCGTTTGAGATTGTCCTTGCCGGACGCCCCGACGAAGGCGAGCGCCACGGGCCCGAGCGACATATCGAAGAGCCGTCGGCCTTCGGGTGAGGCGACGTAGTATTCGCGCTTGGGAATCGCCGTCGCGACGATCTCGATCTGCCGATCGTTGAACCCGATCCGCTCGTAGAACTCGCGCGTCCCCGATTCCCGTGCCGCGCCGTTGGGCAGGCAAATCTTGGTCGGGCAGCTTTCCTTCAAGACATCGATAATCCCGGACTGCTCCGCGTCCGAGATCGATTGGGTGGCCAGCACGACCGCGCAATTGGCCTTGCGCAACACCTTCAGCCATTCGCGGATCTTGTCGCGGAACATCGGATGGCCGAGCATCAGCCAGGCCTCGTCGAGAATGATGAGGCTTGGCGCGCCGGTGAGGCGTTTTTCGATGCGGCGGAAGAGATAGAGCAGAACGGGCACGAGATTGCGCTCGCCCATGTTCATCAGTTCCTCGACCTCGAACGTCTGGAACGATCCAAGTGTCAGACCGTCCTCTTCCGCGTCGAGAAGCTGCCCCATCGGCCCATCGACGGTGTAGTGCTGCAGGGCGGTCTTGATCTCCCGCATCTGCACGCCACTGACGAAATCGGAGAGCGAGCGGCCACGGGCGTCGGCAAGCAGACCGATCTGCCGTGCGATCGCATTGCGGTGATCTGGAGTAATTGTCACGCCCTGCATGGCGACAAGCGTCTCTACCCACTCGGCCGCCCAAGCGCGATCGCCGTCTGTCGAGAGCTCGGCCAGCGGGCAGAAAGCGAGTGCTGTCCCCTCCCCTGCTCCGATCTCGTAGTGATCCCCGCCGGCGGCCCTGGTCAGCGGATAAAGCGACTTCCCCTTGTCGAAGGCGAAGATCTGCGCATGCTCATAACGCCGGAACTGTGCGGCGATCAGCGCCAGCAGTGTCGACTTGCCCGATCCCGTCGGGCCGAAGATCAGCGTGTGACCGACGTCGTCAACGTGAAGGTTCAACCGGAAGGGAGACGAGCCGCTGGCGACCTGCATGAGCGGCGGGGCGTTTGGCGGATAGAATGGGCATGGCGCGACGGCGCTGCCCGCCCAGACGGAATTGACCGGAATGAGATCGGCAAGGTTGCGCGTGTTGATCAGCGGTTCGCGGACATTGGCTTGAGCGTTGCCCGGCAGGCTGCCCAGATAGGCCTCGGTGGCATTGAGGGTTTCGATGCGGGCGCCGAAGCCTTCCGCCTGCACCAGTCTCCTCACCGCCTCGGCCTGATCGCGGAGGCGGGCTTCGTCACTGTCGAACATGACAATGACCGGCGTGTAGTAGCCGTAGGCGACGAGTTGGGACGAGGCCTCGGCGATCGCGTCCTCGGTCTCGGCGACCATCGTCATGGCGTCCTGGTCGATCGAGCGGCTCTGGGTCTGAAAGAGCTGATCGAAGAAGGGCCGGACCTTCTGCTGCCACTTCTTCCGGGTGCGCTCGAGCTTTTGCCGCGCCTCCTGATCGTCGAGGAAGATGAACCGGCTCGACCAGCGATAGGTCAGTGGCATCAGGTCAAGCGAATTGAGGATGCCGGGCCAGCTCTCGGCCGGAAATCCGTCGATCCCGACGACGGCGAGATAGCTGCCGTCGACCATGGGCGAGAGCCCATGATGAAACTCGGCCGTCACCAGCCAGTCGAGATACATCGGGATCGCCGGCAGTCTGACCGGATGGTTCTCGCCGAGAATGCAGAACCGGATGAACTGGAAGAGTTCGTCGTATCGCGCCTCGTCGCCGCTCTCCGGATGAACGACGGTTCGCGTGACCATGCGGCGGATCATCAGGACATTGCCGAGATATTGCTCGACCTCGCGGATCGAGGTCTGGAAGGAAGTGAGCACCCCGTCGGCATAGGTTTGCGAGCGGCTCCCCTCGTCGGAATAGACGTAACGGGCCATGGCCGAACGGCGCGGCTCCGGCGGCCGATAGGTCAGGATCAGCGCATGCTGGCTTTCATAGTGGCCCCGCTCGGCCATGAAATGGTCGCGCCGCTGTTCGTCGATCGCACGCGTCACCGGGTCGGGAAAATGGCAGTCTTCGCGGGCGGTATAGGCCGTCGTGGGCACGCGAACCGCTTCCACCTGGATCATCCAGCCCGACCCGAGCCGCGAGAGGATGGCGTTGATCTGCCGCGAGACCTCGTTGCGCTCGATATTAGTGGAGCTCTCAGAATCCGGCCCGGCAAAATACCATCCCGCCATCAGCGAGCCGTCCTTCAACAGGATGACCCCGTCGGCGACCAGACCGGCATACGGCAACAGGTCGGAGAAGGACGGTTTTGAGTTCCGGAATTGCTTGAGGGCCACCATGGTCGGTCAGTACCTCCGCCAGGGCGATGATGTCGGACGGTAGTTCGGCCGGTATCCGATATGACGCAGATAGACCTGCCGCATCATCGGGTCGGCTTTCGCATGATGCGCAGCACGCCGACAACGCCGATCCAGATCGCAATGCCCAGCAGCACCGAGAACCAGGTCAGCACGACGAAGATCAGAATGACAGTCGCAAGCCCGGTGACGAGCACCAATTCGCGGTCGGCGCCCATCAGATGGTTCGGCCGCGACAGCGCCCGGTGGATCCGCGCTGTTGCGAGGGGAGCGACAGAGTCAGCCATCGCTCCCCTCCCCCGCCGCACTCAGGTCCGCCTGACCAGGGAGATCAATCGAGGCGCCCGATGCGCCGAACAGACCGACGATCTGCGTTGCGCCCAGCAGGATGCCGGCCACCAGGACGACGTACATCAGCCGCCGCGCGAAATCGTTGAGCTCGCCGCCAAAGATCAGCATGCCGCCGGCGACCGCGACGGCCGCAAGAGCGATGAAGCCCGCGACCGGGCCTGTGATCGACTCCTGGATCGTCTGCAGGGGCCCTTCCCAAGGCAGACTGCCGCCGGAGCTGGCAAGCGCCGGCGACGCGGCGACGCAAGCGATGGCAATCAAGAGCCCCAAAATGGCGGGGCGGCGGAATTTATGCGGCATGGCTGTCCTCATCGATCTGTGCGTGATGTTCGGTTTCGTAAGTCGCGCCGTCGAAGCCTCTGAGGCGCAACACGTCGCGGACACGGCGACCTGTGGCGGTGCGTTCGATGGAAACGACGAGATCGACCGCTTCCGCGATGACCTCGCGCATTGGCTGTTGGCTTGCCTCGGCCGTGAGCTGCTCGAGGCGCCGCAGAGCGGAATGCGCATTGTTGGCGTGGATTGTCGTGATGCCGCCTGGGTGGCCGGTATTCCAGGCCTTCAGAAGCGTCAGCGCGGCGCCGTCGCGAACCTCGCCGACGATTATGCGATCCGGCCGAAGACGCATGGTGCTCTTGAGGAGGCGCCCCATGTCGACCGTGTCCGTCGTGTGCAGGCAAACCGCGTTCTCCGCGGCGCACTGGATCTCGGCGGTGTCTTCGAGAATGAGCAAACGGTGCGCAGGCGTCTCGCTGACGATGTCGGCGATCACCGCATTGGCTAGGGTCGTCTTGCCCGATCCGGTCCCACCCGAGACGACAATGTTCAGGCGATCGTGGACTGCGTGGCGGATCAGGCTGGCCTGCAACTTGGTCATGACGCCGCTGGACACATAGTCGGACAGCGGGATCAGGCGGGACGCACGTCGGCGGATCGTGAAGCTCGGCGCACTGACGACCGGCGGCAGCAGGCCTTCGAAGCGATGGCCGTCGATCGGCAACTCGCCGGAGATAATCGGCTGGTCCTCGTCGACCTCGGTTTGCAGGGCGTGGGCGACGGTGCCGATAATGATCTCGGCCGCGCCCGGTTTGAGCTCACCGATGCGCTCGATCCCCTCCCCAAGCCTTTCCACGAATAGCCGGCCGTCCGGATTGAGCATCACCTCGACGACATTGACGTCTTCGAGCGCGGCGCAGATGGTGTCACCAAGCGCATCGCGCAGCTTGCGGATCAGCCGTGACCGAGAGGACGACGCAGTCATAGCGCTCCTCCTCTCGGTGCAATCCGGGCACCATCGTTACGAACAAACAAGGTTTGCATGACATCCGCCGCTGCTACTCAAAGGTGAGTTGCGGCTTTTGCCGCATGAGGCGGAATCGGTCATCCCGGCAGTTCTGCCGGGGTCGTCCCCTGATTGGTGCTGGAACGGTTCCTAGCTGGGGCTTTGAGGCGACTCACTTTGCTGAGTCGGGTGCGAAATTGGCCGATTTCTGCGAATTTCGGCTTGTCGAAGTTTGCCGATTGGAAGATTTGTCGATGGGCCCCGGCAAATATGCCGGGGAAAGAATCTGGCAGCGTTCTTGATCGAGCCGCTATAACACTATGAAAAATAGAGGGAAAATAGCGCCCGTGGCGGTATCTTTCGGATTCTCAGCCGACTCGTGTTAAGGGCTCGTTAACCAAAATAATCTTGCTGCGCCACGCTTCCTGGGTATGATCACGGAAATTCGCCCGTTCTGCGAAATAACCGTGATTAAAGAGATTAGCGTGAACGCTCCGATGCAGATTAACAGATCAGACCTTCCTGATGTCGATGACGTAATCGGCGCGCACGCTGAACTCCTCGGCTCGCAGTTGCACAGCATCAGCGAAGCCCTTTTCCCTCCCGCGGCAAGCAAGGCGCTTCGGAAATTCACCTCAGGCGAAGCAGCGAAATTGATCGATGTTTCGGATTCGACACTGAGAAAGATGTCATTGGCCGGTGAAGGCCCACAACCAGAAACCACGACAAACGGGCGGCGCTTTTACTCGCTCTCCGACATAAACGAGATACGGCGGATGTTCGCGCGAAGCGCCCGTGGGCGCGAGGCGATCGAGTTCGTTCCGCACAGGCGGGAGAACGAGCATCTCCAAGTACTCGCTGTTACCAATTTTAAGGGCGGCTCAGGCAAGACTACCACCTCTGCGCACCTCGCACAGTATCTGGCGCTTCAGGGGTATCGCGTGCTCGCTGTTGATCTTGATCCTCAAGCGAGTCTGTCTGCGCTGTTGGGTGTTCTTCCCGAATTGAACGTCGGCCATAACGAGACGCTCTACGCGGCGATTCGATATGACGAAGACCGTCGGCCACTAGGTGATGTGATACGCAACACGTACTTCGACGGACTCGATCTTGTCCCTGGCAATCTCGAGCTCATGGAGTTCGAACATACGACGCCGAAAGCGCTCGCTGACGGAACTGCGTCCGACGGCGGGGCGATCTTCTTCGCGCGGATCGCAAGTGCCCTCGACGACGTCGCAGATGACTACGATGTCGTCGTAATCGATTGCCCTCCCCAGCTCGGGTTTCTGACGCTCAGCGGCTTATGTGCTGCTACGTCGATGATTGTCACGGTTCATCCGCAAATGCTGGATGTGTCGTCGATGAGCCAGTTCCTTCTGATGACCCGTGACTTGCTTGGGGTGGTTCGTGACGCTGGCGGACAGCTCAAGTTCGACTTCGTCCGATATCTGTTGACGCGCTACGAGCCGCAAGACGCTCCGCAAACCAAAGTGGTTGCGTTGCTCCGCAATCTTTTTGATGACCATGTTCTCACCAACCCAATGGTCAAGTCAGCCGCGATTTCCGACGCTGGCCTGACGAAACAGACGCTATATGAGATTGGGCCCGGCAACCTCACGAGAAGTACATACGATCGTGCAATGGAGTCCCTGAGCGCGGTGAACGGCGAGATCGAAGAGCTGATGCGCGCAGCATGGGGGCGATCATGACGAACGCAGGTGGCCTCTTTGAAGCGAGTGTGTTGGGAGCTCCCAACACGCGAGGTTCCCTTCGACGTGAGCCTATTGTCGTGGCTGTTGGGAGCTCCCAACATATCCGCCGTGCAGACAGAGCAATTGTCCCAAAGCAGTTCTGTTGGGAGCTCCCAACAAGCCCCCTGCCCCGAAGCGGATGGCCAAACTCGGGTGTGCAGTCATGAGCCGCAAAGACGCAATAAACTCCCTCTATCTCAAGAAGCCGGAGCCGGCTGCTGGCGAAAGCGAGAAGCCGTCGGAGCGCGTACGCACCGGCGCTATTTCGGCGATGGGAACTTCCCTGAAACAGATGACCGATGGCGCCAAGCTGGCGACCCGGCTGCAGGAGCAGCTCGAGAAAGGCGATGTCGTCGTTGAAATCGAGCCCGGTACGATCGAGCAGTCTCCCATAGCAGACCGCATCCCGACCGATGTTGATCCGGCTTTCGACGAACTTGTTCAATCCATATCCGACAATGGTCAGCAGGTTCCCATTCTCGTTCGCCCCAGTCCAACGGGACAAGGGCGGTTCCAGATTGCATACGGTCGCCGTAGGCTCAAAGCTGCGAAGATGCTCAACCGGCCGGTCCGCGCCATAATCAGAAAGCTCACAGACCAGGAGCTGATCGTCGCACAGGGCCGAGAGAACCTCGATCGCGAGGATCTCTCATTCATTGAGAAGGCCTTCTTTGCGAAAAATCTGGAGGACTCCGGCTGCGACCGGTCGACAATTGTCTCGGCGCTGTGTTCGGACAAGGCTGACGTTAGCAGATACATAGCAGTTGCACGCCGCGTTCCGGAACATCTCGTTAAGCGCATCGGACCAGCACCAAAGGCCGGTCGTGCCCGCTGGCTCAAACTGGCGGATGGGCTTGAGCATGCCGGCGATTCCTTCGAGGCAGAGAAGGTCTTCAGCGATGAGAAGCTAGCCGGCGCGAACAGCGACACGCGATTTCAGGCTGTTCTGCGCGCCGTTGAGCCCAGGAAGGCGAGCAAAAAGGCCGCAAGCTCGAATATCTGGAAGACCCCGACGGGAAAGCGTGCGGCCAAGATAGAGGACCGCAACGGCCGAACGACGCTCACTTTCGAAGACAAGGTCGTTCCGGAGTTTGCGCGATACGTTTCCGCGCAGCTCGACGACCTTTATCGGCAATTTCAATCTAGCAGAGGGGAGGGCGGCGACTGAATCAACGGCCGAAACCTTCGGCCATACGGAAAATTGGCAAAGAAAAAGGCCACCGAAATCGCTTCCGGAAGCCCCTTCTTTAGTCTCAGCAGCTAGAGAATCGCACTTCCGAGAATCACAGTCAAGGCTCTTTTGAGTCGTGAGCGCCTTTTCGGCGAGCAGTTTTCTATTGCCTAGCGATAGGTGAAAGAAAATGCAGACGCATATCACAACGACGCCCTTTGGGCGGCGGCCGATGACGCTTGGCCTAATGGCAAAGCAAGTCGCCGCGAAATCCATGCCGCAAGGCGCCAAGGTCGAGAAGTGGAAGACCTTTCACGCGATCCGGGATGCCAAGGAGCCGCTTGGCGCCACAGATCGTGCTTTGGCGATCCTTAACGCGCTGCTGTCGTTCCATCCGGAGAGTGAACTGACATCTGAAGGCGAACTGATCGTTTGGCCTTCCAACGAGCAATTGACGGCCCGGGCAAACGGTATGTCGCCGGCGACCCTTAGACGTCATCTGGCCTGCCTGGTCGACTGCGGCTGATCATCCGCCGCGACAGCCCGAACGGAAAGCGGTTCGCGCGCAAGGGCAGGGGCGGCCAGATCGAACAGGCCTACGGCTTCGATCTCTCGCCGATCGTCGCTCGCGCTGAGGAGTTCGCGGAGCTCGCAGAGGCCGTCCAGGCCGAGAAACGCGCCTACAAGGCCGTCAGAGAACGCCTGACCCTGTTGCGGAGGGATATTGTCAAGATGATCGACGCCGGCATCGAGGAGGGCGTACCGGGTAATTGGGACCTGATGACGCGGACCTATCAGGAAATCATGTCCAAGCTTCCCCGCACGGCGCCACGTCAGGTACTCGAGGACATTTGCGAGGATCTCGAATTGCTCTGGGTGGAAGTCCATGAAACCCTGGAATCATTCGCGAAATCAGAAAATATGAGCGCCAATGAATCTCATTCTGAGCGCCACATACAGAATTCAAAACCAGACTCCATATCTGAATCTGAACAAGGCTCTCGAAAAGAAAATGAGGCGAGCGGCACCGCCGAGGAAAATGGCAACCTGTGGAGCTTGCCGAAACGGGAGTTGCCATTGGGTATCGTGCTGGATGCGTGCAAGGGCTGGCGCGATCTGGCCAAGGACGGGGAAATCCGAAACTGGCGGGACTTTTTGGCGGCCGCTGAGGTCGGTCGCGTAATGCTGGGGGTCAGTCCAAGCGCCTGGCGCGAGGCCTGCGAGGTTCTCGGCGATAAGCACGCGACGATTACGCTCGCTACGATCTATCAGCGGGCCGATCAGATCAACAGTCCTGGCGGCTATCTGCGCAGCCTGACCGACAAAGCGCGGGAAGGCAAATTCTCGGCATGGCCGATGATCATGGCTCTGCTGAACGCCAAGCTCGAGGCGGACAAGGCCGCAGCCCAGGCGTCTTCTCAGACCCAGCAACCGCCAGAGAGCCGGGAAGGGGGCTTTGAAGTGTCTGATGCTCTTCGTCAGTCGATGAAAAAGTGGAATTCATGACGCGGATCGGGGGCAGGAGAGCCGGTTTTCGCCAGGCCCTTGCGTCACTCGCTGTCGACGAGGCAGTCAAAAGCATCGAGGAGGGTGTCGACGATCGTCTGGCCGAGAGTATTGGCCGCGCCGGAGAGTTGCGCTTCGTCACCGGATCGGGCGGCCGTGGCAAGCGCAGAGCCTTGCTCAACGATGATCGTGTTGGCGCGATCGATGGCCCATTGCGCAAACTCTTCGCGATTGTTGATGACCATCGTATCCATGAGAGTGCTCCCGGCTTTACGCTTTGTTTGCCATGTTTCGCCTACGGTCGAGGCGCGCGATTTGTACTGCGTTCGCGCCTGCGCATCACCCCGGCACTTCTGTCTCGCCGGCGTCGATCAGGCCGCTGCGTTTCGCGCGGTCGATAAGGTTTTTGACGGAAGAGGGCGCCCATTTGGTGCCGCCCCGCGGCGTGCGCTCATGCAGCCGTTCGAGCTGAGTGCCGATCTCGCGCAATGTAAGCTCCGGATTGGACGAATGGATTCCAGCCACGAGCGTCATCAGACGATGTTCCGGCGGCCGTGGTGGCGACTTCCGCAAGAGTGACGCATCGACCATGCCTTCCGAGACCATCCATTTGACCGCCCGCCGCAGCCGTTCCGGCGTCCAGTCGAAACCGCGCTGTTTGAGAACCCGGGTAATGTCGTCCCATGTATGGTCCGGACGCATCCGCTTCACGATCGGAAGCCATTGGGAAGCCGTCGCCTGGAGGCGTTCGCCATAGGCCGCTTGTTGCGCCAGCTTCATCTTCGAGAGCATCTCTGGCCGCCGCTCGCGAATCCCCGGATTGCCAGGTAGGCGTCCCTTGGCCTTTGCCGCTGCGATCCCGGCCTTGGTCCGTTCGGAGATCAAGGCGCGCTCGAGCTGTGCCACGGCGCCGAGGACCTGCAGCGAGAACATGCCCTGGGGCGTGCTGGTGTCGATCGGATCCCTCAGCGACCGGAAATGCGCGCCCTTTGCCGTCAGGTCCTCGATGACATCCAGCAGATGGCTGACGGATCGTGCCAGGCGATCGAGCCGCACCACGACAAGCGTGTCGCCGGCACCGATGTCCTGAACAAGCCGTGAGAGGGCAGGACGGGCGCGAGAAGCCCCGGAACCGTATTCCTCGACGATCATTTCGCAGCCGGCCGACCGCAACTCCATTTCCTGCGCCTGTGTCGCCTGCTCGTCTGTAGAGACGCGCGCATAGCCGATAAGCCGTCCCTGTGGCCGACGAGACGTGCGAGCTTGGGTTTCAGGGGCCATTTGCTGCGCCTAGGAGATCATTGAGAGCCATATTTCCAAACATAGAAGATACGGATAACTGATCGTTTGTAAACGTTGCTTGAGTGTCTTTCTGACACCTTTAAGCGCGGAAAACCCCGGAAAAGCGGGCTCTCTCGTCGATCTGAGCGCCGATTGCCGGGTCTCTGTTCAATCCCGAAGGCCGCAGCGTTCTTTATTAATAGAGGGGCTGAAGAATTACCGGTGTGACGGAAGCAAGAAGCGTGTTAACTTCCGTATCATAGTTGAAACGCCGTGTTATCAATGGTTTATGAAATCGAAAATCTGACCCATGAGACCCTTCTAGGGCAGGTCGCAGCCGCTGAGGATACTCTTGCCCGGCTCGATGAGCGCGTCGCCCGGTCCGAGGTCGGTGCAGGCTTCGCCGAGCGGGCCGATTTCTTCGAATCCGTCTCCAGTATGTGGGTCGGCGGCGAGCTCGTCCATCTCGAGGACCTGGTTCTCCACGACGCACAGATGGACATTCGCGCGCCCAGCCATGAGCTTGTGATCGCGCACCGCATTGTCCGGGCAAGGCGCCGGGTCTCGCGAAACGATCCGGGCTGGGCGGTTTCGCGGTCGGCCATCATGGCGCTGGCTGGCGTCGCGGAAGAGACCTTTGTCGAGTCCGAACCCGTCGACAGGGGAGGGGAGGGGGTCGAACTCGACTTGGTCGATCACGATGCGCTGTCTCCCGAGTTGGCCGAGATCGATGAGGTCCTCGCGCGGACCAAATGGCTGGTGGATGGCAACGAGCCTGCCGAGCCAGGAAAGCGAGAACCCGAGCTCAGTGTCGGCGAGCTGCTCATTCGCGATCCGGATTGGGACGAAGGCGAACGGATCGGCGAGTGGCTTGAGCTGGCCAAGCAGGTCGAACGGCTTCCGGCCACGCTGGCCGCAGCGGTTCTCTGGGATGCATGGGAACATCTCGAGCCCCTGCAGCGGCAGCATTGGCTCGGGCAAGTCCTGGTTTCGGATTTCCTGCGATCGCGCAGAAAGGTTCGATCTCATTTGCTGGCCTATGCGGTTGGCTTGCGGGAAATTCCACGCGAGCGCCGCCGTGCTCGCGATCGGACCGTGCGACTGGTCGCCTTTCTGGATGCGATGAGTGCGGCCGCCGCCGCCGGGATGAAAGACATCGACCGACTGACTCTGGCAAAACGCCAGCTCGAGCGGAAAGCAACGGGCAGGCGATCGACGAGCAGCCTTCCGGTCGCCATTGACCTGCTCTTGTCGCGGCCGATTGTGTCGGCTCATATGATTGCGAAGGCGGCTAAGGTTACACCACGCGGGGCCTTGAACGTGGTGGCTGAGCTCGGCGTGCGCGAGATGACCGGTAGGGGGCGCTATCGCGCGTGGGGGATACTCTGATGTCCACTGGTTTGACGATGGACCAAGAAAAACTCACCGTCTATGTTCGCCTTTAGTTGGGGGATGAAAGATGCCATCTTTAAAATCGAACTTGGTCAAAAGAATTGATAGGCTGCCAAAACCGGCCAACGCCGCCGATGCTATGCAGCCTCTTTTTGAGGCGGTTAGCAATTCGATTCACAGTACACAGGATCGATTTAAGGACAAAGTCGCAACTGGCGGGAAGATCATCGTCACGCTGACTATGGAAGGTCGTCAGGCACCCGAAAGGATTATCGTCGAGGACAATGGCGTCGGACTGGATGGAAAAAACTACGATGCCTTTACGACGACAGACACCGACAACAAGATTGCGCGTGGAGGGAAGGGTGTCGGACGCCTCTTGTGGCTCGATTGCTTTGAAGAAATCAGCGTTAAGAGTACGTCATTTGAGGATGGGACTGAAAAGCAAAGGTCGTTCCGCTTCGTGCTGTCGCAATCGGATCAAATCCAGGATTACGAAGAAAGCGAAGTCGAAGCCGCTCAGGCCAACACAGGCGTAATGATTGAGTTTGGAGCGCTCCGGGACAATGGCTATCGCGCCAAATTCCCGGGTCGCGCCGCCTATGTTTTTCAGCACTTCACCTCGCATTTCTTGCCGACCTTCATTGGAAAGCGCTCTCCGACCATCACCGTGCATTGCGGTGACGAAACCCGCCACTACCCTGAAGAGATCAACTCGATCATTCATCGACGCGAGACGATCGAAAATATCCCGACCGAAGAGTACGGGCCGCTGACTCTTACGCTCATGGAATGCGACAAGGTTGCCAGCTCAGATCTTCAAGGCTCGCACTTCGTTCATTTCATCGCTCATGATCGAACGGTCCACTCCCAAAAGATCGACGGCAAGTTAGGGCTGAAATATTTTGGGGCCAATGAGGATAGAGTGTTTCATGCCGTTCTGACCGGAAAATTCCTCGACGATAACGTCAATCAGGAGCGCACCAAATTCCAGTTTGAAGACGCTGTCCTTGAACGCATCGTAAATGACGTTTGCGCACCGCATATAGAAAAATTCCTCGCAGGACCGCTACAAACACTGCGGCAAGACCAGCGGACGCGCGTCAAGGCAATCACGGAATCCTACCCATCAGTAGCCTTCGGGGATGTTGATGAGCTCCAGGAAAAGCTCCCGTCCGGCGAGCTTAACGATGATGCCATCTTCGGACATCTGTCACGCGAGCGATATCGCAGAGACCAGCGTCAAGCCGAAAAGATTCGCGCAGTGCTCGAGAGGCTAAAGGAGCCGACTGTCGATGTAGATGCGTTCGCGAACGCGATCGAAGCTGCCGGCAAGGCGATAGAGGAAGCCGAACAAAAAAGCCTCACGGAGTATATTGTCCGACGAAAGGTCGTGCTCGATTTCATCGAGATCCTACTTGAAAAGGTTCGCGACGACACGCGCGACAGCAGTTACCAGCGTGAAGACATCCTCCACTCCTTCATCTGTCCGATGCGTGTGAACACCTTGGCCGATGGCAGCCAAAAAGTGGTTGCTGCAGCTTCACATGACTTATGGATCATTGATGAGCGATTGACCTTTGCCCAGTATTTTAGCTCGGATGAGGAGTTCCATAACCTGTCTGATGCGGTCGCTAGCGAGGAGCGCCCGGACGTCTTGATTTTCGATCATGTACACGGGCTGCGACAAACAGAAGATCCCTCGCGAGTGTTGCTCGTCGAGTTCAAGCGACCTGGGCGAACGAGTTATTCTGCGGATGAGAACCCTCAGCATCAGGTCGAGCGCTATGTCCGTCGGCTGCTGGAGGGAGGGAAGCTAGATGTAAAGGGGCGGCCGATTAAGCTGAAGGAGGATACGGTCTTCTATTGTTTTATCGTCGCTGACATCGTGGGCAAAATGGACGACTGGACCTACTCATGGGATCGAACGGCTGATGGTAGAGGGCGTTTCTATCAACCTCGGTCGGGCTTTAAGGGATCAATCGAGTTAATTTCGTGGGACACTCTCCTTAGCGACGCGAGAGAGAGAAATCAGGCCTTTTTCGACCGCGCCGGTATCTCGGGGAAAAGCTTCTTTATCGAGGCACAAGAAACAGCTCATCAGCGTCTTCGGGCGGAGGACAAAGCGGCCACGAACATGGATCCATCAGTTGGCGCGACCGCGGTGTGATAGGAAAATAGCAACGATAAGGGTGGGACTAGCCCAAGCTTTGCGGAGGACTGTATGGGCTGATAAACCTTGAAGACCGCGAGAAACGGGCCATCGCCGCGATCGACAATGGCGAGCTTGATCGGTTGGTCGATGAGGCCATCACCTATGAGCAACACGGCAAACTCAATAATCTGCCGCTGCACGACTGTGGAGACTATGTGTCCAGCAGGTTGCGATACCTCGATCGAGCGCTTGCCGATTACCGGAAAGCAAAGTCGGCCAAAAAGCGCGAAGAGACACGTTATTATGCGCAAAAGGCTGGTCGCGATCTGACCTTTGCGGTCAGGCAAATGAAGCAGCGACTGGAGGTCGAGGAGCGTGAGGGTCAGATATTTCATGTCTTCGACCCATCGATGCCCCTAGTCGCTCCGAGCGAGAGCATGCGGGTCCGTGTCAGCTATCGGTGGCGCGAGAGCCCGGAAGACGATTGGAATTCTGGATCCATTCTCTTCAAGTACAAGTTTCGGCCCCGCAGACCCCTACACTCTCACGCAACCGAAGCCGAAGCGAAAGCCGAGCGCGCGAAAGCTGGCTGAAGATCGTGAGAATGAGCTGCGCCGCGAATGGGAGCATCTCGAGCAACTGGCGCATTGGTCAGTGCGAGATTACTTTCGGGCAGGGCACGACGGTGCTGACATTCCTGACGAGTTTGAGGTCAAAACCGACGATCGCGACCATCTGAACAATTTCAGTGCCGACTTCTGGGAGCGAAGTCGCGGCTCGTAGTGAAGGCGGCTCGAGGTCTATATGAGTCATCGAAGATGCGAGCCCGGAAGGCCGTCGTCATCGCCGAAGAGCAGATGGTTGGGAAGTGGTCCCGTTCCTTTGGCCGATCCCACCGGATACCAAGCCATGGTCTCGGTGACAGCGGCGCTTTCATTGCGCGCAGTGACAAGCTCGTTCATGAAATAGTTCCCGTACACCATTCGCAATCTGGTTGTTCCAGTCGAAGGTTCGCATCTGGTCACGATTGAGTTTGTGTCGAAGCCCGTCCGCGCTGTTGCCGCCGACGGCTTCGTATCCAACGTGGATAGCGCCGGGGCGATCGCCTGGGAGCTGATCAGAGGCGCGTGCGACGAGTCCCCTGAAGTGCATTGCCTTTCGACGTGCGGCTTCGTCTGAATCGGATCGCCAGGCCACAAGGCTGACGTGGTCGACCCACGTCGCATGAAGCGGCCGACCCTCGGCCGGCTGCCATTCGCCTTCGATGGTAAAGTCCATGGTTGGTTCATAAGCACCGAGCAGCAACTCAACCATTCGACTCGACCCAAAATAGATATCGTCGTGTGTCAGGACGCTGTGCAATTGTGCCCAATCGACATCAAAGACGACACCGGCCGCTCCATCGTCAGCCCATTCAAACGGCTCATTGCCATCTAGGAAGGTCTCAACCCGGTCGACCAAATAGTCGTCACCGAGGCAATGAAGCTCTTCCTTGAACCGAACGAGAATGATGAGTGGCCGACCAGCTTGCCGTGACCTGGCGTGCGCTCGTTCAGCCATACGTTCTCCAGCCAGTCGCTCATTGCGAGCGTATCCCGACCGGCCGGCGCGCTTGCACTCCACGGCCCAATGTGAGCGTCCGCGATCGACGAACAGGTCGTTGCGTTTGCCAAGCCCTGGTGCTTCAGGAACGAAGGACACACTGCCCCATCCTCGCCGTTTGTAGGTGGCCGCGACCAGGAGTTCGAAGATCCCATCGTCCGGTTGCGACAGGTTCTTCGTCATCAAACGTTCGGCTCTTTCCTCTGCGCCCTCGATCTGCGAAAGCGTTGAAAGCATTTGACCGATCCGCCTGAATAGCGTCACGATCCGATACCCCAAGGGCAGGAAGAAATCAGGACGAATGGTGGGATCGGCATAACGCCGCGCTTGATGCAGATACCAAGCGATCTCGTCAGCCGGGTCGAAAAGCGGGACGCGATCACCGAGGGCCCATTTTTCCTTTGCCGCCTGGAATGTCGCCTCCACAGCGTCGGCACGAGTCTTCCACGCGTCGGAAGGAACCAACTGTTCAAGCCAGTCGGCGGCTGTAAGAATTGCCTCGTCGCGCCAGTCCTGACCATGCCTCTGCGCTATCCAGGTGATGTCAGAACTGGGGATGTTGACCATTCCGTGTTTCCACTACGCACCAATTTCTTAGGTTGATCATTTAGTATCGCTGATCTCATGCACAATATGCGTGCAGGAACGCCGATCTGATTCGCTACTGATATGCTACGAATACTATTTGCATATGATTTGTGGATGATTTGCACCGGCTACGTATGGCGCACCAAAGAAATGCCCAGGACTTTAGTGCGCAAATAGAAAGCAGTGTGGGCCAAATTAGTCGAAATCGGTTGTTTCCGATTGTGCCGCTTGACCCTTCTGATTCCGTACCGCCATGCTGTGCCTATGAAATATGATTTTTCGAGCCTTTCTCACAACGATTTCGAGGATCTCTCCCGCGATCTGCTGGGGCGTGAACTGGGTGTGCGCTTCGAAGCGTTTCCAGAAGGCCCAGATGATGGAATGGACGGTCGCCATTGTGTGGGCGAGGGATCGATCATCCTGCAGGCAAAACACTATTACCGCTCTGGATTTTCAGCGCTCAAATCAAAGATGGGCAAGGAAAGGGCGTCGATCGATCGATTACAGCCAAAGCGCTACCTTCTGACGACCTCGACGCCGCTCACCCCAAATAACAAGCGAATCCTTGCGGGCATCATCGGACCGGCCCTTCTGTCCGAGGGTGACTTGATTGGGCCTGACGACCTAAATGCTCTCCTCAGAAAATTCCCGGACATTGAGAAGTCCCACCAACGGCTCTGGGCACAGAGCACGACGGTCCTTGAGGAGGTCGTCTCAGGCGCTGTCAAACAGGCAATGGCCCGACCGAGCGAAGTCCCACCTGTCCTGGCAAATTTTCTTTCGCCTCGCGGTTCCACAGAGGAAGGCACCGAGGTTGTCGAGCGCGACGTGATCTATCTGATCAAATCGTCACCGATCGACGACGAGTTCGTTCTTTGGCTTGCACCCAAGCTCGAGGCTGAGGGATATCGTGTGTTCGCTGACATCCTCACGCTGCAGCCCGGTGATCGTTGGCGTCGGGAAACCAACGCTGTCTTGCAAGCTCGCACAGCGAAGGTCTTGTTGCTCTCCAAGGACGCAACGCTTGCCGACCAACATGTCCAGGACGATCTCGACATAGCACTTGAGACCGGAAAGGAGCTCGGCGACAGCCGGTTCATTATTCCGTTGCGGCTGGAACCTGGACGAAAAGTCAAAGGAATTGGCGATGCGGTCCCGGTCGACTTCGTTCGCGGCTGGGCCGAGGGACTAGCAACACTCGTCGATGCGCTGTCGCGTCAGAAGGTTCCGCGCAGCTCAGACGCTCCGACGATTGACCGAAACTGGGAGATTTTTCGCAGACGCGGAGCGGTCCCGCTCGTCGAAGAATCCGAGCGTCTGACTTCAAATTGGCTTCGCGTCGTTGAAGCTCCCGATGTCATTCGGTTCTACGAGGCCTCGGGCGTCATCGACGCTCGCTCGCTTCAGGCGGCTATCGATGCCTACCCATACCCAAGCGCGCTCCAGGGATCTGGCTTCATCACCTTTGCTGCCCAGGCCGAAGTTGATGAGGCGTTCGAGTCCGCGGGACGATTTAAGCTGAAGCGCGAAGTTCCGCTGTTAGACTTTGTAGACAATGGCATACCGGAGATCGGCATCGAGCGCCAAGTGGCCTCCAACCTCGTCATCGCGATGTTGAAGAAGGCTTGGTACGCATACTGCAAGAAATGCGGATTCCTTGAGTATCAGTATTCCAACGGAACGGGGTTTCACGCATCGGCAGAACAGGCACCGACGGGTCAACGCATCCCATGGGGAAGGCAGGGAGAGCGGCGCTCCTCGATGCTCCGCAACGTGGCCAAAGGCCACATCTGGCAGTTCGGCGTAACCGGCATGCCGTTTTTCTGGCCGTTCTGGCATTTCAAGCTGAAGTCGAGGGTACTCTTTTCGACCGACAACGGTACTGCGACAGGGATCGATATCGACGACCCAAAGAAGCTTCATCGGCTGAGAAGGAGCCTGTGCAAGGGCTGGCGAAACAAACAATGGTATGGCCGTATGCTGGCATTCCTTGAACTCCTTTCCGGCGAGTCTGCCTACATTCGGTTGCCGATGTCTTTGGACACCGCGATCGTCCTCGAAGCGGCCCCCGTATTGTTTTCGTCACCTGTCAGCACAGCGCTTCCTGACATTCTCGACGCCGATGAGGAGGAGACCGACCTTAGCACCTTGGGACGGCCGGCTAATGACGACGAGGAGGGTGCGGCATGAAGTTCCCCGAAACTTCGCTCAAGGTCGAACATTTTCACGAACCAGAACTCGAGTTCTCCTTCGGGCAAAATAGTCCGCATCCGAAGGATGGTCTTTTCCTGTACGGGCCGCACGCGAAGGCAAAAAAGACCCGGGATATCAGGGTAGGAGTCGTCGGCACGAGCGCGGGGATCAGCCATTTTCGCAACTGGAGCCACAAGCTCAAAAAGGTCGTGGAGGTTCCGCCGCCCGGAAAGGGTGAGAAGGCGGACCGGCTTCACCTAGCCAACTTCCCCGGACTGGAAGAAACTTTTGGGATCACATTCGATCCTGATGAATGCAGCGCGCTTTCGATTCCTCCGCAAGACATCGACAGGGCGACCCGTATTCTCAACCTCAATGAAGCTGTCGAGAAGGTTTCACAGCTTTACATCGACCGGGTGAAAAAGCACCTCAAGAATGAGGAAGGTTCGGTTGATCTTTGGGTGCTGGTCTTGCCGGAAATTGTCTATGAAAGATGTCGGCCTGGTTCGAAACGAACCGGTCTTCCCATGGAAAAGGGCGACTTCGGCAAGAAGCAGAAGACTCGTTCAGATCTTCCTCTTTTGTCGTCCGCGGGCGTGATCGATCAGTCAGGCGAAGAGATCTTTGAAGACGTTCCGGACTTCCATCGCCGGATCAAAGCAGAGTTCCTAAAGATTGCGCCGACGCAGCTCATCCGGGAAACGACACTTGCGCCAGAAGCGTTTCTCAACAAGGCCGGGTATCCTGTTCGAAAGACGCAGGATGCGGCCACAGTCGCATGGAACTTGGCGACGGGGCTCTACTACAAGACCCAGCCTTGTCCGCCGTGGCGTCTTGCCGGTGTACGACCTGGAGTTTGCTACATCGGCATGGTGTACAAGAGCCTGCCCAACGATCCCGATGGCCACGCCTGCTGTGCGGCCAGATGTTCCTCAATGAGGGAGACGGCGTGGTCTTCCGCGGAGCAAACGGCCCCTGGAAGACGGGTGACTACGAATTCCATCTGAAGAGGGATGCAGCGAAGAACCTCCTCGAGCTCGTCCTGGAAACCTATACCTCTACGTATGATGGACCGCCGAAGGAGCTGTTCATCCACGGGCAGACATACTTTAATGACGAAGAGTGGAACGCCTTCGTCGAAGCGGCGCCAAAAGAGACAAACGTGATTGGTGTTCGCATACGCACCACGGGCGGCGAAATGAAGCTCTTTCGTGATGGCGATTACCCGGTGCTGCGTGGAACGGCATTACTGCTGGATGAGAAGACAGCCTATCTGTGGACGACGGGATATGTTCCGCAGCTTGATACCTATATCGGCCCGGAGACCCCGAATCCGCTTCACATTACGGTCATGCGAAGCAAGAGCGCCTTGCCGGACATTCGAACGGTCCTTGCAGACATCATGGGCCTCACGAAGATCAACTACAATTCCTGCAACTTCAACGACGGTCTGCCGGTTACAGTGCGCTTCGCACGTATGGTGGGTGACGTGCTGACGATGGGTTCTGCGAAGGGTGAAGAAAAGCAACCCTTCAAATTCTATGTGTAATTGGCGCTCGAATTGTAGCGTCTGACTTTATGCTCTCAGCACAAAGCGGTTAGCGCGTTCCCAATTGCCTCGTTTGTTTGACTATTTCCCGGTGCTCAGCCTTGGTTGGAGAGACTTTTCATCGGCGTCGATTAAGGCCTATCAGCCATCGATGAAGCCATCTTTTGCGCTGTTGGCCTGAGGTAGGTCGGTCGTCGGATCGAAGAAGGCCTTCAGGGCATAGTGACTGATCTCCAATGCCGTACTTTCGTTTGCGATGTCGCCGAAAGCGTCGAAAGCATCGGCAAACCGTTGGGAGGCGGGCGGGTGTGTTGCTGTGGTCTGGCGCACCTCGTCGATTAGTCCGATCCATATGAACGCTATGCAGATCGCCAATGTTCGGAATTCGCGTTGTGGCTCGCCCGGCGCTTGTTCGAGGATCCATTTTACGGCCCAGGCGTCGGCCTCGCGCTCTTGCTGGTGCATGAGCGTAGTGTGTACCTGGTGTCCAAGAGCAATGTGCCCGCACTCATGCAGGATCACCACGCTTGCGGCGGCTAAGAATATATTGTTGATCAGGCCATCGGGGGAGGAGGGCTCTGCCAAGGTATTGGGTTCTGCCGGGGCGCCGCTCCAGGAAAACGCTTCGCTGCGTATGAGCGCCAAGGCGGCGTTCTTGAGCTCGATGATCTCTGAGCCTGGGCCTCCCGGCTCAATTGCGATTTGTGACTGTCCGGATGCGATGGCAGTTCGAGCTAGGCGCCATAAGATATTCACGGAGGCAGTCACGGCCCAGAGGCTCAACAACGCTGCGTGAGTTCCCTCAATCTCCTTTCTTTTCGGAAATGCCTCGAAATTCGCCGGGCCATTGATAATCTCCAGGATCCACGGCTCGCCTCCCATTGTCGCTAACAGTTCGTGACTGCGTTCGGGGGCGATCCTGAAGGGGCTTTCTCGAAGTGCCTGGACAAAGCCGCTCGTTAATCGTTCAGCGTCAGTCATTCCAATTGCTCCGTTTGAGGGCGTTGAACATGGCTCTTGAATGTCAGAAAAAAATACACTATTTTCTGACATATGAAAAGCACGACCACATCAGTTCCTGATCAGATCATGCGACGCGCCCGCAGCAGTGGGCGTGGGGGCGTCTTCACGCCGCAAGACTTCCTCGATGTGGCGGCACGCGCGGCTGTCGACCAAGCGCTCTCCCGCTTGGTCAAGCGCGGAAAGCTGCGCCGCCTTGCACGCGGTCTCTATGACTATCCAAAAATCCATCCGAAGCTGGGCCCGCTTTCACCCGCGCCTGATGACGTCGCGCGCGCGCTTGCGCGGGAGACCGGTTCGCGCGCGCAAATCGCCGGCGCGCACGCTGCCAATGTGCTCGGGCTGTCGGCACAGGTACCCGCGAAGAGCCTGTATTTGACGGATGGGCCTTCACGCCGGATCGTTCTTGGTAAGCGCGTGGTCGATCTGCGGCACGCTTCACCCAAACATCTGATAGCACCGGGCAGTCCTGCCGGGACAGTTGTCCAGGCCCTTCGCCATGTCGGGCCGGTACGAGCTGATGACGTAGCTCGGGTTGCCGTGGGCCGGCTGTCGGCCAGTGACAAGAAGGTGCTTGTCTCCAGCGCAGTTCAGGCTCCCGCCTGGATGCGGCCTACACTGATTTCGATCGGCAACACACCGGCGGATGCAGTGAATGGATAAGGTTGCTCTCCTGCCAGCAAGCGATCGGGCCGCGCTCTTTGGAGAAACGGGCGCCGGCCGTGGCGTCGCTAACACGATCATCGAGAAGGACTTCTGGGTCTGCTGGACCTTGAAACGCCTGTTCGGTCTTCCGCAGAATGCGGCGGCGAGCCTGGTCTTCAAGGGTGGTACGTCTCTCTCAAAGGCCTTCGGGATCATCAGGCGCTTTTCGGAGGACATCGACTTGTCGTTCGATCGGGCCGATCTCGGCTACACAGGTGATCGCGATCCGGAAAAAGAAGGGCTCAGCCGGAAGAAGGCAGGGCGGCTCATTGATGATCTTGTGGGCGATGTGGAGAAACACATCGCCCACAACCTGCTTCCAGCACTTCGCGCAGCGATCGCCGACGAACTCGGCGAGCCACAAAAAGAGGAGTGGTCGCTTTCAATCGATGATGCCGACGCGCAGACATTGAACTTTCACTACCCGATCGCGCTGCCTGCCTCAGAATATCAAGGGATGGCCTACATCACGCCGCGGGTGAAGCTGGAACTCGGCGCGCGAGGCGATCCATGGCCTGCAGAAAAGAAGGTCATTCGGCCCTACGCGGCAGAGGATTTCCCTGACTTCTTCGAGGACCCGGATACGACCGTCACGGTGCTCTCGGCACGGAGAACCTTCTGGGAGAAGGCGACCGCGTTGCACGCGGAGGCGAATCGTCCGGCGGAGTCGCCAACGCCGCAATATTTCTCGCGACACTATTACGATCTCGCTATGCTATTTGGTTCCGATGAGGGCAGGGCCGCCGCAGCTGATCTTGAACTCCTGGCCACAGTGGCAAAGCACAAGGCCACCTTCTTTCGCTCAGGTTGGGCCAGTTACGAGACAGCGCGACCAGGAACGTTGTTGTTGTTGCCCAGCGAGCCCCGGATCAAAGACTTACGCTCCGATTATCGTGCCATGGCACCCATGATGTTTGACGAAAATCCGCTCTCGTTCGACGAGATACTTGCCAAAATCGGAAAGCTTCAGGAATCAATAAATACCTAGCTCATTTTTCCAAGCTGTGGGGGAGGCCTTATTAGCTCGATACGATCCATCGATCTCCGTCTTGTAGATGATCTCGTTGACTTCGTCCGAGGGCAGGGTTTCGTGCTGGACTTCTCTGACGCGAGCTTCGCCGAGTTCTTTGCGTCGGAGCTCCAGGTCGATATCGATGACCCGAAATTCTCTGTGAAGGGTGGTTCGAAAGGCAAGCGCCTGCGATACTTCCTTCAGCACTGCGATGATGCCACAGCAGTTCGCGCTCTCGCAGCACTTTGGGAGCATCGGGTCGAGTACCTTACCCGCAATGATACGAGAGACCCGGTCAAGAACGCCGAAGACCGCTATCAGGCGCTGATCAATCGTCTCTCGGGCAAATCCGCCCGGCCATCGGCCACTACAAGTGCAGCAGTTACTGCCATCGACAGCAAGAAGATCGCGAAAGCCAAGTCGGACCTACTCCAGGTCTCATCACTCGGTCCCCAGGCTCGAGGCTACGCGTACGAGACATTTCTCAAGGACTTGTTCGACGCCTTCGGGCTGGCCGCCCAGGAACCTTTCCGGCTCCGCGGCGAACAGATCGACGGCAGCTTCCAGCTTGGCAGTGACGTCTATCTGCTGGAAGCCAAGTGGCAGGGGCATCCGATTGGCGTTGCCGATCTGCACACGTTTCATGGCAAGATCGAGCAAAAGGCGGCATGGACGCGCGGCCTTTTTGTCAGCAATAGCGGTTTCAGTGATGATGGCTTAGCCGCCTTTGGCCGCGGCAAGCGCGTAATCTGTATGGACGGCCTCGACCTCTATGAAATGCTGGATCGACAGCTTCCGTTGACGCAGGTTCTTGAGCGCAAGGTTCGCCGCGCTGCCGAAACAGGTTCGCCGTTCGTCCGCGTTCGCGATCTCTTTCCAGTTTGACACCGGAGAGGGACGTATGGCGCAGTTCGACGATTGGTGTGACGCTGTAGATGGTGAGGTTGGGGCCCATTTTCGAAGGGTGATGACCGGACGGGCGGGTGATCTTGGCACAGGCGTAGGCGCTACGGCCGCTATTGTTCCCGGTCACTACGCATCTGAAGAACACGTCGCGAGAGCTCTTCGCCGATTGGGGAAATCCTCATCGAGGAACGGCCGCATGGCGGCGGCGACCGCGGGGTCGATCGGCGTGCTCGCATTGTAGTCGAGATAGATCCGGGCCATCGGTTCAGAACACCAGCACCTTGTCGGCGCCAAGCGTCTCATCGCCGAGTTCATCCATGGTGCTGCGCCGCGCGCCGTCCATGACATCGTCGTCGGTCATGCCGCGCGCGTCCATGCAGGTGCCGCAGAGCAACACCGCGCCTTTCGCGGTGACGCGCTTGAGCATGCGCTCCATGTTGTAATAGCCGTCCGGCGTCTTCTGCCCCTTGCGGGCGGCGATGACGGCATCGGCCATCAGGAAGACCGTGATCCCGGCCTCAGGCTCCTTTTTCATGAGCGTGTGGGCGAGGCGAAGGGCATTGTAGCAGCGCTCGGTGCCGTAGGGCGGATCGTTGAGGATGAACAGGGTCTTCATGTGCCTTGCCTCCATCGCGGGTAAGTGTCATTCGCTAAGGATGCGTCGGCGTTCCTCGAATTCATCCTTGTCGATCTCACCACGGGCGAAACGTTCCTTGAGGATATCAAGAGGTGATTGCGCCGTTGGAGACTGATGGGGCGCGGTGGCGTGCCACGGCCCGCCGAGCCAACGGACAATGAGAACCGCGACCGCGATCACGACGGCAAGCACGAGGATCATGAAGATTGGCCCGAAGATCATGCCGAACCAGCCGCCCTCCCATCCCATCATGTGCGGCCCCCAGCCGTAGCGGTCATAATCGGGCGATGATTGTTGCGCCCATGCCGTGCTCGACAAAAGGGCGCTTGCGGTGACCGCCAGAAAGGCAGTCGATACTGGAAATCTTGTCATCTTCGTTCTCCTTCTCGATTTGACCCGGACAGTTGCGGCTACGGATGGCGTTATCGGGTCAGTTCCGTCGCCTGGCTGTTCTCGATCGGCCGTCCGTCCCGGTTCCACTGTTCCATGCCGCCGCGCAAAACGCTGACATCGCTGAAGCCGGCTGCTCCGAGCATTGCTGCGGCAGTTGCGGAACGTTTGTCCGTCTTGCAGACGAGAATGACAGGCCGCGCCTGAGACGCGCTGATCTCGGTCAATCTGCCAGGCAATTCACCGAGCGGGATGTTCAACGCGGCCTCGATATGTCCGAGAGGACCGGTGAATTCGTCGGGACCGCGGACATCGACGATTGTGATGCCGCCGTCACGTAAGCGATCCGCCAGGGCACTCGCGTCGATCCACCGGTTCTGGTCGCCGCGCAGCCGGCGGATCAGCCTTGGCAGGAAGGCGATCGCCGCCAGCAGGCCG
>NZ_BAMP01000063.1 GCF_000615975.1 Nitratireductor aquibiodomus NL21 = JCM 21793 | reverse complement strand
TTATTATTAATTACATAAAAAATAAAATAACTCATTGATTAATTTTTATCTTTATCCCTAATCAATTAAATAATTTTATTATTCTTTTATAACGCAATTAATACAAAATAATATCAAATTGCACTTCATTAATATCTCCGAAAACCGTAACAGTACATCACATGACACAACCGTTTCTGCGAAGCGTTTGGCGAAAGGCGTGAAACCCAGCCTTACGCGCCCTAAGTGCACTGACGGCCAGCCCATCTGAGCAGCCGGCAGGGAGGGCCGGTTTTGCCGCTTCCTGCCGGGCGAATTCAAAGGCTCATGTCGACCAAGGGTGCACTGAAGTACCAAAGCACGCTCGCTACAGAAGCTCCTTAATTCTCGCTGGACAGGGAATTTGTTCGCGCGTTTTGCCATGGCGTTCTGGAGGTTGACGGCCAGTTGCAGTCCCTCGGGATACAAAGAATGCCCGAGTTCTAGAACATTTGAGTTGCCAGTTCAGAGCGAGATTTGCCGGCACAGTCGTGGATATCGAGACGCCGAAGCGTTCCATACGGGACACCTCCTGTAGATTGCGTTGCCGCTTCATTCGCCGGTCAGGACACGTACGGCAGAAGCAAACCGGTGTTGGCGGAGTAGTCGACTTGACAGATCAGGCGCCTGCAACCCTGCCTGCCCGCCATCTCCGGCATCGAGCGACGATTGAGTTTGCCGTCATGGCATTCTCTATGGCTTCCTTTACAACCATTGGCCTCAGCCTCGTTGTCACCTCATGGATCGCGGCAGTCGAGGGATCGGTGTTCCTGGTCGGGCAGCTGTTTTTCGCCAGCAGCACAACCGCGTTCGTCTTCTCCATCTATGCCGGCGTGGTTACCGACCGGAAAAACCGGCTTTTGATCATCCGGCAGGGGCAGTCTCTAAGGATTCTGGGGGTCTGCGCGCTGGTCGTCGCCGCACTGGGCAGTTCAGCCACACCGTGGCTGTTTGCCTATGCGGTTCTCTTTTTGCTGGGGACGGTCCTCAATGCCGGTGCGCTGGATGGCATTGTCCAGCTGGCGGTCGATGAACATCTGCGTATGAAGCTCGCCATCCGCGTGTCGATTTGCCGTCAGCTCGGCATTCTATGCGGGACGGGCCTTGGGGGCGTTCTGCTTCATCACCTTCCGGCGATCTGGCCAGTACTGTTGATGGCAGTGCTGATGATGGTTCAGTTCGCCATTATCAACCTCTTCTTCGCGGACTACCAGAACGCGCCTTCAAAGCCGCCAGGGGACATCATTTCTGCATGGAGGGAGGGCTGAGGGCTATCCTCGAGCAGCCCCGGCTCGCCTTCACCATCCTGACCATGGGGCTGCTTCTTTCTGCATCCCAGATGGCAAATGTCCTCGTTCCGGGTTTTGTCAGGGACAGCCTGCAACGGGGCAGCGACGTCTATGGCCTTCTGGAGATGGCTTGGGCGGCCGGAGGCGGAGCGACCCTGGCGGCTGCAGCAGTGCGGACCAGATTGTCCGGCGCCCATCGCCGGGAGCTTGTGATCCTCATCGTGGCCGGGGTCGCCATGGCGGCTTTCGCCAGCTCGAGAAGCCTCCCATTGCTGGTCGCAATCTATGCGGCCCTTGGCGGGATGTTCGCGTGGGGAAGAGCCATATGTGACGGTCGAATACTGATTCTGGCAAAAAACGAGGAAATCGGCCGTGTGCGAGCAGCCACCTCGATGGTGGTCAGCCTGCTGGGCATGGCAATCTACATATCGCCCACGGTCATCGGCAGTGAAGATGCAATCCTCTACTACGTCTCTTGGGGTGTGGTGCTATCGGTCGCCGGCGCCGTGATGCTGGGCCTCTGCGCCCGGACAGGGTGGAGTTGAAGGCTCATGCCCGCCGCGACTGACAGAATCGCGCACAACTGCACCACGAACGTGGCGTCCCGCGTCATGGCGTGATACCGATGCCAGCTTCATCCTCGAAGCCTGCAAGGGAGGGTTGCGGTGACTGCTGATCTTTGGACACAGTACCTGCCAGGTCTGGCCCTGATACTTTCGATTTTCACCATCGGCGTTGCCAGCCCCGGCCCTGCAACGCTCATGATCATGGGAACGGCGATGTCACGGGGGCGCCCGTCGGCTGTGGCTCTGTCGCTCGGCGTCGTGACCGGCTCAATGTTCTGGGGATGCTTTGCCGCATTCGGCTTTGTCGCAGCCATAAAGGCATCCGCGGAGCTCTTTACCGCCATGAAGCTGGCCGGCGGCTGCTACCTCCTTTACCTGGCGTTCAAATCCTGGCGCTCGGCCATGGCTAGAGAAAAGCCGCAACAGGTTCAGGCGATGCAGCCGGTCAGCATCCGCCGATGCTTCGTCCAGGGCCTGCTGATACATCTCACCAATCCAAAGGCACCGCTGGTCTGGCTGGCGACACTTTCTGTCGGCATGGGAAACACGGCTCCCCTGCCGCTCCTGATGCTGACCGTGCTGCTTTGCGCCTTCATGGCGATGATCGTCTTTGTCGGCTACGCGTTTCTGTTTTCGACAATGGCTGCATCGAGGTTTTACATGTCGTTCCGTCGTCCTTTCGATGCCGTTTTGGGTTTCCTGTTCGGTGCAGCAGCCATCAAGATACTGACCGCCCGGATCGCTTGAGATTGCTGAACGGCGGTGGTTATCGGGGTGCGATCTTGCCGTTGCTATAGTTCTTCAACTCGATCACAAGCTCCTTCAGCAGTCTGGAAGGGCGCCGATTGGGGGGCATGAGCAGGAGCGTGCGGAAGTAGATGCTTGGCTCGAAGGGTTTCAGAATGAGCCCGGCGTTCAGATAGGGCTCCGCCGTCAGAGGATTCACCAGACCGCAGCCCAGTCCCGCGCTGACCATGGCGCAGATCGTTGTCGAGTAAGGCGTTTCAATCACCGTTCGTGGCATTCCACCACTTTGCTCAAACATGATATCTGCTTCGCGGCGGGTCGTATCTTCGGGCGCGAGAGCGATGAATGGGCGGTCGTGAAGGTCCTCGGGCCGAATAACATCAATATGCTCCAGCGGATGGCCCTCATAGAGCGCGATGCAGGCCTTGTGTGTGGCAAAGGGCGACGCGTCGACGCCCGTCAGATCGATCTCATCCGCCGCCAGCCCAATATCGAACTGTCCCTCAGCGACGAGATCGCGGACAACGGACGACATGCGCGCCTGAAGCGTAATCGCCACATTAGGGTGCGTTTTCTGAAAGGCGTGCAAAGCCCGCGGGACAATGTTCGTGCTCAGCGCCGAGAGACACGCAATCCTGATTTCACCAGAGCCGAAATCACGTATCCGCGCAGCCGCACTCCGCAGATGCCCCATGGAAATGAACGAGGCCTCCACCTCCCGGTGAAGCAACCGGGCCTCGGCTGTTGGTAGCATTCTGCTCTTCACCCGGTCAAAGAGCGGAAAGCCGATTGACCTTTCCAGTTCCTGCACCGCCTTGCTGACCGCCGGTTGCGAAATCCTCAGGACCTCGGCTGCACGGGATGCCGTGCCGTTGGTCATGACCGCATGGAAAACCTCGATCTGTCGCTGATTCATGGCCACCCTCCTTTCAACCCCTATAACTCACGAGAATAGACTTCATCAATCTTGATATTAGACGGAATACCTATCGCTGTGATGTAAGTGCGTCACAGAAAATGAAAGGCCCCCAATGAGCGATTGGACAAACTGTGTCACATCACCTGACGTTGATACCGAAGGGTTCAGGAGCCTCGCCTATCCGGTTCACCGCGCTTCGACGATCATCTTTCCCGACGCACAGGCTTATGCCGCGCGCCACGATCGCGGGCTCGATGGCTACACCTACGGACTTTCCGGCACCCCCACAGTCCGCGCACTGGAGCAGAAGATAAGTGCTCTGGAGGGTGGAGGCAGAACCCTGCTCGTTCCGTCGGGACAGGCTGCGTCCGCGCTGGCAATACTCTCCTTCATCCAGAAAGGTGATCGCCTTTTGATCGCGGACAGCGCCTATCCCCCCATCAGGGATTTCGCGCAACACGACTTGCGAAGGATGGGCATCGAGATCGCTTTTTACGATCCGACCGCGCCCGAAGAGCTTGAGAACCTGATCGATGAACGGACCCGAATGATCTGGGTCGAGTCGCCTGGCTCAACCACCATGGAAGTTCAGGATGTGCCGCGTATCTGCGCGATAGCGCACAGGGCCGGCGTTCTCGTAGGCTGCGACAATACGTGGGCAACGCCCCTAAACTTCAAGCCGCTAGTCCATGGCGCAGACATTGTCGTGGAAGCGCTCACAAAATACTTCGCCGGTCACTCAGATGCATTGATGGGCTCCATAACACTGGCGGATCCCGAAAACGCAACAACCGTCAGAGCAACCCTGAACAGGTTCGGCATTGGCGTTTCTCCAGATGAATGCTCTCTGGTCCTGCGCGGCATCGAGACAATGGCGGTGCGCCTGGACTATGCCAGCCGCACGGCAGCAAAACTCGCAGAACGGTTCTGCGCGCATCCGCTAGTGGACAGCGTTCTCTATCCGCCGCTGAAGGGGTCGCCAGGGCACGAAATCTGGCAGCGTGATTTCTCAGGCGCCAGTGCGGTCTTCAGCGTGGTTTTCAAAACACCTGCTACAGAGCATGTGCCCGCTGCACTAGATGCCCTGCAAACCTTTTCGATAGGCGCATCGTGGGGCGGCACCAGAAGCCTCGTTGCGCCCATGCCGGTCAAACAGCACAGAACCGCACGGCCATGGACCGGAGACGATCTCGTTCTGCGCATCAGCGTGGGGCTGGAAGATGCCGCCGATCTGGAAGCCGATGTTGAGCGGCTTTTAAACGTGCTCGCAACCCATGCGAGCGAAGACGCAGGCGCGTCGTGAAATTCAACTAACAATCAAGAAGGGGAATGAAATGAACAAGATACTCCGCAGGTCGGTCTTGCGTGCCGGTCTGGCAACCATGATTGCACTCACGGGACTGGCTGCTCCCTCGTTGGCCATGGCAGATGAGGCGATTTCCGAGCGCCTGTCTTCCGGGACGGTGACAATCGGCATTCACAATCGGGCTCCCTGGGGATTCCGGAATGCCGATGGTGAAGCCGCTGGATATCATCCGGATCTGGTGCGCACGGCTTTCGAGAAGCTCGGTGTCAGCAATATCGAGTTTGTGATCTCGGAGTTTGGTGCGCTCATTCCCGGATTGAACGCCAACCGGTTCGACATGATCGCATCCGGCATCGCGATCACGCCCGCACGATGCAAGGAAGTGATCTTCAGTGAGCCTGATCTGTCGGTCGGCGACGGGCTGCTCGTCAAGGAAGGGAACCCCAAAAACATCCACAGCTACGCGGATTTTGCATCGAACTCCGAACTCCGTCTCGCCGGCGGCCGGGGGACGCTGAACTCCAAGAATGCCATGGATGCAGGCGTTCCCAAGGATCAGATGCTTCTTTTGCAGGACACCAACGCCCTCGTTTCTGCCCTTCTGGCAGGACGTGCGGACGCTGCGACCCTTTCCGCGCCAAGCGTGGTTTCATTCCTGCAGGACCCGAACGTGAAGGGGCTGGAACGCGCACTCCCTTTCACTGGCAAGGTTGTCGATGGGAGACCCGCAGCTCTCTATACGGCCATCGCTTTCCGCAAGGCGGATACAACGCTGCGCGATGCCTACAATGCAGAGCTGAAAAAGCTCATGGACGACGGCACCGTCGATGAGATCATGAAGCGCTACGGCTTTACCGATGCAGAGAAAGCGCCGAACCTGCAGACGCAGGCGATCTGCAGCGAATAATGCAACGGTTGACCGCGATTGATCCGGAGGGGGCGCAGTGAGTTTTTCGGCCACGCTTGCCGGCATTTTCGAGGGGCTCGGCGTAACAGCCACCATCACTCTCTATGGGATGATGTACGCCGTGCCCTTCGCTCTTGTCTTTGGCGTTTTGCAGCATTTCACTAGGGGATTTGCGCATCTGCTCGTGACCTCGATCATCGAGTTCTGGCGCAGTTCGCCGGTGATTATCCTGCTCTTCGTTTTCTATTACTCACTGCCAAGCTTCGGCATAACACTCTCCGGCATCACCGTAGGCGCGATGGCACTCGGACTGAACATCGGCGGCTATGGCAGCCAGTCGGTCCGGGCCGCATTGCAGGCGCTGGATGTCGGCCAGGTGGAGGCCGGCAAGGCTCTGGGTTTGCGGCGGATCGAGATCCTGGGCCTGATCGAGCTACCGCAGGCCTTTGCAGCCATGGTGCCGACTTTCATCAATCAGTTCATACAACTGATCAAGGGGACGGCGCTCGTTTCGCTTATCACCCTGACCGACATGACCTTCCGCGCAAAAGAAATTTCGCAACTGCAATACGATCCGGTCGGCACCTACACGGCCCTGCTGCTTGCATATTTCATCGTCTGTTACCCGGCGACCATACTTGGACGCTGGACGGAGCGACGCGTGAGCATCGAAGGGAGGGGACAGCGTGACGTTTGATTTCGCCTTCGCCCTCTCCGTTCTGCCCACGATACTCGCCGCCGTGGGCACGACGATCTGGGTTGCCATTGCAAGCTGTCTGGGCGCTGCCCTGCTCGGCTTTGTTCTGGAGATCCTTCGCCGCAGCGGTCGCCTGCTCGGCTACGCGATGCGGTTTGTCATTGACTTCATCAGGTCCACCCCGGTTCTGGTCCAGATTTATTTCCTCTATTTCGTTCTGCCGTTCTATGGCGTGACGCTACCCGCATACGCCGTCGGCGTTCTGGCGTTAAGTGTCTACTACAGCGGTTATCTGGCAGAAGTGTTCAAAGCGGGTATTGACACCATCTCGGCGGGGCAGTTCGAAGCGGCAACGGCACTGGGCCTCAAGCACTTCGACACCATCATATTCGTCATCGCGCCCCAGATGTTGCGCAACATCGCGGCCCCGATGGGCAACTACTTCGTATCGATCCTGAAGGCGACGCCCTATCTGGCCGTGATTGCTGTCCCGGAAATGCTGGGCGCCGCGATGGAAGTCTCAAGCGACACTTTTCGCTACGCAGAACCGATGCTGATCGTCGGAGTGGTCTTCCTGATCCTCGCCGTATCGATCGCACAGCTCGTGCGTCAATTGGAGAACAAGCTCTTGGCATCGGAGAAACGATAGCATGACTGCCGTAGAAGCAATGTCCACGGGAGTTGTGGGAGGCGTGCTGGAAATGGAGCCAGCCGTTGAAATCAAGAAACTCAACAAATGGTACGGCAAGCTGCATGTCCTGAAGGATGTCGATCTCACGGTCGGAACCGGCGAACAGATCGTCATCTGCGGACCGTCCGGTTCCGGCAAGTCGACGCTCATCCGCTGCGTCAACCAGCTGGAAGAGCATCAGCAGGGCGAGATCCGCGTCAATGGCCGCGAAGTCGGCCCCGGCGTGCGCGCCATGCATGAAATCCGCCGGAATGTCGGCATGGTTTTCCAGCACTTCAATCTGTTCCCGCACCTCACCGTGCTCAGAAACTGCACCCTGGCCCTGACGCGCGCAAAACGCCTGCCGCGCGGCGAGGCAGAGGACATCGCGCGGCACTACCTCGCACGAGTCAAAATACCGGAAAAGGCGGATGCTATCCAAGCCAGCTCTCAGGCGGGCAACGCCAGCGCGTGGCCATCGCACGCGCTCTATGCATGCATCCACGGGTCATGTTGTTCGATGAGCCGACTTCCGCTCTCGACCCCGAGATGATCAAGGAAGTTCTGGATGTCATGACGGAACTGGCCCGCGACGGGATGACGATGCTCTGCGTCACGCATGAGATGGGCTTCGCCAGAAAAGTCGCAGACCGCGTCGTGTTCATGGATGGCGGATCCGTGGTGGAGGAAGCGCCACCCGAAACGTTCTTCTCTCATCCCGAGAACGAGCGAACACAGCGCTTCCTCAGCCAGATCCTTTAACGTCATCAGAGAGTATTGATCACAATGTCTGACGTCAGCATGCTTTGGACCGGGCTTGATTACGAGCGATCGGACAAACAATCCGATTACCTCCGCCTGCCGCATTCATCGGACCTGTCCGCCTATGGGTGGATTCCCATCCCCCTGGTGGTCATCGCCAACGGGACAGGCCCTACGCTTCTGCTGACGGCAGGCACGCACGGTGATGAGTATGAAGGGCAGATCGCCCTCAACCGTCTGGCGCGCGAACTTCGTCCAGAAGACATCAATGGCCGCGTCATTATAATGCCCGCGCTGAACTTTCCTGCCGTCATGGCGGGGCGGCGTGTTTCCCCGCTGGACGAGGGCAACCTCAACCGACTCTTTCCGGGTGACCCGAAGATGGGACCGACGGCTGCGATCGCGCACTATGTCGACAAGGTTCTGTTCCCGAAATGCGATCTGGTGATCGACCTGCATTCGGGCGGACGCTCGCTCGACTATCTGCCGCTGGCGCTGGCGCATCCCGGCTCGAACGACGCTCACAGAGAAAAAGTGAAGTCGCTCCTCAATGCCTTCGGCGCGCCATTCAGCGTGTTAACCGATGGAAGCGGTGGTGGTGGGCACACCACATTGTACGCCGCAGCCGCCAAACGCGGTATTCCGGCGCTAACGACAGAACTCGGAGGCGGCGCAACCCTGTCGCCTCGCGGCTTGACGATAGCCGAAACCGGTGTCCGCCGCGTACTGAAACACTTCGGAATTGCACCGGGCCTGAATGTCGACGACACGTCCTCGACGCGGCTCATGCGCTCACTGGGAAGGGATGCCGCCATTTACGCTTCCGAAGGCGGGCTGTTCGAACCCAAGGCCGATCTCGGCGAAATGGTTGCAGCCGGCGATCTGGCCGGGCGCATCCACTTTCCCGATAGTCCGATGAGAGACCCGGTGGAACTCCATTTTTCCAACGCCGGCATGATCAGCTGCCGCCGCTTCCCGACATTGACCCAGCGCGGCGATTGCCTCTTCAACCTGATGACGGACGCCAAATAGGCTCGGTGCGCGCCTCCGGTTCCCCTCTTGCAGCCGTTCTGAAAGCGCAACTGCTGCATAATTTCGAGTGCCTGAAACACGCATTGCGTTGCAGATGTCTTGCCCGCGACAATGGGCCTTTCACTTGCGGATGGGGACAGACAATTTCATCAAGCGGCAAAAGCATCCGGCTATCCGAAAACGATCCCTGTCGAGCAGAGCGCGGAGCTCATCTCCCACAGGCTTGACCTGTGGGCGTGTATCAGCCCGCGTTGAGCCAGACTTCTCCCGCCCGGACGAGCCGACCGACAACGCGTTGATCGAAGCCTTCAACGGCAAGTTCCGCAGCGAATGCCTGAATACTGCAGGTTTTTGGCGCTTGGTACCCCCAAAAAACCTGGTTCGGAACGGTTCCAGAGGACGGAGGCGCACGTCAGAACGCGTCAAAGGCCAGCATGTGGACGGCGCATTCAGAGTGCACGCCCGCATGAAGAACGGTCAAGCTGACGGTGGTTACCGCCTCCAGACGATCTTCATCTTTGAGTTGAAAGTCTGATTTGACCCACCGAATATCAAGTTGCGCCCCTTCCGTTCCCGACGCCATTCCTTCACCGTGTCGCTCAAACAAGGACTTGGCCCGCGCGGGCGTCACAAATCACGCTGATCGAGCTGGCGCGACACTTCTTCCTGACAACTCCGAAAGAGGCTGTTTCCTTGGATGGTCGAACACGAAAAGTCCGAGTAAAAGGCACGCATCACAGGACACTGCCAGTGGTTATACGAACTGAAACGATATTGATTGGGCAACGATCTGCCCTATCCCGCGCGCCTTGCATCAGAGAATTCCGCGACGAAACAACCAACCGACTTTCTCAACCACAACAGGAAAATTCGTGTGCCTCTTGTGCATTCTCCAAACCTGCTTTAGTCCGCACAGTTACCGAGGAACAAAACGAAGTGGTTGACCAAAGTGAGTCTTATTCCAGTGATCATCAGTGGCGGTGCCGGGTCCCGGCTCTGGCCGTTGTCGCGAGAAGCCTTGCCGAAGCCCTTTATAGAGTTGCCAGACGGAAGTACCTTGATAGGGCGGACCTATGCGCGCGCGGCGGCGCTGGATGGTGTCCGTCACATTGTTACGGTGACGAACCGCGAACACCTGTTCCTGACTCTCGACGCCTACGCATCTGCAAGCCCTGAAGCACGTCCCAATGAATTCATACTGGAGCCATTCGGTCGTGATACTGCGGCGGCCGTTGCACTTGCGACCGTACGCGCAAATCAGGAGGCTGGTGCTGATGCCGTATTGCTCATTCTGCCGGCGGATCACCTGATCCGTGATGAGCACGCCTTTGCAGAGGCAGCGAACAAAGCCATCGAACTCGCCCAGAGTGGTCGCATCGTTACCTTCGGCATCGTCCCGGAACACCCTGAAACCGGGTATGGGTATATTGAAGCCGATGGCGCAGACGTTCTGAAGTTCGTGGAAAAGCCGGACGCAGAAACCGCTGCCTTCTACGCATCCAGTGGCCGCCATTATTGGAACTCAGGCATGTTCTGCTTCAAGGCCAGCACCATGCTTGACATCATGAAAAGCCTCTGCCCGGAGATTGTAGCGGGTGTAACAGAGGCGCTTTCGACCGCCCGCCTCGGAAGCAACGGCGAGAACAGAACCCTGGAAGTTGGCCAGGAGCCATTTAGCGCGGTGCCCGCCACGTCAATCGATTATGCCGTTATGGAGAATGCCGAACATGTAGCCGTCGTGCCTCTCACATGCGGATGGTCGGACATCGGTTCCTGGTCCGCCATGGCTGATCTGGTCGACGCCGATACGGTAGGCAATCGGGTGACCGGCGAGGCCGTAGTTGAGGATTCGTCGAATTGCTTCATACATTCAGAGGATCGTCTGGTAAGCCTCGTTGGTGTTTCAGACCTCCTTGTTGTTGATACAGCAGATGCGTTGCTCGTTGCGCATAAAAACGAGGCACAGAAAGTGAAAACGGTCTTCCAGCGGTTACGCTCGGAGGGTCATGAAGCAGCAAAACTCCACCGGACAGCACACCGCCCCTGGGGCACGTACACTGTCCTTGAGGAAGGGGAGCGCTTCAAGATAAAACGCATCGAGGTGAAGCCCGGTCATCGACTGTCGCTGCAGGCCCACCACCATCGTTCCGAGCACTGGGTCGTGGTTGCGGGGACGGCGAAAGTTGTAAATGGAGACAAAGAGTTACTTCTCACTCACAATCAATCAACCTATATCCCGTGCGGACACAAGCACCGGCTTGAGAACCCTGGGATATTGCCACTTGTTCTGATCGAGGTTCAAAGCGGAGATTACCTCGGCGAGGATGACATCGTCCGTTTTGAAGACGTGTACGGACGAAATTAACAGGATTGGGCATAATCGATATGGATCGGAAACGCGCTCTCATTACAGGAATAACGGGCCAGGATGGTGCATACCTCGCACAGTTCCTGCTGAGCAAGGGTTATGAAGTGCACGGGTTGCTCCGCCGGAGCGCTTCAGCCGACGTGATTGGATCTCGCCTGAGGTGGTTGGGCATAGCCGACAGCGTCGTGCTTCATGATGGCAATCTGACAGATCTTTCAGGCCTTCTGAGGGTGATGCAGGAGGTGAAACCGGCCGAGGTTTATAACCTCGCAGCCCAGTCGTTTGTAAAATCGTCGTGGCAGCAGCCTCTACTGACCGGATCCGTGACAGGGCTGGGCGCCGCCAACATGCTTGAGGCAGTCCGTATTGCTTGTCCCGATGCCCGCTTCTATCAGGCTTCTTCGTCTGAAATGTATGGATTGATCCAGGAACCGGTGCAATCGGAGACGACGCCATTTTACCCGCGTTCGCCCTACGCTGCAGCGAAACTCTATGCACATTGGATGACCGTCAACTATCGGGAGAGCTTTGGGCTTCACGCCTCCAGCGGCATATTGTTCAATCACGAGTCCCCTTTGCGCGGTATCGAATTCGTGACGCGAAAGATTACTGACGGCGTTGCCCGCATCAAGCTGGGAATGCAGGATAAACTGGCCTTGGGCAACATGGACGCCAAGCGGGACTGGGGCCATGCACGCGATTACGTTCAGGCAATGTGGCTGATGCTTCAGCAGGACGTTCCCGAAGACTATGTTATTGCCACGGGGCGCACCGTGGCCGTGAGTGAGTTCTGCAGACTCGCCTTTGAACATGCCGGTCTCACCATGGAAGATCACGTGGTTCAGGACGAACGCTACATGCGGCCTGCAGAAGTAGACGTCCTGCTGGGCAACCCCGAAAAAGCCCGGAAGAACCTGGGGTGGACACCGGAAACGACGCTGGAAATGCTGGTCGCGGAAATGGTGGAAGCGGACCTTCAGCGTCTACGGCACCACGAGCATCTGTAGAATCTCGATTGGTCAGTCTTATGCGTGTTCTGATTACCGGCGCATCTGGGTTCGTAGGCCCGCATCTTGCTTGGGCGTTCGGGGACGCGTGTAAGGACGATGTGGAGATCTTGCCCACCGCAAGAATATCCACATCGCACCCCGTTCTGGGGCATGTCGAAGCGCTTGATGTAACAGATCGCGCAATGGTCGATACTGCCATCAAGCGTCACATGCCTACGCATGTCGTGCACCTCGCCGGCATTGCTTCTCCCGTTGCAGCAGCGAAAAACCCGGACCAGGCTTGGCGGGTACACGTCGACGGGACACGCAACATTGCCTATTCCATTATGGAGCACGCGTCGCACTGCACTTTGATCCATGCAGGATCGGGGCTCATCTACGGCGAGAGTGCAAAAGCGGGCCTTCCACTGGATGAGAACACCCTCCCCGCTCCCATCGACGAGTATGGCGCATCAAAAGCCGCCGCTGATTTGGCCCTTGGGGCGCTGGCCACTCGCGGCCTGAAGGTTGTTCGGATGAGGCCTTTCAACCACGCTGGTGCGGGCCAAACAGAGGAGTTCGTCACCACGGCCTTCGCCATGCAGGTCGCGCGTATCGAAGCGGGACTGAGTGAACCTGTCATTCATGTCGGAAACCTCGATGCGGAACGCGACTTTCTCGACGTCCGCGATGTTGCAGCAGCCTATGTCCGGGTGGCTTCTGAGGCGGCCAGCATCGCGCCGGCCGCAATTTTCAACCTAGCTTCCGGGCGTGGGTACAAGATCGCCGACGTTCTGCGCAGACTACTGTCCCTCAGCCCGAAGGCCATTGAAATCAGACCGGATCCGGAACGCCAAAGGGCCAGCGACCTCCCTCGCGTGGTTGGCAATGCACAGAAAGCCCGCGATAAGCTGAACTGGAAACCGGCCTATTCCCTTGACGACACCATCGCCGAGGTTCTCTCAGACTGTCGGCGGCGGGTGGCTGCCGAACGACCGGGAAAATAAAGATGCTATTGGCGATCTGGTCTTATCGACACTTTATATCCGCTGCAATCATGGGGGAACTTCGTGCGCGCTATGCACGCTCCCGACTGGGCCTTCTATGGTCGGTCCTGCATCCGCTGGCGCAGGCGCTCATTTTCGCTCTGGTTCTTTCGAAGGTTCTCGGGGCGAAACTTAGTGGTGTCGAGCATGATGCCGCCTACCCGATCTATCTTCTGTCCGGCATAGCCGCGTGGAATCTTTTTAGTGAGATACTGGGGCGCTGCCTGAATGTCTTTGTAGAATATTCGTCAGCCCTGAAAAAGATCGCCTTTCCAAGGATCTGTCTTCCGATGATCGTATGGGGCGGCGCGCTCATCAACCATGTGCTGCTTCTGGTGGCGATCGCCGTCATATTCCTGTTTCTCGGATTTACGCCATCAATCACCTGGCTTGCACTGCCGCTGGGTGTTCTTTTTATCTCGCTTTTTGCCTTCGGGCTGGGGGTTATTCTGGGCCTGTTCAACGTGTTTTCCCGCGACATCGGCCAGGCACTCACGGTCGTGCTGCAATTGTGGTTCTGGATGACCCCCGTCGTCTACCCTATCGCCATCGTCCCTGATAACCTTTTGCCAATTCTTGAGCTCAATCCGATGGTGGCGCTGGTTGGCATCTATCACGACGCACTTCTTTACAAGACCTGGCCCGACATTGGGTCGCTCATCTGGCCGGCACTGATTGCCGTGACACTGTTTGGCGCCGCCTTCGTGCTCTTCCGCCGCGTCAGCCCCGAATTGGTGGACGCGCTATGAGCCGGCAAACCGTCCTGACACTCGACGATGTCAGCAAGCACTACGCTGCCTATCCCTCAAATCTCATCCGCTTTGCGAACTGGTTTGGCGCGGGCCTGCAGCCGGCAGAGGTTTTCAAGGCGGTCAGCAATGTCAGCTTCTCCCTCAGGAATGGCGAGGCAATCGCACTGATCGGTCAGAACGGTGCCGGAAAAAGCACGCTGCTCAAGATGATTACCGGCACCGTACGTCCGAGTTCGGGCAGGATCGCCGTCCAGGGAAGAATCGGCGCCATTCTGGAACTGGGTCTGGGTTTCAATCCTGAATTCACCGGGCGGCAGAATGTCTATCAGGCAGGCGGACTAATGGGTTTCCCCCGCGAGGAGTTGACCCGGCTCATGCCTTCGATTGAGGATTTTGCAGAGCTGGGAGATTTTTTCGACCAGCCCCTGCGCGTATACTCATCGGGCATGCAGGCAAGACTGGCTTTCTCCCTTGCAACCGCCGTGCGGCCCGACGTTCTGATCATCGACGAGGTTCTGAGCGTCGGCGATAGCTATTTTCAGCACAAGAGCTTTGATCGGATGCGCCGGTTCCGCGACGAGGGCGCGGCCATCGTTCTCGTCACGCACGGGTTGGGCGATGTGCGCGCGCTGTGCGACCGCGTTCTCCTGCTCGACAAAGGGCGCGTTGTCAAAGACGGCGCCCCCGACGAGGTCGTAGACTATTACAACGCGATGATCGCGGAGAAGGACAATGCGCGCCTTCAGGTCGAACAGAGCCGCGGAGAAAATGGCTGGCAATATACCCGATCGGGCACCTACGAGGTCACGATGACCAATCTCCAGCTGCTTGATGCGCAGACGAAACAACCGGTGGCAACTGCGCGGATCGGTCAGTCGCTGGTGCTGCGGCTGACCGCACAGGCAAACACGGGAATCCCGAACCTTGTCCTCGGCTGCATGCTGCGCGACCGTACGGGCCATGTGATATGGGGAACCAATACATGGCACACCAGACAGGCAGTGCAGAATGTCGGACCGGGTGAGTCCGTTCACTTCAATCTGCACTTCCCGTGCCATCTCGGCCCGGGATCCTATTCCCTCACGCCGGCGTTGACCAGCTCCGATACCCACCTCGACAACAATTACGAATGGCAGGACAATGCGGTCGTGTTCGAGGTGGTGAATCCTGATCGGCCAGTCTTTATCGGCAGTTCCTGGCTCGACACGAAATTCGAAGTCAAACGGGGCGACGCGTGACCTTAGTTTCATATGCGCAGAATTTTGAAGACGTCATTCTGTGGCGTGCGCTCAAACATGTTGAGAACGGCTTCTACATAGATGTCGGTGCGCAGGATCCGGTGTTCGAATCGGTCAGCCTGGCGTTTTACAAAAACGGCTGGCGCGGCGTTCATGTCGAGGCGGACCCTCACTATGCCGAGTTGCTGCGCGAGGCACGCCCGGATGAGGATGTGATAGAAGCCGCAGCCGGCAACGATGAGGGTGAAATCGAGTTTTTTTCGGTCACCGATACCGGGCTCGGTACCGGCGATAAGGATATTGCACAGAGGCACGAAGCAGAGGGGCGAACGGTAAAGCCCCTGCGCGTGCGTTGCCTGCCCTTTCAGCAGATACTCGACCGCTATGCAGACCGGGACATCCATTGGCTGAAGATCGATGTCGAAGGTATGGAGGAGGCCGTCATTGACGGCTGGGGCACGTCACATGCGCGTCCGTGGGTGGTGGTGCTGGAAAGCACCATACCAAACTCGCCTGTACAGAATTATGCTTCGTGGGAGCCGAAATTAACTGCCCTCGGATACGAATTTGTCTATTTCGACGGTCTAAACCGCTTCTACGTGAGTGTGGCGCATCCTGAACTCAAGGCCGCATTCGGCCCGGGCCCGAACTTCTTCGACAATTTTGTTTTGAGCGCAACCGTCCCCTTTGCCTGTGAGGGCGAACCTAAGCAAAGCGAAGGAGATGTAGATCCAGTCGACGACAGGAGTTTCAGAAAAACTCTGGAGCGGCGACTACTCAGGGAGCAGACCTCGCGCCGCAGCCTTGAGCTCAACCTCGAGATGGCAAATGAGGAAGTTTTCAGAATCAAATCAGCCAATCAACAGCTAAAGGAAGATACCAGTAGGGTAAAATCAGCCAATCAACAACAAAGGGAAGAAGCCGCCAGGATTAACGCGGCACATCTCGAGCAGATGAACGCAATCTACAACAGCACCTCCTGGCGCATCACCGCGCCCTTGCGCGCGCTGTCCCGTTCCGCCAGATGGTTCCTGCAACGTTCGTGGGCGTGGCTGACCCTGAAGCCGGGTTCGCGCCCGCGGCGCGCGGCCAAACTTTTCCTCATCAACGCGATCGTTTACACTAAATATAGACCAAACCTTAAAAAACTATCATTATACATACTCAGCTTCACACCTCGTATTGAGAGTAAAATTCGGTCAGTACTGGGAAGTGGGGCACCACATCCGAGCGGGGGCTCCGGCTACGTTGGTCACCTAGGGGAACTTATCCGTGATGAAGATGATTTAACCGCCGATGCCAAGAGAATATATAAAATAATTAAGAATAATAATTAGGATCGATAGATTTATGAAAATCGTTATTGATATGCAAGGTGCGCAATGCACCAGCCGATTTCGTGGAATTGGGAGATACTCTCTTTCACTGGCGAAAGCGATCGCTCGTAACCGAAAATCCCATGAGATTGTACTGGTTCTAAATGGACTTTTCCCAGATAGCGTCGAGCCAATCCGTGCGGAGTTTAATGACCTCATCCCACAAGAAAATATTCGCGTCTGGTATTCCGTCGGGCCCGTGCATTCTCACGACCCTTACAACAAAACACGCCGGAATCTGTCCGAACGGTTGAGAGAGGCGTTTATAGAAGATTTAAACCCAGATGTACTACTTAATACTAGTATAATAGAGGGTTTTGGCGACAATGCAGTCTCCAGCGTTCAGACCATTGATACTTCATACATAGTTTCCTCTATTTTTTATGATGCTATACCGATAATTAACCCGGATAGCTACCTAAACCCTAATCCAGTATTCAAAAAATTGTATCTTGAAAAAATAGACTATATCAAAAAATCCGATATTCTCCTATCAATATCGGAATCATCAAGAAAAGAAGCTATCGAATATATTAATATTCCCGAACACAAAATATTCAACATATCTTCGGCAACAACAAGTGATTTTAATAAAAAGGAAATTAACAGAGATGAAGAGGACGAAATTCGTCGTGAATTTAATATAACTAAAAAGTTCCTTATGTATTCTGGGGCTACAGATGACAGGAAGAACCATATCGGACTGATCAGCGCGTTTGCTGCCCTTCCCGAGCGATTGAGACAGGAATACCAACTCGTGATCGTCGGCGGGATGCCCGATGATCACAAGAAGAGATTCGAAAATCATGTTGAAAATTTAAAATTGATACATGGAGATGTCATATTTACTGGACGAGTAAATGACGATGAGCTCGTAGCTTTATATAATCTATGTTATCTTTTTGTCTTTCCATCTCTTCACGAGGGATTTGGCCTCCCTATTCTCGAGGCTTTGTCTTGCGGGGCAGCAGTAATTGGCTCTAACAATACAAGCGTCCCGGAGGTCATCGGTGCTGAAGAGGCTCTTTTTGATCCCACCTCGGTAGCTTCAATTAGCGAGGCGATTTTCCAAGCACTTACAGATAGGAGATTTTATACGTATCTGAAAGAGCGCGGCCCCACCCAAGCTGAAAAATTTTCATGGGACATCTCTGCGGTCCGTGCCTTGGAGATATTTGAATGCGCATGCATTGATAATCAGCCCTCTTCAAAGCCGAAGATTGACGCACGGAGTTGGGCCATCGAGCAGGCGGTACAGTTTTCGGGCGGGTTGACGGAGAGTGAGCGGCTTTTGACCGCCCAGGCAATTAGCAGGAACCACCCCCGCCAAGATGATACAAAACGGTTGTTTTTGGACATTTCCACGATATTTCGTGAAGACCTTAAAACCGGCGTCCAGAGGGTTGTTCGAAACCTATTGAAGGAGATAATATTGTCTCCACCAAATGGCTACCAGGTAGATCTGGTATACTCTGATATCGATAGCAACTATCGATACGCAAATTCTTTTAAGGAACACTTTTGCGATATAGCAGAATACGAATCAAGAGGTTCAATACATGCATCCCCCGGTGATGTATTTTTCGGACTGGACCTCTCTCCACCTAATGTGATTACGCATCGTGATTTCTATCAAGGGCTTCGAAGGCATGGTGTGCGCGTCGAGTTTATGGTATACGACCTGCTTGCGATCACTATGAGTAGATATTTCCAACAAGATGTCGTTTCTTCATTTGAGAGATGGTTCGAGGTCATTTCTGAGTGCGATGGCGTTATTTGTATATCTGAGGCAGTCGCATCTGACGTAAGCCGGTATATCGAAAAAATGCACCGGGGGACTCGTCGCCCATTTCGTGTCAGCTGGGCGCATCTCGGTGCTGATATGGAGAACTCAGCCCCAAGTTTCGGTCTACCCGATGTTGCTGATGAGCTTTTGGCCAAGTTGGCGCAGAAGCCGACATTTGCCATGGTCAGCACCATTGAGCCACGCAAGGGCTATGCGCAAGCGCTGGCAGCGTTTGAAGAGCTCTGGGCTCGAGGAACCGACGTTAATCTGGTGATCGTCGGCAAACAGGGCTGGAATGTGGATGCTCTGGTTCACAAACTGCGAACGCACCCGGAGCTGAACAGGCGCCTGTTCTGGCTCGAGGGCATTTCCGATGAGTATCTGGAAAAGATCTACGAGGCTGCCTCCTGCCTGATCGCGGCTTCCGAAGGCGAGGGCTTCGGCCTGCCACTCATCGAGGCAGCGCGCCACAAGCTGCCGATTCTGGCGCGTGACATTCCGATTTTCCGTGAAGTGGCGAGCGCGCATGCGGCGTATTTCGGCGGGAGCACACCTGCCGCGCTGGCAGGTGCCGTGCAAAACTGGCTTTCCGCATATCAGAACGGTCAGCATATTAGGTCCGATGACATGCCCTGGATCACATGGAGGGAGAGCGCGAAGCAGATGATGACTGCGTTGTTCGACAGCTCTGATGCCCAGTCTCCCCGCCATTCGGCCGATCTACCGCGCGAACGGAGCATTTCGCTCGGCGCCTGAAACGGCGCCAGACAAGAGGAACACATCAAACTCATCATACAGGCTACCTGCCTCAGAGAGGCAGCCCTCGTGTCTGTCGCTCCGGCCACGCCGCCGCACCAGGTGTCCGCAGCGATCTGGTCGAATGGTTGCTGATCGAGGATTGCAGAGTGATTTTACGGTCGGGACTACAAAAGCGCACAGGGTGGACCATATGGTCCGCCTCGGGCACAATCAGGAACCTCATGAATGTTCAAGCCCGAGGTCGTCGCCCTGCTTGGGCAAGCACACAGAATATAAAATAAGAGCTCTACGCATTATTACACTCGCCACTCAAATTATAAATTATATAAATATATATTCATGTTCGCGAAAGTGAAATGATCTCAAAATTTGAACTCCTTCTACTTCATGATTACTTCGCCATTCGTGGAGGCGGGGAGCGCCTTGTTCTGACTCTTGCTCGAGAATTGGAAAACGCCACTCTCGTCTACGGTTACCAAACCGATGATAGTTTTGGCGAATTCTTTTCCGATATTGAATCGAGCTCCTTGAACGTTCCGGCTTTTCTCCAGAAACCTCAACTGCGTATCCCTGCACTGGCGCTAAAATTCTCAATGCAGAGGCGCTATGCCGCATCCTTCCCAGTACGAATTTATTCGGGTGTTTCAGCACCGTTCGCCGTCCCCAGATCACAAAGTTCTGGCGTAGATATCTTCTACTGCCATACTCCACCGCGCTTTCTTTTTGATCAGCGAGCGTTGTTCACCGCGCGCCAAGGCATGTTAAGAAAACTGGTCACACGACCGCTGATGCATCTTTTCGAAAAGGGTTACAGAAACTCTGTGACCCAGATGGATCTGATAATCGCCAATTCCGAGAACACGCGAAAGCGAATAAAGAAATACTTGGGTCGCGATAGTGTCGTTGTTTACCCACCGGTGGACATCGATCAGTTTAAATGGAAAAGCCAAGGCGATTATTACCTGTCGACCGCTCGCCTTACCCCATTGAAGAGGGTTGAAAAGATCGTTGAGGCCTTCCTGGCCATGCCGGACAAAAAACTGGTGGTCGCGTCAGGCGGCGATGACCTGGAGCGTTTGAAGCAGATGGTCGGGAACGCCCCGAACATCGAGTTCCGAGGCTGGGTCAGCGATCAACAACTCAAAGACCTCGTAGGCAGAGCCATCGCTACCATCTACCTGCCGGTGGACGAGGATTTCGGGATTTCCCCCGTCGAATCCATGGCTGCGGGCAAGCCGGTGATCGGAGTGCGCGAGGGCGGGCTTCTGGAAACGATCGAGAATGACAAAAGCGGACTTCTGCTAAAGCCCGACTTTTCTATTCAGGATATCGCCGATGCCGTCGGCGTTATGACCAAGGAAAGAGCAATTGAGATGCGCCCCAACTGTGAGGCAAGAGCACAGCAGTTTTCAAGGGAGCGCTTCGTAACGCAAATGCAGGGCATTATCCGCGACTTGCGCCAGCAAGACGCTGATAAATCTTGAGGTAGTCGGCGGCCATGCCGTCAGCGCGAAACAGGCTCTGGAAACGTTTTTCAGCGCACCGGCCCATGCGCGCCCGCATATCCTCATCGGCCAGAATAGCCAGCATCGCTTCAGAGAGCGCTTTTACGTCGCCCGGAGGAACAACAATCCCTGTTTCTCCGTCCTTGTTGATAAAGCTTGTCCCCGTTCCGATCTCGCAAGAAATCATGGGCTTGCCAGCGCGCGCCGCTTCGGCAAGCGATATGCCAAATGCTTCAGAACGCAAATGTGAAGGAAAGACAAATCCGGCGCAGAGCGTCAAAAGCGCTTCTTTCTCCGCCTCACTGACCTCCCCAATATAGCGAATGTTTTCCGGAAGTGTGGATACATCGATGTCTCCTCGCTGCCGCCCACCAGCGATCACCAGTGGAATCCTGCTTGCTTCGGCTGCGGAAACGAGGAACTGCAGGCCTTTGTAGTATCGCAAGGCCCCCACAAACAGCAGAAAACCTTCACCAAGCATGCTTCGCAGGCGCTGTACATCTTCCGCCACGGCGGCGGGACGCTCAGGCAATCCGATCGGGATTACTGAGGTCTTTTCCTTATACCGAGCAAGAATTGGACTGCTGTCCCGATAGTTGGGTGACGTGGCAACAATCTCATCAACACCATCAAGGAACCGGGTCATAACCGGTCTATAGAAGCGCAAGAGGTTCTTCTGCCTAATGATATCGGAGTGGTATGTAACGAGAGACGGCTTACTCATCCCCCTCAATATATAAAGTAAATCTCCCATCGGCCAGGGGAAATGATAATTTATTATATCGGCATCATCAAATATTCTTTTCGAATACAAAATTGATGATACCGACAAACTAGAAGATGATATATTTATTTCACACTTAAATTGCCTTACAAGATGATTCCCTATCTTCAATGGGGTCGCAGAGGGCGAATTGGATAGAGTGAAAACCTCATTTTCAACGCCGTATTTTCCCGTGTTTTCCGCAAGTGTGTGAATAACCCGGGGCACACCTGTAAAATCATCTGGCAAGTAGGTCTTGTATACGTGCAAAATTTTCATAAGCGAGCAGTTCCATACGATCCGGATTGTTTCGGTAACACTCTTTAACCGCCGCTTCCAACTGAATAGCCTGAATTTTTGCGCCCGGCCCTCCGCCCCGCGAGCAGCCGGAGCGGTCGGGATACCTACCCAGCACCCCGCAGCAATCCGGGCCAAGGTTGTTATCTCGGACCATACCGCTTCGTGAGCGCCCTCTTCGGCATGCGACTTTATCACCCGGTCCCGAGTTCAGGAATGGTAGCTGGCTTAAATCCGACGCCTATGAAACTGCAGCAGGCCGTATTCCGATCGGGCATCGTAGAACCATCCGGTCGATACCGAGCCCTACGGGTCCACTCCCCACCCCTCAGTCACACATCGCTCTGAGCGCCTCGACATTGATCACTTCCACTGTGCGCGTGTTCGCCAGGCGCACGAGCCCCCTGGATTTGAATTTCGAGAAGGTCCGGGACACGGTTTCGATCGTCAGGCCGAGATAGTCGCCAATGTCGGTGCGCGACATCGCAAGCTGCACCTCGCGGTCGCTGTTCTGGCGTTCCATCATGTCGAGCAGGAAGGCGGCAACGCGCTCGGCGGCGTTCTGCCGGCCGATCACAAGCAGGTGCTCCTGGGCCCGCACCAGTGCGGCCAGAGCGGCATCCAGCGTCTGACGCCAGTTGATCTCGCTGGCCGGCTTGCGGAAAACACGGATGCCCGCATGGCCCACAGCCTCGGCAAAGAAATGATGCTGGCCGTCGGCCTCGAAACCGAAAACCTCACCGGCAATGTGGAAGGCGCTGATCTGACGCCGACCGTCGGCAAGAAGGCGATAGAGGCGAACCGCGCCAAACTCGACCTGATAGAGCGCACTGGCCTGCTCGCCCTGTGCATAGATCTCTTCATTGGCATCGTAGAAAACGACCTGGTGAGGCTGATCAGGCGAAAAGGATGCGGGCGTCCTGCGCGCCTCGGCATGATGCCGGCCTGCGCCGAAAGGAATATTGAGCGTTTGGGCGGTTGCGGCCTGTGCAAACATGGGTGCCTCCGTCATGTGACGGTCCCTATGTGCCGCGATCGCAGACCGCGCGAAATTCGGTTTTTCCCCTACGGGAATCTACGTAGCGCCGGCTTTTCCCTGCGGCCCGCCCCCTCCAGAAGCGCCTGAACCGCATTCACAACGGCGCTGCCCAGAAGTGGTTTTTCAACAGTGCGCATGTGCTCGGCCTGCGGCATGTCCTGAAGCGTGTCCGCGAGAAGAACAAACGGGCCGTCATCTGCGGCAAGTCGGGCAACCGGCATTCCTGCTCGATAAGCACATCATGATCAACAATCATGCAGTCCGCATCCGCGCGCAGGCAACCGGCTTCCGCAAGACTGTCCGGTACGACCACATCGAACCCCTCCGTTTCAAGCATGAAACGCAGCGACAGGCGAAAGGCGGAATCGGGCGCCACCACGAGAATCGTTCCAACCACACCGGCATCTCCTCACTGCCGGGAGAATGCGCAATCCGCCACGGCAGCACGCAATGTCAGCCTTGGTCGACCACAGCGCATTGCGCTGGATCAAAATGCCGCATGAATGGCGTTTGTCAGTGCGCCGTATCGCCGGCCAGCAGGGCCATCCGCACCAGCTCTGGCAGATTTCTGGCCTGCATCTTGGCCATCACATTGGCCCGGTGCACTTCAACGGTCCTGGGTGAAATGTCGAGTTCGAAGGCGATCGTCTTGTTGGGCAGGCCGGCGACGATGCGATGCATGACCTGCTGCTCGCGCTCGGAAAGCTGCAGGACCCGCTCGCGCACCATGCCGGCATCCGCGTCTGCCTGCGGCCTCGTTTCCAGCTGCTGGATGGCCCGTGAAACGGCTTCCATCAGCACATCGTCGGAGAAGGGCTTTTCGATGAAATCCAATGCCCCCGCCTTCATGGCCTCCACCGCCATCGGCACATCCCCATGCCCGGTGATGACAATCGTCGGCAGCATGTTTCCGTCCTGACCCAATCGCTGCAGCAGTTCGACGCCGCTCATGTCGGGCATTCTCAAATCGGTGATCAGGCAGGCGTTGCGCAGGCCGGGCGCACTCTTGAGAAACTCGGTCGCCGAGCTGTGCACCCGCGCTGCGTGGCCGGACATGGTGAGCAGAAAGGCCAGCGACTTGCGAACCGGTTCCTCGTCATCGACAATGTGGATCACCACGTCTTCAGGCATTCTGCAGTTCCTGTTCTTTCAGTGCCGGCAGTGTGAAACGGAAGGTGGTGCCTTCCCGTGAGGTTTCGATCAGTCTCAGCATACCGCCATGGGCTTCCGCAATTCTCTTGGAGATGGCCAGGCCGACCCCCATACCGCCCCGCTTGGAGGAAACGAAGGGCTTGAACAGGCTTTCGGCGATCTCGTCCGGTACGCCGGAGCCCGTATCCGACACATCGATATCGATCGCGCCGGCTCCATCAGATACGACCGAAACCCGGAGCTCGCGCTGCGCGCTCTCGCGCATGGCTTCCATCGCGTTGCGCATAAGGTTGATCAGGATCTGCTGGATCTGCACCCTGTCTACAAAAACCTCTTCAAGCCCCGGTTCGAACTCGAACACCGTGCGGATGCCAAGCTCGCGCGAGCCCATCAGCGCCAGCGCAGCAGCTTCCTCGACAAGGCTCTGCAGGTTCTCCGCCTGCTTTTCGCTTTCGCCGCGCGTCACAAACTCACGCAGATGGCGGATAATCTGCCCAGCGCGCAGCGATTGCCGCGTGGTTTCTTCAAGAGCGTCGCGCATCCGCTCGGCAACAGGGTGGTCGAGGTCGTTCAGGAGGCGCTTGCAGCCCTGCACATAGTTCGACACAGCGGAGAGCGGCTGATTCAGCTCATGAGCGAGCGTCGAGGCCATCTCCCCCAGTTCGTTCAACCGCGCGAGCCTGGCAAGTTCGGCCTGAACCTGCTCCATCTGCGCCTCGGTTTCGGCCCGTTCCGTCAGATCGCGTATGAAACCGGTGAAATAGGTGTGCCCGCCGCTTTGCATTTCGCCCACCGCAAGCTTCATCGGAAAGGTCGAACCATCCTTGCGGCGCCCGACGACCATTCGGTCGATACCGATGATCCGCCGTTCGCCCGTGCGTTTGTAGCGCTCGATATAACCGTCATGCTGCCCCTGATACGGCTCCGGCATGAGCATGCTGACGTTACGGCCGCGTGCTTCTTCTTCCGTATAGCCGAACTGGCGCACCGCAGCCCGGTTGAACGAGATCATGATTCCCTTGTCATCAATCACCACCGTGGCATCCGGCACAGTGTCGAGAATGGAACTCAGATGCGCATCGCGTGCGGCCAGCTGCCGGCGAACCTGTCGGCCCGCGTCCTGAGCGTTAAAGTAAGCGCCGCCCACATGGGCGAGCAGTACGAGAAACGCGATCAGCGCAGCAAAGGCAGGAATGGAAAGCGGCAGTGCCGCCAGTACACCAACGAGAGCGATGGCGCATGCAGTCAGTGCGACAGCCACAAGACCGGCCGTGCGTCCGCCGAAGATTGACGCATAAAGTGCAATGAGAGAGGCCAGAAACAGAACCCACGTGTCGCCGAAGGCTGTGCCCAGCCAGAGCCGCGCCGCCAGCAGCACGACGCTTCCGCCGATCGCTATGGCGTACCCCGTCACACCGGCACGGCGTGCCGGTTCAGCCAGATCAAATTCAGGACTCACGCTCGCCCCTTCGCACGCAGTGCCTTGTCGCGCGCATTATTTCGATCGCAGGGACATACCGCAAGTGACGTGCTGACGCGGGGCACGATGGACAGTCGCTTTTCCTGCACGACGTTTGATCCAGCGCAAAGACGCCCCGCCGAACAGCCGCCAGACTGGGCGATCACAGAGGATTATGCTCATGACGCGCATTTCGAAAAACATCGAAGCCCGTGCAAAGCTGATGGGCAAGATGATGGACCGCTGCGATGTCGATATCCAGCGACTGGCCGCGGAGCGACTTGGCCTCACGCTTGCCTCGGCGATTCGGTCCTGTGGCCTGTGCCGCAATGCAGATTCCTGCGAGACATGGCTGGCTGCAACGGCAGGCGAAACAGCGCGCACGCCTCCCTCATTCTGCCCTAACGCCAAAGTCTTCGAAGCGAGGGCCCGGACCGTCAGGGAAAATGCCCGCAGTGATCGGCCCGACACAAACGCCTGACAGATTCAGCCGCATGAGCGGCAATTCAGCATTCAATCCAGTCTGAAAACCTGTCCGAACGGCGGTCCGTTTTTTTTGAACACCATTTGGCAAGAAAAGCCGGGCGGATACTTCCCCCGAATCCGCCCGGCCGCCGTCGCGCTGCGCCGCCAGTGGTTGAACACGACGGCAATTTAGGCACGACGGCAATTCCAAAAAGCGCTTTCTGAGTTGACCTCGTCCCGCGCCCACAATCTGTTTATCGCGTTCCCCAGAGCATCGGACCGAAAAGTGGAATCCGGTTTTCGGGCTATTCCGATGCTCCATCAATAGTTT
>NZ_BAMP01000064.1 GCF_000615975.1 Nitratireductor aquibiodomus NL21 = JCM 21793 | reverse complement strand
ACGCATCAATCGGTGCATCTGGTGGCGCCCGAGCGCGGTTATGCCATCGTGGTCGCCCAGGCGAGCAGCCCCGCCAACTGGGAGTTTCGCCTGCGTCCCGGTGCCCAGCTCGATCTGCTCACCACCGGTTCAGGCCAGACGCTGCTCGCTTTCCAGAGCCCGGACCGGCGCAACGAGACCCTGGCGATCTGGGGCAGTTCCGCGCAGGTGAAACATCTGGCGGAGATGGAGCCTGCGCTGGAAGAAGTCCGCTCCAACGGCCACCGAATCGGCAACAGCCTCCAGCTCGTCGGGGTGCGCGATATCTCCGTCCCCGTCTTCGGCCCTTCGGGCGATGCGCTCGCTGTGCTGACCTGCCCTTACTTCGAGCAACTCGACGACGCGCAGGCGGCGAATGTCGAAACAGCTCTCGCCAGTCTGAAAAACGTGGCGGAAAGACTGTCGATCTCCTGAGACTTTGAGCGACTTCACTCGTAAACTCTGATTTTTGTTGCCGCCCGGTCATCGCGCTGTAACATAGCGGGAATAACGCCTGCGATCTCAACGCAGAAATCAGGGGAGTGCATTCATGACATTGATTAGACGACGCAACTTCATCAAGGGCGCTGCTTCGGTGGCCGGCCTTTCGCTTGCCGCTCCGTTCATTTCGCGCAGCTATGCGCAGGGCTCCTCCGGTTCGGTCAACATCTTCGCCTGGGCCGGCTATCTGAACGACGAGATGCTCGCCGCTTTCGAAAAAGAGACCGGCATCAAGGCGAACTACACGCCCTACGGCACCAATGACGAACTTCTGAACCAGCTTCGCGCCAACAATGGCGGCGGCTTCGACATCATCTGGCCGACGGTCGACCGCGTGCCCAACTATGTCGAGTTCGAGCTGGTGCAGCCGATCGACGAAAGCAAGGTCAACGTCGACAACTGCCTGCCGAGCGCGTGGAAAAACTCCGAAAATCTCGGCGCGGTCATCGATGGCAAGCGCTATCAGGTGCCGACCGATTGGGGCACGGAAGCCGTTTCCTTCGACAAGGATCAGGCCCCGCTCGACTATGGCACTGCTTCCTATGGCGACATCTGGAAGCCGGAAATGAAGAGCAAGGCCACGGTGCGCGGCCATTCGGGCCTCGTTGGCCTCGGCCTGTGGCTCGAAGGCGAGGGCAAGCTGCCCATGCCGATGGCCGACGCCTTCAAATCTGAAGAGAACATGGTCAAGATCTACGATGCGATCCTTGAGGAGGCGGTTGCCCGCAAGGCCAACATCGCGCAGTTCTGGTCCAATGAAAACGAGGCGCAGGGCGCGTTCCGCGTGAATGGCTGCGCCATCGGCCAGACCTGGGATTCGACCGCCGCGGCACTCGCCAAGGAAGGCCTGCCCATCGGCTTCATCGCGCCGAAGGAAGGCGCGCTGGCGTGGATGGAAGGCGTGGCGATCCCGAAGGGTGCGGAAAACCTCGACCAGGCCTATGCCTTCATCAACTGGTTCCTGACGCCGGAAGCCGGCGCCATGTACACCAACGCCACCTCGATCAATTCCACCGCCGTGGGTGCCGCCGACAAGACCTCGGACGACGCCAAGGCGTTCTTCGCCGCCGCCTATCCGGGCGACGCGCTGGACAAGCTGTGGTGGTGGCCGATCCAGGAAAGCTGGTTCGTCGCCAAGCGCAACGAATATCAGGACCGCTTCCTCTCGGCCTGAGGAAGCCGGATGAACTGACGGCGCGCGCCCCTCACCCTTACCCTCTCCCCGCACGCGGGGAGAAGGTGGCATAGACGTTGCGGCCATCTTCCTTCTCCCCGCTTGCGGGGAGAAGGTGCCGGCAGGCGGATGAGGGGCGGGCGTTACCTGACAATCCTTGCGAAAGCCCACAAAGCACCGGGGGACCCCGGGGGAGGACCATGTCACATTCCGTAGAGCTCGATCATGTCGGCGTCACATTCGGCGCGACCCGCGCCGTCGACGACGTCTCCTTCACGGTTGAAGGCGGAGAATTCTTCTCCATTCTCGGGCCGTCCGGCTGTGGCAAAACCACGCTTCTGCGCGTCATTGCCGGTTTCCTGAACCCCACCGAGGGCCGCATCCTGATCGGCGAAAAGGACATGACACCGCTGGGCCCCAATCAGCGCCCGACGGCGATGATCTTCCAGTCGCTTGCGCTCTTCCCGCTGATGCCCGTGTGGGAAAACATCGCCTTCGGGCTTGAGGCGCGCGGCGTCTCGAAAGCCGAGCGCCGCAAGAAGGCGAACGATCTTCTGAAACTGATCGCGCTTGAAGGCTATGGCGACCGCATGCCGGGCGAGCTTTCGGGCGGCCAGCGCCAGCGCGTCGCCATTGCCCGCGCGCTTGCGGTCGAGCCGCAGGTGCTGCTGCTCGACGAACCCTTATCCGCGCTCGATCTCAAACTGCGCCAGCACATGCGCGCCGAGCTTCGCGCCCTGCAAAAGCGCACCGGCGTCACCTTCATCTACATCACGCACGACCAGTCCGAGGCGCTTGCCATGTCGGACCGCGTGGCGGTGATGAGCGCCGGCGTGGTGCAGCAGGTGGGCGCGCCGCGCGAGCTTTACGACAATCCGGCCACGCCCTTCGTCGCCACCTTCGTTGGCGAGACCAACGCGCTCTCCTGCACGGTGAAGGGCATCGACAACGGCATCGCCACGGTGGAAACCGCCCATGGAACCTTGACCGGCCGCGCCGGAGACGGGCTTTCCGGCGGCGCGGCGGCAAAGCTTTATGTGCGGCCCGAAGCGCTGAAGCCAAAAGGCGGGGCGAACCGGCTTGCCGCCACCATCGAGCGCATCGATTTCGAGGGCGCTTTTGCGCTGGCGCACGGCGTTGCCGAAGACGGCACGCCATTGGTGGCTTCAATCGCCAGCACCGAACTTGCGAGCGCCCCCGCCATCGGCGAGAAATCCGGCTTCGGCTTTGAAAGCGCAAACGCGGTGGTGCTGCCCGATGTCTGAGCTCTACAGGCGTTTTGGCGGAGGCCTCGGCACGCTGTTTCTGGCGCTGGTCGGCGCGTGGCTTGCCGGCATGGTGCTTGCGCCCAATGTCATGATGATCGACTACGCGCTGCGGCCCAACCTGCCGCCGTCGCAGCTTGGCGGGCCGAACGATGTCTATTCGCTCGACAACATTCTCTATCTGGCCAATGAGGGCGTTCACCGCGCGATCTTCTTCAAGACCGTCTGGGCGAGCGCGCTCGTCGCTTTCATCACCTTTCTGGTGTGTTATCCGATGGCGTTCTGGCTTGCCCAGCACGCGACGGTGAACCAGACGGCGGTGGTACTTCTGGCACTCACCATCCCGTTCTGGATCAACGAGGTCTTGCGCACGCTCGCCTGGTATATCCTGCTCGCGTTTCGCGGGCCGCTGAACGCTTTCCTCCTGTCGCTCGGCATCATCGACGAGCCGGTGCGCTGGTATGGCGATGGCGGCGTTCTGGCGGGCATGACCTATGCCTACATCCTGTTCATGCTGTTCCCGATCTACAACGCCATCGAATCGCTCGACAAATCGCAGATCGAGGCCGCGCGCGACCTCGGCGCATCCACCTGGCGCATTCACTGGCGGGTGGTCATTCCGCACGCCAAGGCGGGCATCGCCACGGGCTGCGTCTTCACTTTCATGCTTGCCGCCGGCAGCTATGTGGCGCCGGCCCTTCTCGGCGCGCCGGGCAGTCGCTGGTTCACCGAGATCATCTACAACTGGTTCTTCGAGGGCGGCGACTGGAACCGCGGTGCAGCTTATGCGCTGGTTCTCCTGGTTCTGTGCCTTGCGGTGGTGCTCGTCACGCTGCGCATTGCCCGCGTGAGCCTGACGGAGGTGGCGAAATGAGTGCCGTGGCCACGAACAGGCGTGGGCGCTGCCCCTCACCTGCCCTTCGGACTGCTTGTTTGCGCATGCTAGGAGAAGGTCCCGCCGTCATCCCGGCCGATCGGAGGGAGAGCCGGGACCCATTGAGAGACGCGGCCGATCTGCGCAGAAAGTGCCGGGATCTCCGGAATACACCCAAAGCAAAAACGGGCCACGCCCCATGGCATTCTTCCAATAGGTCCCGGATAGCCCTTCGGGTTTCCGGGATGACGCCTTCAGCAAGGCCAAGCAATAACGCGTATGAGGGGCCGCACCGGCCTCTCCGGCCAACCCCGGAGGGTCGCGCATGAGTGCCGCCGACCGCATCGCCCGTGCCATGTTCGGCTTCTATATGGTGGCGTTCTTTCTCTATCTCTTCGCGCCGCTCGCGATCATGGGCATCGCCACGTTCAACACAAGCCGCTTCCCCACGGTAACGCCGTGGCGCGGCACAACGCTGCAATGGTTCGACGCGCTGTGGAGCGATGGCGGCATGTGGCAGTCGCTGTGGACCTCCTTCATCGTCGCTTTCTTCGTGGTCATCACCGTCCTGCCCATCGGCACGGCGGCGGCTCTCGTTCTTACCAGCCTGCATGCGCGCGCGCGCAGCTTCATGTATGCGGTCATGGTGTCGCCGCTGCTCACGCCCGGCGTGGTCATCGGTATCGCCACGCTGGTTCTGTGGCGGCAGCTTGGCGTCGGGGGCGGTGTTTTCCTGATCGTGGTCGCTCAGGCAAGCTTCATCATCTGCTATGTGATGCTGATGATTACGGCGCGCCTCCAGCGTTTCGATCCCACGCAGGAAGAAGCGGCCCTCGGCCTCGGCGCGTCGAAATTCATGGTTTTCCGCCGCGTTCTGCTGCCCTTCCTGAAACCGGCGCTCATCGCCGCCGGCTTTCTTGCCATTCTCCAGTCCATCGAAAACTACAACACCACGCTCTTCGTGCGCGGGTTCGATACGCCGCTCACGGTCTACATCGCCACCAAGGTGCGCACGGGGCTCACACCCGCCGTCAACGCGCTGGCGCTCATCATGATCGCGATCACTGTGTTTGGGGCCGTCGCCTACGAGATTGCCCGAAGGCGGGGCGCGGCGCGGATGGCGGTGGAGTAGCGGTGCAACTTTGACGTCATCCCGGCCGACCGGAGGGAGAGCCGGGACCCATTGAGCGGCAAGGCCGATCTCCGCAGAAGGCGCCACCGGCACCCATCCAGCCGAACCACTGCCGGGCCGCGCTCCATGGCGTTCTTCCAATGGGTCCCGGATAGCCCTTCGGACTTCCGGGATGACGGTTTCGCGTCAGCGGATCGCTGAAGCCTTACCGGTCGATCCGCGTTGACAGGACGATCGAGCTCATTGTCCGGTCGACGCCCTTCAGCGCCCCGATCGTATCGATCACCGCATCGAGCTCGGCCACCGAAGGCGCTTCGACGATGATAATCATGTCGAACGATCCGCTCACGGAGTGAACCGTGCGCACCGCGCTCATCTTCTCCACCGCCGTAATCACATCGCCGGAAAGCTTTGGCGACACCGTCACCAGAAGATGGGCGCGGATCTGCGCGGCGTCATATTCGCCCGACAGCCGCACCATATAGCCGGCAATCGTTCCGCTGCGCTCAAGCCGCTCCAGCCGGCTCTGCGCCGTGGAGCGCGAGACGCCCAGCCGCCGGGCGATTTCCGAAACCGGCATGCGCGCATTCTCACGCAAGAGCGCGATCACCGCGCGGTCTGCATCAGTCGTCATAATGATCGATAGATTCGTCGATATGTATAAATCCAAGGATAAAATTACCCGAAACGATGCTTCGATTCAACGTCGAACAGCGCCAGACTGAACGCCGATCCGACAGAATCGCCAGACACAATCGAAAAGGGAACGGAATGAAGGAAATCGTCGTCACCGGAGCCGGGCGCATCGGCGCCGCCATCGCAGACATGCTGGTCGCCGCCGGCGATTACACGGTCACGGTCGCCGACCGTTCGGCCGATCAGCTCGCGGCCCTCTCCTCCCATCCGCAGATTTCAGGCGTCGCGGTCGACCTTTCCGACACGAAGGCGCTTGCCGCCGTGCTCAAGGGCAAGTTCGCCCTGCTCAACGCCGCGCCCTATCACCTCACGGTTCCCATTGCCGAGGCCGCCGCCGAGGCAGGCGTTCACTATCTCGACCTGACCGAGGACGTGAAAAGTACGCGCCGCGTCAAGGAGATTGCCGCCAGCGCCGAAACGGCCTTCATCCCCCAGTGCGGGCTGGCGCCGGGCTTCATCACCATCGCCGCCAATTCGCTGGCCAAGCGTTTCGACACGCTGCACGATGTGCGCATGCGGGTCGGCGCGCTGCCGCAGTTTCCGGCCAATGCGCTAAACTACAATCTCACCTGGTCGCCGGAAGGCGTCATCAACGAGTATTGCGAGCCCTGCGAAGCCATCGTCGATGGCGAGATGAAGGAAGTCGCGCCGCTTGAAGGTCACGAGGAGTTCTCGCTCGACGGCGTGCGCTACGAGGCGTTCAACACCTCCGGCGGGCTCGGCTCCATCTGCGAGTCGCTCAAGGGCCGCGTGCGCAATCTCAACTACCGCACGATCCGCTATCCGGGTCATGCCTCGATCATGAAGATGCTTTTGAACGACCTGCGCCTGATCGAGCGCCGCGATCTTCTGAAAGAGATTTTCGAGCACGCTCTGCCCACCACAATGCAGGATGTGGTGGTGATCTTCGTGACCATCACCGGCCTGAAGAATGGCCGACTGGTGCAGGAGAGCTACGCCAACAGCGTGTTTGCGGACCCGGCCGGGCCAACTGCCCGCAGCGCCATCCAGAAGACCACCGCCGCCGGCATCTGCACCGTGCTCGACCTGCTCGCCAACGGCAAGCTTCCGTCGAAGGGCTTTGTCCAGCAAGAAGACATCGCGCTTGAGGATTTTCTGGCAAACCGCTTCGGCCGCACCTACCAGCCCGAGACCGGCCCGAAGGCTCAGGCCGCATAAGGTCAAACCGGCCAGTGCGGGATTTCCCTCGCTGGCCGTACCGTTTTGACGCCATGTGACATTGCGCGGCCGGACATCGCTCCATAGGGTCGCGCAATGTCAAACGACCGGCCGCTTGTCGGCATCCTTCTGATGATCGGGTTTTGCGCGGTCGCCCCCCTGGGCGACTCGATTGCGAAACTGTTGGGCGAGACCATCCCGCTCTTCGAGCTGCTGGTGGTGCGTTTCGCTGCGCAGGTGGTGTTTCTCCTGCCGGTCGTGTGGTGGAGCGGGAAAACACTTCTTCTGCCGTCGCGCGTCATGCGCCTCACCGTGTTGCGCACGGCACTTCACATTGCCGGCATCGGCGCGATGTTCATGTCGCTGCGCTATCTGCCGCTGGCCGATGCGTGGCCATCGCCTTCGTCATGCCCTTCATCATGCTGGCCTTTGGAAAGTTCTTTCTGGGCGAGGACATCGGGCCGAGGCGTCTCGCCGCCTGTTCGGTCGGCTTCATCGGCACCATGCTCGTTGTGCAGCCGAGCTTCCTCACCGTCGGCGCGCCCGCGCTTCTGCCGCTTCTCGTGGCGGTGGCCTTCTCCGGCTACATGCTGGTGACGCGCCAGATCTCGCGCGATGCCGACCCTATCGCGCTTCAGGTGGTCAGCGGCATCTATGCATGATCGGCTTTGGTTTCGTGGCCATGCTGAATCTGGGGCTGGATCTGCCGCAGCTGCGCATGGTCAAGCCCGACATGCGGGAAATGCTGCTTCTTGTCGCCTCCGGCTTCTTCGGCACGTTCGGCCACCTTCTCATGACGTGGTCGCTGCGCTTTGCGCCATCGGCCACCGTGGCGCCGATCCAGTATCTGGAGATCCCCTTCGCCACGGTCATTGGCTGGCTCATCTTCCGCGATCTGCCCAATGGGCTGGCCGCACTTGGCATCGCCATCACCATCGGAGCCGGGCTCTACATCGTGTTCCGCGAGCGGGCGCTGGCAAGACCGGTCACCCCGGTTCAGCCAGCACCCGATCCGCAAAGCGTACAATGACGCTCTGAGCTGTCTCAGCCCGCCAGCGCCTCGCGGCTGGCGGTGAGGAAAATCTCCGCATTTCTGGAAAGCGATGGCCCCAGATACCCGCCTTCCTGGATCAGCGCCGTTGGCAGCCCCAGAGCCGCGATCTCGCGCGCCATGGTGGCAAAGCCGTCGCCCGTGAGCTTCACCTCCGAGAGCGGATCGTCCGCCGCCATGTCGAGCCCAAGCGAAATCACCAGCGCCTCCGCGCCGAACGCGGTGATGGCCGAAAGCCCCTCGCGGAACCGGCCAAGGATCGTGTCCGTGTCCGCTCCGGGTTTCAGGCAGAGATTGAGCGTCGCGCCCTCGCCTTCGCCCTCGCCGCGCTCGTCCTCATAGCCGAGATAATAGGTCGGGTAGAGGTCGGGATCGGTGTGCAGCGAGCAGACGAAAACGTCGCTGCGATCATAGAAAATGTCGAGCGTGCCATTGCCCGTATGCGTGTCGATGTCGAGCACCGCCACCTTGCCGAAGCGTTCGCGCAGGCTTTGCGCTGCGATGGCCGCGTTGTTGAAGAGGCAGAAGCCGTTCGACGCATTGGAAAGCGCGTGGTGTCCCGGCGGGCGGCACAGGCCATAGACCATGCGTTCGCCTTCCTTCACGCGTTCGGCGGTTTCAAGCGCGGTCTGCGCCGACCAGTAGACGGCATCCCATGTGCCTTCCGTCAGCGGAACCGACGTGTCGGTCGCCCACCAGCCAAGCTGGCCGAAAACCGATGAGGAAGGCCGCCCCCGGCGCGGGCCGGGATGGCAGTTTGGGATCGGTTCCTGATCCGGCGCCTCCGCGCGCCAGCGCTGATAGGCGTCTTTCCAGAAATCCACATAGTCCGGGTCATGCACGGCCTTGATCGGCCCGTCGCCGAAATCGCGCGGGGTCTCGATCGGAAAGTCATTCCTGATGAGCATGTCGCGGATCAGGATCGCGCGTTCAGCCTGCTCGGGATGGGGCATATAGGCCCCGCGCCGGAAATAGCGCTCCGGCGTGTGCCGCAACTGGCGTTCGTCGAAAATGGCTTTCATTGTCGTCCTTCAATATCCGTTGGATCTGTCGACCACCGTTTCCGGTATTTCTCCTGCCACCACTGCCTGTGCGGCGCGGGCAAGCTGTTCGGCCATCGTGTGCGGCGAGCAATCGCCCGCCTGATGCGGCGTCACGAGAATGCGCTCATCCGCCCAGAAGGGGTGCTCTTTGGGCAGCGGCTCCACGTCGAAAACGTCGAGCGAGGCGGAGGCAATGCGCCCGCTGTCGAGCGCGCGCAGGAGATCGGCCTCGACCAGATGTTCGCCTCGCCCAAGCTGGATGAGTGCGGCGCCTTCCGGCATGCGGTTGAAGAAATCGAGATTGAGCAGGCCGCGCGTCTCTCCCGTCAGCGGCAGAACGTTGATGAGGATGGCGGCCTGCTCCGCAACCCTAAGCGCTGCCCCCTGCCCGCTCTCGAAGCGCACGCCCGGCACATCCTCCGTCGGCGTGTTGCGCACCGCCGCAATCACCGGGAACCCCATGGCCGTCACCGCGCGGGCGATCGCGCGCCCCATCAGGCCGAAACCGAGAATGCCCACCGGCGTCTCGCGCGGCGGCTTCATGATGGACGGGATGAGCCGCGCCCATTCGTGCTTCGCCTCATGAACGATGTGATGGCGCATGTTTCGATGATGCCAGACCACATGCCATGCCGCGAACCCGGCCATCACGTCGCCCTGGTCCTCGTCGCGCACCCGCGCAACCAGCGCTTCTGCGGGCAGGCTGGGGCAATTGATGATGCTGTCAACGCCGGCGGCGATGGAGTTTGCCAGCCGCAGGTTCGGATAGGGCAGAAAGGCATCGTCCGCCGGCCGCCAGCAAAGCGCGAAGCGGATCGCCGAAGGATCGTCGATCTCATGCGGATGGCGCAGGCGTATCGTGCCTGCATGCGGTGCCAGCGCATGGCCATAAAGCGCGTGAAGATCGAAGGCGGTGCTGAGATAAACACCCTCGATCACCCGTCCGTCAGCCATTTGCGGCCTCCGCATCGATGGGTTCCACGCCGCACCAGTCGGCGATGAAAAGCGCGATCGCGCCCGTCACCCGCTTGATGGAGGAAAGGCTCACGCGCTCGTCGAAACCGTGGATGTTCTCGGTGATCGGGCCATAGACAAGGCACGGCATGCCCGCATAGATCACGAAGACCCGCGCATCGAGATAGCCCGGCGTCACGAAGCTTTTCAGTTCGCTCGCGGTCGCCGCGCGGTGCGCTTCGGCCAGCGCCTTTTCGGCGTCGGTCCCTTCCTCCAGCACATAGCCCCGCGCGAAAAATCCGTTCCAGATCACTTCCGGCGGACGGTTTCCGAGAAAGGGATCATCGGCCAGCTCACGCGCCAGATGCGCCTCGATCTGCGCCGCCCGGTCCTTCGGGTCGTCACCAGGATAGATGGCGATGCGGCAGGAGAGCTTGCACCAGGCCGCCACGGTGGAGGCCCAGTCTCCACCCTCGATCTTGCCGACATTGAAATTGATCGGGTGATCGAGCTCCTCGAAATAGGGATAGTTCGCCTTTTCGGCGTTCCATTCCGCGGTCAGGCGTTTCAGGCTTTCGATCACGCGGAAGCTCGCCTCGATGGCGTTGGCCCCCGTGCCCGCCTCGCGCACATGCACCGGGTGGCCCGACACATTCACCTCGAACCACAAAACGCCGGTATTGGCGCGCACCAGCATCTCGTCTTCCGGCTCGGGAATGATCGCGGCATCCGCCGTATAGCCCTCCACCAGGCAGGCGAGCGCGCCATTGCCGGTGCATTCTTCCTCCACCACGCTTTGCACATGCACTTTCGCCGCCGGCTGCAGGCCAATGCGGCGCAGCGCGTCGAGTGCGAAAATATTGGCGGCGATGCCGGCCTTCATGTCTCCGCCGCCGCGCCCGTAAAGCCAGTCGCCCTCGCGCTTTGGCTCATAGGGTGCCGAGACCTCCCACATGTCGTGCGGGCCTTCCGGCACCACATCCATATGACCGTTCAGGATCAGCGATCGGCCCCTGTTTTCACGCGGCTCGTGGGTGGCGATCACATTCACCGCGTCGGAATAATCGACGGCCACGGGCGAGAAGCCCGGATGATCCTTGATCTTGTCTTCGTCGATATGGAAGGTTTCGACCGCATAGCCACGCGCTTCGAGCGCCTTGTGCACGAATTCCTGTGCGGGTTTTTCCTTTCCGCGCAGCGAGGGAAAGCGGATCAGGTCTTCGGTAAAGCCGATCTGTTCTTCAAAGCCTTCCTCGACGGCTGCGAGGATCTTCTGTGCCAGTTGTTCGTCCACGTCGGTGGTTCCTGCAGATTAGTGTTGAGAGTGGTGAGCGATGGCGCGCGCTGCTTCTCCCGCCGTTACAGGTCGTGCAGCAGCAGAACGTCGAATGCTTGCGCCCGTCATCCCGCCCTCGCCCTTCGACAGGCTCAGGATGAGGGCTTGTGGTAGCGAAAGCTCGCTGAGAGCTGGTCTTGGCGACTGCTGGCTGAGCGGTGTAGCTGAGAAGCGGCTAAGGGCCGGTGTCGGAAGCGCGGACGTTTTGCAATCCTTCGCCACACCCGCCAGCCTGTCCATGCTCATTCCCTCATCCTGAGCTTGTCGAAGGGCGAGGGAATGGGCACGCACCGCGTTGCCACAGCAAGACGCCGCGGTAGGCACCAGCCTCTCCATGCCCGTTCCCTCATCCTGAGCTTGTCGAAGGGCGAGGGAATGGGCACGCACTGCACTGCCACAGCAAGACACTGCCACCATTCTCACCCCGCCGCCGCCAGCTCCTTCTCGCGGCCGGGAATAGCCTCGATCAGGGTGCGCGTGTAGTCGCTCTGAGGGTTGTTGAAGATGGCATGCGCCGGCCCCATCTCGACCACCTTGCCCTTCTGCATCACGGCGATGCGGTCGCAGATCTGGGCGGCGACGCGCAGATCGTGGGTGATGAAGATCAGCGCCAGATTGAGCCGCTCCTTGAGCTCCGCCAGAAGATCGAGCACCTGCGCCTGAATGGAAACGTCGAGTGCCGAAACCGCCTCGTCAGCAATGATGACGCGCGGCTCCAGCGCCAGTGCGCGGGCAATGCCGATGCGCTGGCGCTGCCCGCCGGAAAACTCGTGCGGATAACGATCGATGGCGAGCGCATCGAGGTCCACCAGTTCCAGAAGTTTCACCGCGCGCGCATAGGCTTCCTGCTTGGAAACCCCGTGCGCCATCGGCCCCTCGGCGATGATGCGGCCCACCTTGGAGCGCGGATTGAGCGAGGCATAGGGATCCTGAAAGATCATCTGGATCGATTTGCGCGCCTCGCGCAGCGCCTCGCCCGAAAGCTGCGCCATGTCGTGGCCGGCGAGCTTCACCGTGCCGGAATCCGGCTGCATCAGCCGCACGAGGCAGCGCCCGACGCTCGATTTGCCGGAGCCGGATTCGCCGACAATGCCCAGCGTCTCGCCTTCGCAAAGCGTCAGGTTCACATCGTTGACCGCGTGAACGATACGCGGCTTGGAAAAGAGCAGACCACCGCCGGTCACATAGGTCTTGTTGAGCCCTTCCACTTCGAGGATCGGCGTCTTTCCCGCCATCCCTTCGCTCGCCTCGGCGGCAAGCTTCGGGATCGCCGCGATCAGCTTTTGCGTGTATTCATGCTGCGGATTGTCCAAAACCTCGTCGGCGGTGCCGGCCTCGACGATCTTGCCATATTGCATCACCGCCACGCGATCGGCGATCTCGGCAACGACGCCGAAATCATGGGTGATGAACATCACCGCCATGCCGTGCTTTTCCTGCAGATTGCGGATCAGTTCCAGAATCTGCGCCTGCGTGGTCACGTCAAGCGCGGTGGTCGGCTCGTCGGCGATCAGCATGCGCGGTTCGAGCGCCAGTGCCATGGCGATCATCACGCGCTGCCGCTGGCCGCCGGAAAGCTGGAACGGATAGGCGCGCGCCGCCTTTTCCGGGTCGGGAATGCCCACTTCCGTCAGGAGTTCGATGGCGCGCGCGGCGCGTTCCTTCGGCGTCAGGAGACCATGCGCCTCGAACACTTCGGCGATCTGGTCTTCCACCCGCATCAGCGGGTTAAGCGCCGACATGGGTTCCTGAAAGATCATGGCAATCTTCTTGCCGCGCAGATCCATCATCTCGGTTTCCGACAGCTTCAGAAGATCGGTGCCCTCGAAGAGGATCTCGCCACCCACCGGCCGCACCAGATCGGGCAAAAGCCCCATGGCCGCATTGGCCGACATGGATTTACCGGAACCCGATTCCCCGACGATGCAGAGAATTTCACCCGCATAGAGATCGTAGGTGATGTCGTTGACGGCAAAGTCGCGGTCCGCACCCTCCGGCAGCGCGATCTTCAGGTTCCTGATGCTGAGAACGGGGTCTGTCATCGCGCCCTCCTATTTGCCGCGCCGCGCAAGGCGCGGGTTGAGCGCATCGTTCAGCCTTCGCCGATCAGGTTCAGCGCCAGAACGGTGAGCAGAATGGCAACGCCGGGAAAGAAGGAAAGCCACCAGGCCTGCCGTATCACCGTGCGCGCCGCGCCGATCATGTAGCCCCACGACATGAGGTTGGGGTCGCCGAGCCCGAGGAAGGAGAGCGAGGATTCCAGAAGGATCGCCGTTGCCACCATCAGCGAGGCAAGCACGATGATGGGCGAGATCGTGTTGGGCAGAACCTGCCGCAGAATGATCGTCAGGCTGGTCTGGCCCGAAAGGATGGCGGCCTCCACATATTCGCGCGAGCGCAGCGATAGCACCTCGCCGCGCACGAGGCGCGCGACCGGCGGCCAACTCACGATGGCGATTGCCGCGATGATCGATTCAATCGAGGGCTGGAAGATTGCCACCAGAACGATGGCGAGCGCAAAGCTCGGCACGGTCTGGAAGAACTCGGTAAAGCGCATCAGCGCGTCGTCCACCCAGCCGCCGAAATAGCCGGCAAGCGCACCGATGGGGATGCCGATCAAAAGGGCGGCGACCGTCGAGACGAGACCGACGAGAAGAGAGACCTGCGCCCCATAGGCAAGGCCGGAGATCACATCGCGGCCAAGCGCGTCCGTTCCCAGTGGATACTGGTCCATGGCGAAGGGCGCAAGGAAAGGCCGCTGCACCATGCGCCACGGCGATTGCGGGAAGATGAGCGGCGCAAGCAGCGCCACCAGTATGACGAATACGAGGATCGCAAGGCCGATCACGGCGCCACGATTGCGGGAGAAGCGTTTCCAGAAATCAGCCATCATGCCACCCGGATTCTTGGGTCAACGAACCGATAGAGAATGTCGGTGATGAGGTTGAACAGGAGCACCATGGCTGCGGACACGAAGAACACGCCAAGAAGCAGATTGTAGTCGCGCTGGGCGAGCGCCTCGAACATCAGCCGCCCGATGCCCGGCCACGCGAACACGGTTTCCGTCAGCACCGCGCCGCCGACGAGCTGGCCCGCCTGAAGGCCGGCGAGCGTCACCACCGGCAGCATGGCGTTGCGGAAAATGTGACGGCGCTGGATGATGCCGGGTTTCAGCCCCTTGGCCCGCGCCGTTTTGACGAAATCGAGCTGGCTGACTTCGAGCATGGAGCCCGCGTCATGCGCATATAGACCGCCATGAAGAAGAGGCCGAGCGTGGTGGCTGGCAGGATGAGATGCTGGCCGATGTCGAGCGCACGGCGAAAGCCCGTGTAGTTCGCCCCCACCGTCTCATAGCCGAAACCCGGCAGCCAGTTGAAATAGACGGAGAACAGAAGCACCGCCATCAGCGCCGCCCAGTAGAGCGGGGTCGCATAGAAGAGCAGCGCTAGGGTGGAGATCGCCGTGTCCGACCATTTTCCGACACGCGCGGAGGCGAGAACGCCTGCCAGAGTACCCAGAACCAGCGAGATGACGAAGGCCGTCATGGTCAGAAGCAGCGTGGCGGGCAGCCGGTCGAGAATGAGATCGGCCACCGGCATCTGCTGACGATAGGAAAAGCCGAGATCGAACTGCAGCACGCCCTTGAGATAGATCCCGAGCTGGGTGAGCAGCGGTTTGTCGAGGCCGAACTGCTCGCGAAGCTGCGCGATGAACTTTGCGTCGGCGGCCCCCGCCTCGCCTGCCATCACCGCAGCGGGATCGCCGGGCGCGGCGTGGATCAGGAAGAAGTTGAGCGTCAGGATGGCGATCAGGATGATCGCCGCCTTGCCCAGGCGCATGAGTATGAAGCGTAGCATCGGGCCCCTGCAGGATCGGACTCAAGGTGAGGATGCGCGGGCGGTTCGCCCGCGCATTCCCGGATCGGGCAGTCGCCTATTTTTCGATATAGGCGTCCTTGAAGCCGTCATTCACGCCGATGGCCGTGGTGACGAGATCCTTCACGTTGCAGCGATAGATGGTCGGGAAACCGAGTTCGAGAAGCCAGGCCACCGGCACGTCATCCACCAGTTTCTGCTGCACCTCGGTGTAGAGCTTCTGGCGCTCCTCCGTCGTCACGGCCACCGCGGCCTTGGCAAAGAGATCGTCGATCTCCTTGTTCTCGTAGCCTTCCACATTGTTCCACTGCGAGCCCTTGGCAATGTTCGTGGAAATGTAGGTGCGGGCCACGCCCAGTGCCGGATCACCATACTGGTAGAGATAGGTGAAGGCCATGTCGTAGTCCCACTCGGCCAGCTTCTGGTTCCAGCCGGCCACATCGGTGGAGACGATCTCGACATTGATGCCCACTTCGCCGAGATTCTGCTTCACGGCCTCTGCCCAGCGCTGCCAGGTTTCGCCATAGGGCAGCGGCAGAAGGCGCACGGTCTCGCCGTCATAGCCCATCTCTTCGAGCAGGGCCTTGGCCTTCTCCGGGTCGTGGTCATATGCGGTCACGTCGTCGGTGAAGAAACGCGTCGACGAGGACACCGGACCTTTGGCAACCTTGCCGAGACCGTTCCACAGCGCGTCGCGGGCGAAGTTGCGGTCCATCGCATACATGACCGCCTGGCGGAAGCGTTTGTCGGCCGTCGGGCCTTCGCGGTTGTTCAGCCACATCCACGACAGCGGACCGAAATACTCCCAGCCCTTGTCGGTGATGCAGGTGTTCTCCATGTCTGCGATCCGCTGGACGTCGAAATTCTCGACCGAGCCGCCGGGCAAAATGTCCACCACGCCGGTTTCATAGGCAACGGCGCGCGAGGCAGCGTCCGGGATCACATGCCAGTAGATCTCGTCGAGATAGGGTTTGCCGTCCTCGTAGTAATCCTCGAACTTGGTGAGCAGGATATGCGAGCCCTTCACCCATTCGGTGAACTTGAACGGACCGGTGCCGATCGGCGTGTTGTTGGCCGGGTTGTTCTTGTAGTCCGTGCCTTCATAGATGTGCTTGGGCACCATCGGCATCGTGCCGGCCTCGAAAATGCCGAGGAACGGGCCGAAGGGCTGCTTCAGCTTGAACACGACCGTGGTGTCGTCGGGCGCGGTGATGGAATCCACATGCTCCAGCGATGTGCGCAGGCGCGCATGGGTCTCACGCAGGAAGACATCGGCGGAAAACACGACATCGGCGGAGGTGAACGGCTCGCCGTCATGCCATTTCACATTGTCGTGCAGCTTGAAAGTATAGGTCAGGCCGTCCTCGGAAACTTCCCAGGATTTCGCGAGCTGCGGCATGGGCTGCAGCTTCTCGTCGTAGCGCAGCAGACCCTCATAGATCTGACCGGCAACCATCTGGGTTGGGCCGTTCTGGACCAGACCCATCATCAGGCTTGGCGGTTCGGGCTGGATCACGACATTGGCGCGCCCGCCCGAGACCGGCTCGGCATGGAGCGCCGTTGAAACCAGCATGGCGGCGGCAAGTGTGGTCAGTCTTTTAAGCATGGCTTTCGTTCCCTTATCTGTTGCCCGGCGAGAGGTCGTTCTCCCTTGACCGGCCGGGATGGTGGCTTTGCTTCAGTCCGGCCTCATTCCACGAGGTCGGGATAGTGCTTGATGGCGAGGCGCTGAAACGCCTCCCATTGCGGGTCAGGCTTGTTGCCGGTGTGGTGGGTGTCCCAGCCCTCATATTGACGCGCCGTTTTCTCGGCCAGTTCCTCGGCGATGCGGATCTGCCTGCCGCCCGAAGACATGATGGCGAGCTGGGCGCGGCAGGCACGCTCCATGTTGAACATTAGCGCAAAAGCCTCGCCCACCGTGCGCCCGCAGGTCAGAAGCCCGTGATTGCGCAGGACCATGACATTGCGGTCGCCGAGGTCGGCCACAAGCCGCTCGCGCTCGCCGAGATCGAGCGCGATGCCTTCATAGTCATGGAAGGCAAGCCGGTTGTGAAATTGCAGCGACCACTGGTTCAGCGGCAGTATGCCCTCTTCCATGGAAGAGATTGCGACACCGGCCACCGTGTGCGTGTGGAGCACGCAATGAACATCCGGTCGCGCCGCGTGAACCGCGCTGTGGATGGTGAAACCGGCCTTGTTGATGCCCGCACCATGATTGTCGCGCAGGATGTCGCCATTGATGTCGACGGTCACGAGGCTCGAAGCCGTCACCTCGTCGAAGCGCAGGCCGAACGGTTGATGAGAAAGGCGTGCTCGCCTTCCTCCGCCGGTGCGCGGGCCGAGATATGCGTGAAGATGCTGTCGTCCAGATGATAATGCGCGATCAGGCGGTAGGCGGCGGCCAACTCGATCCTCTCGCGTGGCTGCCCGGTATCGGCCGCCGAAACCGGTTGGGGCTGAACGTTCATCAACATCTCCCTCGCGCGAACCGCCCGGTGCCGAACGGTGTCCATGTCGTTTTTGCGCGGCTCCCCTCAGAGCCGTTTGTTGGGAGACAGGCAAGCACAGGCGCGACAAAGTGTCAATTGTCGACAATCGGCATTTTGCCTGTCATAGTGGATCGGCATCCGCCGCGTCTTCGCTGCGATGTCATTGGGAGGGGAAGTTTTGGGGAAACGGCCGTGAGCGTGTTTTCGGAAGTGTCCACGACGGATCTGGTGACGCAGATTGCCCGGCAGATTACCGAGGCGATTGTTACGGGACATCTGAAGCCCGGCGAGCGGCTGACCGAGCTTCAGCTATCGCGTCAGTTCGGTACCAGCCGCGCGCCTGTCCGCGAGGCTGCCCGGCTTCTTGAAAGCCAGGGCCTTGTCACCTTTTCACCGCGACGCGGCTTCTTCGTGCGCACGTTCAGCGCGAGCGAGATGCGCGACATCTACGAGCTGCGCATCGGCCTGGAGCTGCATGCGGGCTATCTCGCCGTGGAACGTGCCACGGATGCCGACATCGCCGCTCTGGAAAAGCAGCTTGGCCGTCTTTACGGTACGGCAGGCCAGGCATCGATCGAGACACAGATATTCGAAGACTTCGCCTTCCACCGCATGATCTGCAAGGCGAGCGGGAATGCCCGTCTCATAAGGGTCTACGATGAACTGGCGACCGAGATGCGCGCCGGCATCACCCTGATCGGCAAGATCTACGACGATCCGCAGCGCATGGCCGAGACCCACGAGCCAATCATGGATGCACTGAGGAAGCGCGACGGAGACGAGCTGCGCGAGGCGCTGCGCTATCACATCGCCGTTGCCCGCGATGCGGTGGTCGCGCTGTTTGAGGAGCTGGAAAAGGGCGTCTGACGACGCCCCTTCCCCGCGTTCACGTCACTGCTGCGACTTCGCGGCTTCGCCGATCATGCCGTTCAGCTTCTGGGCCAGCGCCTCATCGGTCTGGGCCGACTGGATGATCTGGTTGTACTCATCCACCGAAATGCCCTCCGTCTTGTCGACGGCCTGTTCCATCTCTTGTGTCGCCTCGACCTGAACCTTCTGCTTCTCGTCTTCCGAAGGCGCCTGACGGAACCGTTCCGTATATTGCTCCTTCACACCGCTGACGGCGAGAAATGCCACGGTGAAGGCCTGCAGCTTCTGATCGTCGAATGACTGCGCCTGCGCCTGGGGCGCCGGCGAAGGCGACGGTACGGCATCCTGGGCCAGGGCCGGCGAGATCATGGCCGCGCCGGCAGAAATGGTAAAGGCAGCCGCGACGGTACGCAGTCCTGTTCGAAGTATCATCATGGAATTCCTTCCTTTCGGATGTCCCCTTCCAGGTCTTGACCCCTGGAGGGAATTGAAATGCCCGACCCCGGGTTCATCCCGGATGCCACCCTCATCAAGAATGTGGCGAGAAGGAAGGAAGCGCCCGGTCGCTCCAATCAATTCGGATTGCCGGGGAAAACAAAAAATGAGTCGCCTGAATGACCCAAAAGAAAGGCCCCGCCGAAGCGGGGCCTGACCTTGCTGCTATTCAGCGGCCGGCGCGGGCTGCGCCTGTTCGCCCGGGTGGTCGTCTTCCTCGGTCACCAGCCTCGCCTTGGAAATGTAGGTATAGAACATCGGGACCACGAACAGCGTAAACATGGTGCCGATGATCAGGCCGGTAAAGATGACAAGACCCATCGAGTAGCGCGCCGCAGCGCCCGCACCTGCCGCCATGATCAGCGGCACGACGCCGAGCGCCATGGCGGCCGTGGTCATGAGGATCGGGCGCAGGCGCACCTTGGCCGAAGCGACGATCGCCTCGACGCGCGACAGGCCGTGCTCCTCTCGCTGCTGGTTGGCAAACTCCACCATCAGGATGCCGTGCTTGGTGATCAGGCCTATGAGCGTGATCAGGCCCACCTGGGTGTAGATGTTCAGCGTCGACAGTCCCAGATTGAGCGGCAGAATGGCGCCGAAGATCGACAGCGGCACCGTCATCATGATGATGAGCGGATCGCGGAAGCTCTCAAACTGGGCGGCCAGCACCAGATAGATCACCACCACGGCGAGCGCGAAGGCGATCAGGATGGTGTTGCCCTGCTCCACTTCAAGCCGCGACTGGCCCGAATACTCGATGAAGAAGCCGTCCGGGATGGTGTTCTGGGCTATGTCCTCGATCACGGCGAGGCCGTCACCGGTCGAAACACCGGGCACCGGCAGGGCCGAGATCGTTGCCGAGTTCAACTGGTTGAACTGCTCGATCGCCGCCGCCGAAACATCGGTTGACACGGTGATGACCGCCGAAAGCGGCACCATCTCGCCCGTCGCGCTGCGCACGAAGAAGTCGCCCAGCCTTTCCGGATTCTCGCGGTATTCCTGCGGCACCTGCATGATGATGTCGTAGCTGTTTGAATCGCGGTCGAACTGCGCGATCGAACCACTGCCGACAAGCAGGCTGAGTGTCGTGCCAACATCGGAAACCGGCAGGTTGAGTGCTGCGGCCCGATCTCGGTCCACCGTCACCACAACCTGCTGCGCGTTGTAGGCGAGCGAGTTCTGCACGACGATGAAGCGGCCCGAGGCCTGCGCTTCTTCCTTGATCTTCTCGGCTACCTCGAAGACGCGCGCCGAATCGCTGGTCGACTGGATCACGAGCGAGATCGGCAGACCACCGCCGGCGCCGGGAAGCGAAGGCGGCGCGAAGACGAGGGCCTCGACGCCGGCGATGCCGGAGAGCCTTGCCTGGATATCCTGCTGGATTTCCTTCTGCGACCGCTCGCGATCCGCCCAGTCCTTGAAGGCCCAGAGCGCGATGCCCGAATTGGTCTGCCCGCCAAAGCCGACGATGGAGAAGTTGGCCTTGAGCTCGGGGAGATCCTTGGTCAGCTCACGCATCTGCGTCGTGTAGAGGGTGGTATAGTCGGTCGTCGCATAGGATGGCGCGGTGATCAGCGAGAACAGTGCGCCCTCGTCTTCCTCCGGTGCCAGCTCGCTGGACGTATTCATGAACATGAAACCGGTCAGCCCGAGAAGGACGAGCACCACCAGCATCGTGACGGGGCGGTATTTGAGCGAACCGCTGACCATCCGTTCATAGAAATTGGCAAGCCTTTCGAACGTGGTGTCGACGATAATCTGGAACCGGCTGTGGTTGCCGCGCTTGAGAATGCGCGCCGACATCATCGGCGTGATCGTAAGCGCGACGACACCGGAAATCACAACGGCGCCGGCAAGCGTCATCGCAAACTCGCGGAACAGCGAGCCGGTCAGGCCGCCGGTAAAGGCGAGTGGCGCAAAGACGGCCGCAAGGTGATCGTCATGGCGACAACCGGGCCCGTGATCTCCTTCATGCCGACAAAGGCTGCGCGGCGGGGCGAGAGCCCTTCCTCGATATGCCGGTGAATGTTTTCCACCACAACGATGGCGTCATCCACCACCAGGCCGATAGCCAGCACCATGGCCAGCAGCGACAGGAGGTTGATCGAATAGCCGAGCGCGAACAGGATGAAGCAGACGCCGATGAGCGAAAGCGGAATCGTCACGATCGGCATCAGCACCGAGCGGAATGAGCCAAGGAACAGGAGGATGATGACGATAACGATCAGCACCGCTTCCATGATGGTCTTGAAGACCTCGTCAATGGAGGCGCTGATGGATTCTGTCGCGTCGTAAAGAACCTCGATGCTCATGCCTTCAGGCAGGCTCGACTGGATCGACGGCAGCTCCTCCGTCACGGCACCCGCCATGTCGAGCGGATTGGCGCCCGGTGTCGGGAAGACGCCGATAAAGGTGCCTGGCTGACCGTTGAAGCTCACCACCATGTCCGTGCTCTCGGCGGCAAGCTCGATATCGGCCACGTCGCGCAGACGCACCACATCGTCGCCCGATGCCTTCAGTGGCAGGGCTCCAAACGCTTCCGGCGTCTGCAGCGTGGACTCCATCGAGATCGCGTAGGCGACATATTCGTTTTCGGTCTTGCCGGGTGCGGCAAGGAAGTTCGATGCCTTGATGCCGGCTAACACCTCGGCCGCGGTAAGCTGGCGTGCAGCCAGCCGCACGGGGTCGATCCACACGCGCATCGAATAGTTCGCCGCACCGATGATCTGCACCTCGCAACGCCGGGGATGGTCGACATGCGCGGGCGGATAACGCGTTCGATGTATTCGGTGAGCTGTTCGCTCGACATATTCGGGTTCTGCATCGCCAGATACATGGTGGCGAACTGCATGCCCGTGCCCTTGACGATGGTCGGGTCCTTGGCGTCCGCAGGCAGTTCACTGCGCACCTGCTGCACCTTGGACATAACCTCCGTCAGCGCGACGTCGGGGTCCGAGCCAAGCCGCATCTGCACGCTGACCGTGCTCGCCGATGGGCGGCTCTGTGACGTGACGTAATCCACGTTCTCGGTCGTCGCCACCGCCCGTGCGATGGGGGCCGTGATAAAACCCTGGATCAGGTCGGCGCTGGCGCCGGGATAGATCGTGGTGACGGTGATCACCGTCTCCTCGACCTCCGGATACTGACGAACCTGCAGGTTGAACAGTCCCTGGAAGCCAAGCAGCAGGATCAGCAGTCCGAGGACGGTCGAAAGGACCGGCCTGCGGATGAAGATGTCGGAAAAACTCATTGGGCTGCCGCCTCTTCCGCCTTGGCGTCATCGTTGGCCGGCTTCTGCCCGGTCTCTGGCGCGCCGGAGTTTTCTTTGCCGGAGCTCTCTGAACTGCCGGGATTGATCGTGTTGTCGATGGCAACCGGGGTGCCGTTGGAGAGGCGGTTCTGTCCGGCTGTCACGATGATGTCGCCGGGTTCGACGCCCGAGCGGACTTCCACAAGGTTTCCGGAACGGCGACCGACCTGCACGAAGGTCTGGCGGGCCTCGAGTTTCTCCTCGCCTTCCGCGCCTTCATCTGCGTTCTCCGGCTTCCTGGCAACAAACACATAGTCGCCGTAGAGGCTGGTAACGACGGCGGTCTGCGGCAGCGAGATCACACCGTCTTCTTCCGGCAGGATGACCTGCACCTGCACGAACTGGCCGGGGGTGAGCTTGCCGGACGTGTTGTCGATGCGCGCGCGCACCGAAACGAGGCGGCTTGAAGGATCGACTTTCGGGTCGATGCCGGTGATCTCGCCTTCGAACTCTTCGCTGTCATTGTTGAGCGAAAGCCGCACCGGCTGGCCGATCTTCAGGTTTCCGAGCTGCTGCTCGGGAACGGTGAAGTCCGCACGCATCGTTTCGATGTCCTGCAGCGTGGCGACGATCGTTCCCGGCGAGAGATACTGGCCCTTGTCGATGCGCGGAATGCCGATCGTGCCGGAGAACGGCGCGCGAAGCTGGCGCTGCTGCAGGACGGCTTCTGCCTTCTGCACCTGCGCTGCGGACGCCTGGGCGGCGGCCTCGGCATTGTCGAGGGAAACGCCGGAACTCACGCCGCGGCTGCGCAGTTCGCGGGCACGATCGAGCGCCTGCTGGTCCAGTGCTGCCTGGGTGCGCGAGGCGCTCAGATCGGCCTGCTGGATGTTGTCCTCAAGCTGGAGGAGAACGTCGCCGGCCTTGACCTGCTGGTTGGCTTCAAAGCGGACCTGCGTGACGATGCCGGTGGTCTCGACCGTGAGGTCAACACCCTGGTTGGCGTTGACGGTACCGATAGCCTCGATTGCGGGCGTCCATTTCCCTTCCTCCGCTTCGACGGTCGAAACGGTGACGGTGGGAACGGGCATGTTGGCGAAGAATTGCTGGATCGCCTGATCCCGGAACATATTGAAGCCAACTATGCCGCCCGCAACGAGCGCAAGCAGGACGATGGCAATGAGAAGACGCTTGATCATGTCGTCGGACCCCGGAGGCATTGGGAATAATATCGATTAGTTTACATAAGAGTGGCGCAGATAGCGACGCTGCCGCTCCTGAACAAGAGCGCATCGCAAACTTGGCTTGCCAAATGTCGGCGCTTTACTGTACCGTCTGGACGGTATTGTCAAGCTTCAGGATGTCAGGAATGGTGAGACCGAGCTCCGGCGCACGGGAGAAAATCCTTGATGCAGCAGCCGAGATTGTCCGTGAGGCGGGTGCTGCCAGCATGTCTCTGGATGCGGTCGCTGCGCGCGCGGGCGTCTCCAAGGGCGGGCTGCTTTATCACTTTTCCAGCAAGTCGAAACTGTTCGAAGCCCTTGTCGAGGGGTTCATCAGTGAAGAGTACGACAAGTTCCAGGAGCGCAAACAGGCGCATGAAAAGAGCACCAATGGCGTCGTGCAGGCCTATATCGACCTGTTTGTCGAGGAGCGGAAGGAATGCCAGCCGCCGCCGTCCGGCCTGCTGGCCGCGCTGGCTGAAAACCCGGATTTCCTGAAGCCGGTTCAGAAATACGAGCGCGAAGTGCTCGACCAGATGAAAGCCACCGCGAGCGATCCGTCCCTCGCTGTGATCGCTCTTCTGGTGGTGCACGGGGTGCGGGCGATGGAACTGCTCTCCATCAATGTGGTCAACAATCAGGAAGTTGCCGAAATGATCGCCGCGCTGCGTGGTCTGCTCGAAGACAGGGAGGGCGCGGCCGGCTGCTGACCTGCCTCATGCGGTCTGGTGCGTGCCGATGGCGGCGCGGGTTCCGTGGCCGAGATCGGCAAAGCGCGGGACAGGCTCCTGCAGAAACTGCAGCGCACCCGGTCTTTCGCCGGCGATCCTTCGGATCAGCAATCTGCCGAGGTTTTCGCCCGCTTCCGCGATGTCCTCGTAGACGGCATCGATGCGCGGGCGCACCTCGTCGTAGAGCAGCGAGGTCTGCTTGACCACAAGGTCGAAATCCCTGCCCACAGTAAGACCCTGATCGCTCAGCGCGGCCATGATCGAAAGTGCGGAAACCTCACCTGCGCACACCATTCCATCCGGCGGTTCGGGCTGTTTCAGCCGCCAGCTCAGCCATGCGTATAAGTCGGCCGCATCGCTGTCGAGATTGATGTCGCCCGGCAGTTCCGACGCGACGCCGCTTTTCTCCACGGCCTCCTGAAACCCGTCGCGCAGGTGCCTTCGGAACATGAATCGGTCCGGCGGCAGGATCAGCGCCAGCCGGCGCCGGCCCTTCGATACAAGGCGCTCCACCGCCATTCGGGCAAAGGCTGCGTTGTCGTAGTCCACAAAGGCGTGCTCGACCCCGAGATCCGTGCGCCCGTGCGACACGAAGGGAAAGTCGTTTTCCATCAGCAGCTTGACGCGCGGATCCTTCGGCTCGGTCCGCGAAAAGACAACGCCGTCAGCCATGCGGTTGCGCAGGATGTACTCGATTGGATCGATCGAGGGGACTTCGGCGAAATGCGGTGTGATCACTAGATGATACTGGGTGTCGCGCAGGGCGCGCGCCAGGCCGCTGATCATCGAGGTGGAAAAGCCCAGCAATTCGTCGTGAGGGTCGAGCACGAAGCTGATCACATTGGTACGCCCCGTGCGCAGGTGCCGCGCGGCGCGGTCGGGCTGGTAGCCGATCTCGCGGGCCACGCGCTGCACGCG
>NZ_BAMP01000065.1 GCF_000615975.1 Nitratireductor aquibiodomus NL21 = JCM 21793 | reverse complement strand
TGAAGCCCGCCGACGGCGATGCCGTGGACGGCGCGATCATCCTTGCGCGCCGGGCGGCGGAGGGGCGGGTGGCGTTTTAAACGAACGGGACAACCGCGTTGCATCAACGCTGTGCGTGGTTCGACAAGCTCACCATGAGGAATGGAATGGCTGGCACGACGGGTTGTGCAATCAAAGCCCTCCCTCATGGTGAGCTTGTCGAACCACGCACAGCGCCAGGGCCACGAAAATGAAGGCCCGCGCAACCTTAAGGGTCAATTCAAACCGGGCGCGGGCCGTTCCGTTTCAGCGCAGTTCCTTCCGCAGGATCTTGCCGACATTGGATTTAGGCAGTTCGTCGCGGAACTCGACATATTTCGGGCGCTTGTAGCCGGTGAGGTTCTCCTTGCAGAACTTCTTGAGGTCCTCTTCCGTCAGGTTCGCGTCCTTGCGGACCACGAAGAGCTTCGGCACCTCGCCTGAATGCTCGTCCTCGACGCCGACAATCGCTGCTTCCAGAACACCCGGGTGATTGGCGATCACGTCTTCCACCTCGTTGGGGAAGACCTTGAAGCCCGACACAACGATCATGTCCTTCTTGCGGTCGACGATGGTGACTTGGCCATCCTCGGCCATGGTGCCCATGTCGCCGGAACGGAAGAACCCGTCCTCGGTCATGACCTTGGCGGTTTCGTCCAGCCGGTTCCAGTAGCCCGCCATCACCTGCGGGCCACGAATGCAGATTTCGCCGACCTTGCCGAAGGGGAGGTTCTTGCCCTTGTCGTCACGGATGACGACGTCGGTGGACGAAATCGGATAGCCGATCGTGCCGGTAAACTCCTTCGCCGCAAAGCTGTTCACCGTGGCCACGGGTGAGGTTTCCGAAAGGCCATAGCCCTGCGAGATCACGCAGCCAGTGAGCTTCTGCCAGCGTTCGGCGACCGCACGCTGCACCGCCATGCCGCCACCGAAGGTGACAAGCAGGCTCTTGAAGGGAAGCTTGCAGAAATCCTCATTGTTCAGGAGCGCATTGAACAGCGTGTTGAGCCCCGGGAAAATGTGGAAGTCGTATTTCTGCAGCTCCTTCACGAAGGCAGGAATGTCGCGCGGATTGGGTATCAGCACATTGTTGCCACCGAGCTTCATGCCCATCAGCGCGTTCACCGTGAGCGCGTAGATGTGATAGAGCGGCAAGGCGCAGATCAGCACCGGCGCACCGGGCTTCGGCTTGCCGATATAGGCGCTGCGGAACCAGAGTTCATTCTGGATCACATTGGCCAGCACATTGCTGTGGGTGAGCGTCGCCCCCTTGGAAACGCCAGTCGTGCCGCCCGTATATTGCAGGAAGGCATTGTCCGAAAGCGCGATCTCTACCGGCCTGAGCCCATGGGACGCGCCCTTTTTGACCGCCTCCCTGAAGGAAACATGGCCCGGCAGCGACCAGGCGGGCACCATTTTCTTGACCCGGCGCACCACAAAATTGACGATATGGCCCTTGAGCCCCAGAAGCTCGCCCATCGAGGCAACAACCACGTGCTTCACCGAAGTCTTCGAGGCGACGGCCTCGAGCGTGTGGGCGAAGTTTTCCAGAATGACGATGGCTTCCGCACCCGCATCGTTGAGCTGATGTTCCAGCTCTCGCGGCGTGTAGAGCGGATTGACGTTGACCACCACGTAGCCGGCCCGCAGAACCGCCATCATGGCGACGGGATATTGCAGGACATTGGGCATCATCAGCGCAACGCGCGCGCCGCGCTCAAGCCCGAGCGACTGCAGATAGCCCGCGAAGTGCTGCGACATCTCCTCAAGGTCGCGGTAGCTGAGCGATTTGCCCATGCAGGTGAAAGCGGGGCGGTCTCCATAGGTCTTGCAGGCATCCACGAGCAATTCGCCAAGCGAATTGTTGGGGAAGTCGCCCATCTCGGCGGGAATGCCCTCGGGATAATGCTCCACCCATGGCCGGGGGATCCCGGCCTTGCGGGACGCCGGGGCTTTTTTCGGCGCAGCCCTGCCGGCAGAAGTCGCCGACTTCTTCGCCGCACCGGCTGCGGATTTCCCCGCCGGCTTCTTCGCCGCGGTCGATGCCGCTTTCTTGGCCGCCGTCTTGCCGCCCGTTCCGCCCTTTGCGGTGCGCGCGGTTTTCTCTTCACCCTTGGCGGGCGTCTTTGCGCTTTTTGCCAACTGCTCCTCCCAGAAAGAAAAACCAGCTATAACGTTTACGTTCACGTAATACCAAACGCAACACAAACCGTCATACGACGATTAGGCAAGCGCGCGGCATCATGATGATCTCCCCTCAAAAGGCGAGTGTATGGCGACAGTACGGGGTTTCACAAGTGCGATTGCGCCTCCCCGCCAGCGTGGTGGATTTGAAGATTGCCCCGCTCTCGGGGCGAGGCCGTTTTGCAGGCTTCAAATCCAAAAACCACACAGGAAACATGAATTTGCCTGTGCCCGGGTCGAACCCGAGATGCGCGCGGTGCCTCGGGATGGAGGGAGCGGCTTTCGAATTGCGGATACTGGTGCGATGACACCATAAGGCGTGCTCTGCATCACTGGCCGTAGCCTGCGTGTCCTTCCAGGAAGGTCAGTTCCTCCGGGCTGCTCTCCCGGCCCAGAACACGGTTGCGGTGCGGAAAGCGCCCAAAGCGGGCCACGATATCCCGATGCTCTATCGCGTATTTCAGTGCCTCTTCCTGGCCGAGCGACTTGAACAGCATGACGGCGCGCTCCTGATCGGCAAGCACTTCAGAATGCATGAACGGCATATAGAGAAACTGGCGCTCGCGCTCGCTCATTCCCTCATCGAGGCCTTTGTCGACGGCATGGCTGGCAACCCGCATGGCGAGCTCATCCGAGGCGAAAGCGCCCGGCCGGCGGCGATAAATGTTGCGCGGGAACTGATCGAGCACGATAACAGCGGCGAGAGCTGCCCCGGGATCGGTGAAAACGCTTTCCGGCAGATCGCGCATCAACGCTCATGAAGGGGGGAAAACCGCTCGCGGATCAGAGTGTCCGTCTCCTCGCTCACCGCAAACCATTCCCTGGGCGTCAGCGTCTCGAACCAGAAATCCAGAACCTCCTGCTGCCAGTTATCGCTCATGCGTTCTTCTCCTCGAAACGTCGACACTGTTGCGGATATGGTTTCTCTCATAGCCATACTACAAGAGCGCGAATGGAGTTTTGTTGCATCCGTTAACTCGGATTCGACAAATAATTGCATTTAAGGCGGTAAAGTGTTCGAGGGAGTTCCCTCCCTATTCGAACTTTGCTTATATGCCAGCTTCCAGGGCCTCGGGAGTGGGCCCATGTGAGAATCAGGGAGACCTCAATGAAAAGCAAACTGACCTTCGCGGCTGCGCTGTTGGCCGCCACGGTGCTGAGCGGCGCGGCCGGCGCAAAGACGCTTGTCTATTGCTCGGAAGGAAGCCCGGAAGGCTTCGACCCGGCGCTCTATACCGCGGGCACCACATTCGACGCATCGTCGAAGCCGGTCTACAACCGCCTTGTCCAGTTCGAGCCGGGCACAACCAAGACCATTCCGGGCCTGGCAGAGAGCTGGGAGATTTCGGACGACGGTCTCGAGGTCACCTTCAAGCTGCGTGAGGGTGTGAAGTTCCACACCACGGACTTCTTCACGCCGAGCCGCGACTTCAACGCCGATGACGTGCTGTTCTCGTTCAACCGTCAGCTTCAGGAAGACCATCCTTACCACGCCTATGTGGAAGGTGCTTCGTGGGAGTATTTCAACGGCATGTCCATGCCGGACCTCGTGAAGTCCATCGAAAAGGTCGATGACTACACGGTGAAGTTCGTGCTGACCCGTCCGGAAGCGCCGTTCATCGCCAATCTGGCCATGGACTTTGCCTCCGTCTTCTCGAAGGAGTACGCCGACAAGCTTGCCGAGGGCGGCAACCTCTCGGACCTGAACCAGAAGCCGGTCGGCACCGGCCCCTTCCAGTTCGTGGCTTACCAGCCTGACGCCGTGATCCGCTACAAGGCGCACCCGGACTACTGGAACGGCAAGCAACCGATCGACGATCTGGTGTTCGCCATCACCACCGAGGCATCCGTGCGCCAGCAGAAGCTGATCGCCGGCGAGTGCCACATCACGCCTTATCCGAACCCGGCCGACATCGAGAGTCTGAAGGCGAACGAAGCGCTGAAGGTTGACGAGCAGGAAGGCCTGAATGTCGGCTACCTTGCCTACAACACCAAGGTTGCGCCCTTCGACAATGCGAAGGTCCGCAAGGCGCTGAACATGGCGATCAACAAGGAAGCCATTCTCGACGCCGTGTTCCAGGGCGCCGGTCAGGCCGCCAAGAACCCGATCCCGCCGACAATGTGGTCGTATAACGACGCGGTCGAGGACGATCCGTACGATCCGGAAGCATCCAAGAAGATGCTTGAGGAAGCAGGCGTGAGCGACCTTTCCATGAAGGTCTGGGCAATGCCGGTGCAGCGTCCTTACAACCCGAATGCGCGCCGCATGGCCGAGCTGATCCAGGAGGATTTCTCCAAGGTCGGCGTGACGGTCGAGATCGTTTCCTACGAATGGGGCGAGTATCTTGAGCGCTCCAAGGCGGAAGACCGCGACGGCGCCGTGCTGCTTGGCTGGACCGGCGACAATGGCGATCCGGACAACTTCCTCGCCGTGCTTCTTGGCTGTGACGGTGTTGGCGGCTCCAACCGCGCCGTATGGTGCAACGAGGAGTTCGAGGGTCTGATCCAGAAGGCCAAGACGCTCTCTTCGCAGGAAGAGCGCGCCAAGCTCTATGAAGAGGCCCAGGTGGTCTTCAAGCGCGAGGCTCCGTGGGCAACCATCGCTCACTCGGTCGTCCACATGCCGATGCGCAAGGAAGTGACCGGGTACAAGATGGACCCGCTTGGCGGTCACGCCTTTGAAGGCGTAGACATCGCCGAATAGGCCCCTCACCGAGAACAGGAACCGGCGGCAGCGCGAGCTGTCGCCGGTCGTGTATTAGATGCTCCGTTTCTTTCTCTCCAGGCTGGCGCTGTTGATCCCCACATTCATCGGGGTGTCCATCGTCGCCTTTTCGTTCATTCGCCTTCTGCCCGGCGATCCGATCATGCTTCTGGCCGGCGAGCGCGGCATGAGCGAGGAGCGCTATCAGCAGCTCCAGGCGCTCTATGGCTTCGACCAGCCGCTGTTCGTACAGTATTTCAACTACATGACGGACCTGCTGCAGGGCGATTTCGGCACATCCATCGTCACCAAGAGGCCGGTGCTTCAGGAATTCCTGACACTGTTCCCGGCGACGATCGAGCTCTCGCTCTGCGCGATCATCGTGCGGTTGCCATTGGTGTGCCGCTCGGCGTGATCGCCGCCGTCAGGCGCGGTTCCTGGCTCGACCAGACCGTGATGGGCGCGGCCCTTGTCGGCTATTCCATGCCGATCTTCTGGTGGGGTCTACTCCTGATCATTCTGTTCTCCGGCATTCTTGGCTGGACGCCGGTGTCAGGCCGCATCTCGCTGCTTTATTTCTTCCCGCCGGTCACCGGCTTCATGCTGATCGACAGCCTTCTGTCGGGTCAGGCGGGTGCATTCAAATCCGCGCTTTCACATCTCATCCTGCCGACCATCGTTCTGGCCACGATCCCGCTTGCGGTGATCGCCCGCCAGACGCGCTCGGCCATGCTTGAGGTGCTGGGCGAAGATTATGTGCGCACAGCGCGCTCCAAGGGCCTGCCGCCGCGCCGGGTGATTGGCCTCCATGCGCTGCGCAACGCGCTCATCCCCGTGGTGACCACGATCGGTCTCCAGGTGGGCGTGCTGCTGGCCGGCGCGATCCTCACCGAGACGATCTTCTCCTGGCCGGGCATCGGCAAGTGGATGGTCGACAGCGTGTTCAAGCGCGATTATGCGGTGGTGCAGGGCGGTCTTCTGCTCATTGCCGCCATCATCATGATCGTGAACCTGATCGTGGACGTTCTCTACGGTCTGATCAATCCGAGAATCAGGCACTGACCATGAGCTCGACAAACACAAAAGATCCGAATGCCGCCGTCGGTCTCGAAGGCGGCACGGTCATCGCGGTCACGCGGCGCGCCCGCCTTGCGGAGTTCTGGTACTATTTCAGCCAGAACCGCGGCGCCGTGATCGGCCTTTATGTCTTCCTGGCAATCGTCGTCATTGCGCTTCTCGCGCCTGTGATCGCCCCGCACAGCCCAAGCCTGCAAAATCGCGGCTTCTTCCTTCTGCCTCCGGTCTGGCAGGAAGGCGGCAACTGGTCGTTCATCCTCGGCACCGATGCCGTCGGGCGCGACGTGCTCTCACGTCTCATCTACGGCGCGCGCTTCTCGCTCTTCATCGGCGTGGTGGTGGTATCAGTCGCCGTCTCCGTGGGCATTCTGGTCGGCCTCATCGCCGGTTATTTCCGTGGCGCGGTGGACACGGTCATCATGCGTGTGATGGACATCATCCTCGCCTTTCCGTCGCTGCTTCTGGCGCTGGTTCTGGTTGCCATTCTAGGGCCGGGTCTCGTCAACGCGATGATCGCCATCGCGCTGGTGCAGCAGCCGCATTACGTGCGCCTGACGCGTGCGGCGGTGATGTCGGAGAAGGGACGCGATTATGTGACGGCGGCACGCGTGGCCGGCGCGGGCAACATTCGGCTGATGTTCAAGACCATCCTGCCGAACTGTACCGCACCGCTGATCGTGCAGGCGGCGCTCTCCTTCTCGACCGCGATCCTCGATGCGGCGGCGCTGGGCTTCCTCGGCATGGGCGCACAGCCGCCCACACCCGAATGGGGCACGATGCTGGCCGAAGCGCGCGAGTTCATCCTGCGCGCGTGGTGGGTCGTCACCTTCCCCGGTCTTGCCATCCTGATCACCGTTCTCGCCATCAACCTGATGGGCGACGGTCTTCGCGATGCGCTCGATCCCAAGCTGAAGAGGTCGTGACATGAGTGATGCTCTTCTCGACATCCGCAATCTGAGCGTCGAATTCGAGACGGCGGGCGGCACCCTGCGCGCGGTGGACGGCGTTTCGCTGTCCGTCGAGGCGCGCGAGGTGCTGGCCATTGTCGGCGAATCGGGCTCTGGCAAGTCCGTCTCGATGCTGGCGGTGATGGGGCTTCTGCCCTGGACCGCAAAGGTCACGGCAGACGCCATGACTTTTCAGGGCCGCGACATCCTCAACCTGTCGCCTTCCGAACGGCGCAAGATCGTGGGCAAGGACATTGCCATGATCTTCCAGGAGCCGATCGCCAGCCTCAACCCGTGCTTCACGGTCGGCTTCCAGATCGACGAAACGCTGAAAATGCACACCGATCTTTCGGCCCGCCAGCGGCGTGACCGCACGGTGGAACTCTTCGAGGCGGTTGGCCTGCCCAATGCGTCCGACCGGGTGAACGCCTACCCGCATCAGATGTCGGGTGGCCAATGCCAGCGCGTGATGATCGCCATGGCCATTGCCTGCAACCCCAAACTCCTGATTGCCGATGAGCCGACCACCGCGCTCGACGTGACGATCCAGAAGCAGATTCTCGATCTTCTGGTGTCGATCCAGGCCGAGAAGAACATGGGCATGATCATGATCACCCATGACATGGGCGTGGTGGCGGAGACGGCCGATCGTGTGATCGTGCAGTACAAAGGCAAGAAGATGGAGGAAGCCGATGTGCTCTCCCTCTTCGAGAAGCCCCAGCACCCCTATACCAAGGCGCTGCTTTCGGCCCTGCCGGAGAATGCGACGGGCGACCGTCTGCCGACCGTCTCCGACTTCGCGTTCGATGAAGCGCCGCAGACGGGAGCACGCCCATGAGCGAGATCGTCCTGGAAACGCGCGGCATCACGCGCGACTATCACATCGGCGGCGGCTTTTTTGGCAAGGGCCGCACCATCAATGCGCTGAAGGGCATCGACCTGAAGGTCGAGAAGGGCAAGACGCTCGCCATCGTCGGCGAATCGGGCTGCGGGAAATCCACCCTCGCCCGCATCATGACGATGATCGATGCTCCCACCTCCGGCGAGCTGCTGATCGACGGCAAGCCGCTGGAGATCGGCAAGAAGGGTGTGGAGCCGGAGATGCGTCGCAAGGTGCAGATCGTGTTCCAGAACCCCTATGGATCGCTCAACCCGCGCCAGAAGATCGGTGACGTTCTGATGGAGCCGCTGATCATCAACGAGAACGTTCCGGTGAAGGAGCGGCGCGAACGCGCCATGGAAATGCTTTTGAAGGTCGGCCTGCAGGCTGAGCACTTCAACCGTTATCCGCATATGTTCTCCGGCGGCCAGCGCCAGCGCATCGCCATCGCGCGCGCGCTGATGCTGAGGCCGCGCCTGCTGGTGCTGGACGAGCCGGTTTCCGCGCTCGACCTTTCGGTGCAGGCGCAGGTGCTGAACCTTCTGGCGGACCTGCAGGAAGAGTTCGGCCTCACCTATGTCTTCATCAGCCACGACCTTTCGGTGGTGCGCTACATCGCCGACGAGGTGATGGTGATGTATTTCGGCGAAGCCGTGGAATACGGAACCCGCGATGCGGTGTTCACCGACCCGCAGCACGAATACACGCAATCGCTCTTTGCAGCGACGCCACGCGCCGATGTGGAAAGCATCAGGAAGCGGCTGGCGGAGAAGGCAGCGTAAGCCTGACACCTGGCAGTGTGAACGCGCCGCGCTGAAAGCCACGCGACAGCTCATCCCGGAAGCCCGAAGGGCTATCCGGGACCCATTGGAAGACTGTCATGGAGCGCAGCCCGGATGCGCTTCGGGCGCGTGTTGGGCCATTGGCTCCTTCTGTGGAGATCGGCCGTGCCTCTCAATGGGTCCCGGCTCGCGCTACGCTTGGCCGGGATGACGAAGGCGGATAGATGCACCAACCCGTCATCCCGGAAGCCGCAGGCTGTCCGGGACCCATTGGAAGGTTGTCATGAAGCGCGGCCCGGTTCTGCTTCAGGCGCATGTTGGGCCACCGGCTCCTGTTGTGGAGAGGGGCTGCGCCCCTCAATGAGTCCCGGCTCTCGCTGCGCTCGGCCGGGATGACGAGTGTGTAGCCTCCCAACCCCGCGTTCATTCACCCCTCTTTCGGCAGCGCGTAGCCTGTCTCTTCCGCCCAGCGCACATGCTCGCCCGCCTTTTCCAGCAGCCAAGTGCGCATGGCCATTGCCGAAGGGCTGACAGGCCCCCGCGACACCGAGGACAGATAATAGCTGTTGCGACCGGCAACGGAGGGACCGCAGGGACGCACCAGCCGGCCGTCACGCAACATCGCCGCCGCCGTGACATCGTCGCCAAGCGCCACGCCAAGCCCCCGTGCCGCCGCTTCCAGACAAAGCTGCGTGCGGTGAAAGATGAGATGGCCCGATGCGGCGCTGAGATTGGTGCCCTGTCGTCGCAGAAGCTCGTCCCATGTATTCACGCCGCGGTCGTAGATCAGCTTGTTGGCGATCAGCCCGTGGGTGCGCACATGCTCCGCCCGTTCAGGCGCGCAGACGGGAAAGATCGTGAAATCCAGAAACGGCTCGCGCGTGAACCCCGGCACATCAAGCCGGCCCCAGGTGAGGGCAAGGTCCGTGTCGGGTGCGATGGTGCGCGGCGGCTCGGGGTAGGAGCGCAGCTCAAGCTCGATGCCAAGGTCCTCCAGCACCGCGTCGGTCAGTAGCGGCATGAGCCAGAGTGCGGCCAGGTCGGAATCTGACTCCAGAACCACGCGCCCCTTTGCGTTGCGTGTTGCGCGCGTGCCCGTGTCGAGCGAGATCAGCATCAGCGCATCGGCGACAATCTCTGCGTAACGCGCGCCACCCGGTGTGAGTGCCACCTGCCGGTGTCGGCGCTCGAACAATGGCATGCCGAGCTCGGCCTCGAGATTCTTGATGTAGCGGCTGACCGAGGCATGAGTGACGCCGAGCTCTGCAGCGGCGCGCGAAAAGCTCTGATGCCGGGCTGCCGCGTCGAATGCCCTGACGGCGTTGAGATTGGGCAGGCGATGTCTCATCGCTTTAGCGTAACATAAACGCACACAACGGGAAGAATAATTTCTATTGTGTAAAGCGGCCGTAGACCCCAAATAGGAACTGTAGCGATGGGTTGACTGGTCAAACCCGGCGGCACATCGCAGCAGACTCTCTACATTGCCAACCCTCTCAAGGAGGTTCTGATGTCGCACTACACGGTGGGCGTTGGTTCCAGCCCTGAATTGCAGCGCTATGCGCGGCAGGCGAACAAGGCCCGTTCCACGGTTCTGAAGCACGCCCTGACCGCAATTGGTACGCGGATCGGGCACATCTGGCGCAAGCGACAGGCACGCCGCCAATTGGTGGAGCGGACCCGGTTTGAGACCGCCTGGACTGAGCGCCTATACGCTTTTGGAACACGACAGATAAGGGCCGGACCCGACAGCGGATCCGGCCCTTATTGCATCTGTACTTTCGCTTCGATCACACCACCATGACAGGACAATTGGCAAGGCTGGTGACCTTGTGGGACACACTGCCCAGGAGATAGCCTTCCAGATCGCCAAGACCGCGACTGCCGAGTACGATCAGGTCCACCTCCCGCTCTTTGCCAAACTTCACGATGGTGCGCGCCGGCTGGCCGCTTTTCACGAAGGCGCGCGGGCTTTCGGCGCCCATTTCCACTGCCGCCTTCTTGGCGGCATCGGCGATCTCCTTGGCGTGCTCGCGCATGGCGTCGTCGAGGTTCTGCGGGTCATCGGGCCGCACCATGGACATTGACGCCTCCAGAAGGCTGTGATGTCGGAACACGGTCAATGTCATCAGCTCGGCGCCGGTGGTCTTCTGCATCTCGACCCCCATCTTCAGTGCCTTGAGCGAATTCTCCGAGCCGTCGACCGGGACGAGTATCCTTTTGAACATCGGCTCTCTCCTAATCGAATGCCAGGCTGGGCAGGAACAGCGCAATCTGCGGGAAGAAGATCAGTGCTGCCGACACCCCGAGCAGGATGAGGGTGAAGGGCGGAATGCCCCGTATCACATCCATGTAGGGCCGTTTGAAGATGGCTATGGCCGTGAAGATGTCACACCCGAATGGTGGCGTGGCGGAACCGATGGCCACCTGCAGCGTGATGATCGTGCCGACCAGAACCTTGTCGAGGCCAACCGAATCGACAACCGGCGCAAAGATCGGCACCAGAACGAGGATCACCACGATCGGATCGACGAACATGCAGCCGACAAAAAAGGCGATCGAGATGACGGCGAGCACCATTTTCGGGCCCATCTCATCAATGCCGATGGCGCCGAGAATTTCCTGCGGGATCTGCGCGAAGGAAATAACCCATGAAAAGGCCGTGCCGGCGGCAACAAGGATGAACACCACGGCAGTAATGAGCCGGTGGACTTGGAGATCTTGTAGATGTCGGGAATGGAGAGCGAGCGGAAGATCACCAGCTCAAGGAATAGCGCATAGGCCACGCAGATGGCCGCCGCCTCCGTAGGGCTGACGATGCCGCCATAGATGCCGCCGACGATGATGACCGGGAAGAAAAGCGGCCAGATGGCTGCGCGCACGGCGGCGACGCGCTCGCGCCATGGCGCTTTCGGCTCGGTCGGCACGCCTTTTACGGTCGCATAGATGATGCAATAGGCGGAGAACAGGACCAGAAGCAGAAGTCCCGGCCCGATGCCGGCGATGAAGAGCTCGGCGATCGACGTCTTGGAGACGACGCCATAGATAATCATGCCGATTGAAGGCGGTATGAGAAACGCGATGTCGCTGGCGTTGATGATGAGCGCCAAAACGAAGGAATCGTTGTAGCCGGCCTTGAGCATGCGCGGGCGCAGCGGCGAGCCGACCGCGACCACCGTGGCCTGTGTCGAGCCGGAGACCGCGCCGAAAAGGGTGCAGGCCGTGGCGGCGGAAACCGCGAGACCGCCCTTGATGTGGCCGATAAACTTCATGACCATGTCGATCAGCCGGTCGGCGGACTGACCACGCGTCATGATGTCGGCGGCGAGGATGAACATGGGAACGGCGATCAGCGAAGCCGGGCGAATGCCCGCCAGCATCTGCTGAACCATGAAGTCCATGCGGTCGAAACCGCCGAAAAGACCGTAAAAGCCGTAGGCCGCGCCCAGAATGAGCGGAATCATCATCGGGAAGCCGAACAGCAGCAGCACGATCATGATGGTGGAAATTTTGAGTGTCATGGTCGTGGCCCCGCTCAGATCTCGATTTCATCTTCCTCATATCCCTCCAGCACATGGGTGGAGAGATAGATGTCTTTCTGGACGACGTTCTTCAGCGCGGTGAGCGCATACTGCACACCGGTGATGAAGAACCCGACGGGGACCCAGAGGTAGATCCAGTAGACGGGGATCTGCATGGCCGAAAGAACACGGCCGGACTTGGCCACCTTGGCGATGTAGCCGATAGCGAAATAGCAGAGCGCGAACATGGTGAGCGCGGTGATCACCGTGATGACAATCATCAGCACCTTGCGTGTCTTTGCCGGCAAGGCGTCGTAGAGCGCCGACATGCGGATGTGTCGGCCGTGCCGGGCGGCATAGCCAATGCCGGCGAAGGTGATCAGGATGATGAGGATGCGGTTGAGCTCCTCGGAAAAGAAGATCGTGCTGCCGATGGCGCGGCTAACGACATTGGCGATGGTGTTGACCGCCATGAGCATGACGCCGAGCGCAAGCATGACCGATTCTATGCGGCTGATGGCATTGTCGAACATGCCGATCACGCCGGGCAGTGTGGATTCGTAGTGTTCGCTGTGCGGTTCAGATTTCTGGTCTTCACTGCCCATCTTCATTCCCCTCAATGAGATGACGGAACCCCGCGACCGGAAAGGCCGCAGGGTCCAGCTTGTTATTGCTCAAGGCAGCGAATTATTGCGTCGCCGCCTTCAGGTCTTCCTTCATCTGGTCAAGGATCTTCTTGCCGCTGTCGCCCGTCATCTCGATGAACTTGGCTTCCACCTGGGCGGCCGCTTCCTTGAAGGGAGCGCGCTGCTCTTCGGTGAGATCGCTGATCGTCATCTCGGGCTTGGCTTCCTTGATCTTGGCGAGCGACTCTTCGCTCAGGCCCTTCTGGTATTCGAGAATATGCTCGAATGCCGCATCGGCAGCGTCCTGAACGACCTTCTTGTCCTCGTCGCTGAGGCCATCATAGAAGTCTTTGTTGGCCATCACTGCGGTGGTGAAGTTGTTGTGGCCGGTGAGCGTGATCGCGCCGGTCACCTCATACATCTTCGTGGACTCGACCCAGAAGAGCGGGTTTTCCTGTCCCTGAATGATGTTGGTCTGGAGACCGCCATAGACCTCGCCCCAGGGAAGCGGCGTCGGCGTTGCGCCGAATGCCTTGTAGCTCTCCACCAGAAGCGGATTTGTCATGACGCGGAACTTCACCTCGTTGAGGTCTTCAGGCTTCTCCACCGGGTCTTTGGTGTTCATCACCACCTCGCCCTCGGGGAACATCTTGAGAAGCTCGAGGCCCTGCTCTGCATAGAGCTCCGGGAACATCTCGTTGATGGCCTTGGAGTTGCGGAAGAACTCACCCAGATCTTCCGACTTGGCTGGAAGCAGGTAGGGAACGAAGAAGACCTGCGCCTCCGGGATAAGCGCGCCGGTGAAGCCGGGCGACTGGTCGACGAACTGCAGGATGCCGGCCTGCGCCTGCTCCATGATGTCGGCGGATTCACCCAGCGTGCCGAAGGGGAAGAGCTGAATCTCGTGGTCCGAGTTGGCCTCGACCTCTTCCTTGAATTTCTGGGCGTAAATGCCTGAACGTCCGTCATCGCTTCTTCGAAGGCGTATTTCCAGGTCTCCGCCTGAGCTGCGACGGCACCGGCCAGCACGATCGCGGTGCTGGCGAGACCTGCCATTAAGCGGGATTTGATGGAACGCATTCTGTTCTCCTCTGGTCTTTTAACAAACTGGTCAGGCAAAAAAACACTCACGCCCGCACCGACGCTGCGGCACGGGCAGACGTTCTTGAATGAGCGTCGTCAGCTGGCCGGGAACCAGCCAGGCACGGTCGCGATGCCGCGTAGACGTGCTTTTGCCGGGAACTTGCGACGCCGCTTCTTGCTGCGCCCGAGAAGCAGGGGGAACGAAGTGGCACTCGCCAGATCCGGAGCGATGACCGCCCGGTGTCGGCACAACGCACGCAAACGACCACACCGCGCCGGTGTGGCCCCAACGTTCAAGCCGATCATTTGGAGTGCGTTCAAACGCCCCTCCTTGCTCCCTGTCGTCGTTCGACCCGGCCAGCGTGAAACAGACGCGCGGCAGAGTCAATCGATTGTTAAATCGATTGTTTCCATGGTCAAAACGAGCCGCGACCAACAAAGTTCCACCCAGGGCGAAACTTATTGTTTTCAGCTGCAAGGAAACGTGGGGAAAGAACCGCCGGATTGCCCGCAACGGCCTGGGCAACCCGGCTTGAATACTAGAGCGGCTCACCGTTTCACCGAAACGCCGCTCCGCTCTATCTGTCTGTTTTTCCGCGTGTATGAGGACGTCAGGTGATTCTATCTGACTGCAAAAAATGCTCTAGACGCGGGCAGCCGCCTGCCGGTTCAGGACTTCCCGAAGATTGAAGGCTGCTTCCATCAGATCCTTCGTGTATTCGCTCTGTGGATTGTCGAAGACCTCGCTGGTCGGCCCTTCTTCCACGACCTTCCCGGACCGCATCACGATCGCATAGTCGGAGAGCGCCTTCACCACGGCCAGATCGTGGCTGATGAAGATGAAGGACAGGTTGTGGCTCTCCTGGATGCGCCTGAGCAGGGTGATGATCTGCTTCTGCACCGACCGGTCGAGCGCCGATGTCGGCTCATCCAGAACGATCACGGTGGGTTTCAGGATCACCGCGCGGGCGATGGCGATGCGCTGACGCTGACCACCCGAGAATTCATGCGGGAAGCGGTTGCGCATGGATGGATCGAGTCCAACCTCCTCCAGCGCCTGAATGGCGCGCCTGTCGCGCTCTCGTCCGGACAAGCTCGGCTCATGCACCAGAAGCCCCTCGGTGATGATCTCACCCACGGTCATGCGGGGGCTAAGCGAGCCATAGGGGTCCTGAAACACCATCTGCAGATTGCGCCGGAACGGTCGCATGGCCGCGCGGTCAAACCCCTGAATGGACGTGCCCTGATAAACCACTCGCCCCTCGGACGGCAGAAGCTGCAGGAGCGCGCGACCGAGCGTGGACTTGCCCGACCCCGATTCACCGACGATGCCGATGGTCTGGCCGGCGCGCAGCGTCAGCCCGACATTCTGCACCGCCTTCACCTCGTAGCCCGGACCGGACAGGAAGCCGCCCTTGATGGTGAAGGTCACACACATATCCCTGGCATCGAGCAGGATTGGCTGGTCATCGCCCACCGGCGGCTTGTGGCCCTCCGGTTCGGCGGCCAGCAGCATTTTCGTGTAATCCTTCTGCGGCCGCTGGAAAATGTCTTCTGTCCCGCCGGTCTCCACCACGAGCCCTTTCTGCATCACATAGACGCGGTCGGCAAAGGCCTCGACGATGCCGAGATCATGGGTGATGAAGAGGATAGCCATTCCGAGCTTCTTCTGCAGCTCGGCCAGCAGGCCGAGAATCTCGGCCTGGATGGTCACATCCAGCGCCGTTGTCGGCTCGTCGGCGATCAGAAGGTCCGGATCATTGGCGAGCGCCATGGCGATCATCACGCGCTGGCGCTGACCGCCCGAAAGCTCGTGCGGATAGGATTTCATTCGCCGCTCGGGATCGGGAATGTGGACGAGTTTAAGCAGCTCCAGCGCGCGCTGGCGCGCCGCCCCGGCCGAAAGCCCGCCATGCACCCGGATCGGCTCGCAGATCTGCCGCTCGATCGTGTAGAGCGGATCGAGCGAGGTCATCGGCTCCTGGAAGATCATGGTGATCTTGGCGCCGCGGATCCTGTTGAGCTTCGCGCGCGGCAGGCCGATGAGTTCCTGCCCGCGATAGGTGACGGAACCGGAGACGGAGCCGTTGGCGGCCAGAAGCCCCATCGACGCCATCATGATCTGGCTCTTGCCCGATCCAGATTCGCCCACGACGGCGACCGTTTCGCCGGCGTTCACATGCATATCCACGCCCCGCACCGCCTCGACTGCGCCATCGGGCGTGTCGAAGGTGACGCGGATGTCGCGGATATCGAAGATGCGTTCCTCGTTCTGCTTCATCATGTCACCGGTCCTTCGGATCGAGCGCATCGCGCAGGCCATCGCCCAGGAAGTTGAGCGCGAACAGGAGCGCTGTGAGCGCCAGCGACGGATAAAGCAGCATGTAGGCCGCACCGCGCATGTTGCGCGCGCCCTCGGAGATCAGCACGCCCAGACTGGTGAGCGGCTCCTGCACGCCAAGGCCGAGGAAGGAGAGGAAGCTCTCCAGAAGAATGACCTTGGGCACCAGCAGCGTCATGTAGATGATCACTGGGCCGAGCGTGTTGGGGATGATGTGGCGCTTCAGGATGCCACGAGAGCCTACGCCCAGCGCCTCGGCCGCCTGCACGAACTCACGCCGTCTCAGCGCGATGGTCTGCCCACGCACAATGCGCGCCATGTCCAGCCACTCGACCGCGCCGACGGCAATGAACATCAGGACGACGTTTCGTCCGAAGAACACCACGAGAAGAATGGCGAAGAAGGTGAAGGGCAGCGAGTACAATATGTCGACGATGCGCATCATGATGTTGTCGACGCGCCCGCCCAGGAAGCCGGCTGTGGCTCCGTAGATCACGCCGATCAACAGCGCCACGCCGGTGGCGAGTGCGCCGATCATCAACGAGATGCGGATCGAGATCAGCACGCGTGCGAACAGGTCGCGCCCGTTCGCATCCGTTCCGAATATGAAGCGCAGACGCTGAACGTCCGCCTCCATGACGATTGACCTGTTGTCGCCCGCCTGCTCGACCACGCGGGCGTTCGAAAACAGATCCGAGCGGTCGAGATAGCGCGTCACGCGCGGATCGATCTCGCGGCTGGATGTTGCTTCGATGCGCAGCGTGTTGCCATCAAGCTCGATGGAGCTGGTTTCAAGCCGCGCCCGCGACAGGGCGGATTCGGCCAGTGGCACGATCTCAGCCTGACGCGGATAGGGCTCGAGGCTGGCCGGCACCTTCACGAAGTCCGAATAGACGCGCGCATAGGGATGCGGCGCCAGCATCGGACCGAAAATGCCCGCAAACACGAACAGGATGAGGATGAAAAGGCTGGCCATGGCGGCGCGGTTTCTGCGCAGCCGCATGAAAGCCGTTTCCCAGAGCGAGCGGCTCCTGGTGGTCGGCAGCTCGCCCTCGGGCGGCAGTTGGCCGGTGGCGATGTCAGTCATAACGCACTCTCGGATCCAGCGCCGCATAGAGGAGGTCGACGATCAGATTGAAGACCACCACGAAGACGGCGATGATGATGACGGTGCCCATGACCAGCGTGTAATCGCGGTTCAGGGCGCCCTGAACGAAGTAACGGCCGATGCCCGGCAGGCCGAAGATGGTTTCCACCACCACGGAACCCGTCAGAAGCGCGGCTGCGGCAGGCCCCAGATAGGAAATCACCGGCAGACAGGCCGCCCGCAGCGCATGAACGACCACGATCATGCGCGTCGGCAGGCCATAGGCACGCGCGGTGCGCACATGGTCGGAGCGAAGCGCCTCGATCATAGAGCCGCGTATCAGGCGGGCGATGATTGCCACCTGCGGCAGGGCGAGCGTGATGACGGGCAGCACCATGGATTCAGGACTGTTCCAGCCGCCGGCCGGCAACAGGCTGAACCACACGCCAAAAATGAGCGACAGAAGCGGGGCGACCACGAAGTTCGGCACGGTGATGCCGAATGTGGCAACCGCGATGACCGAATAGTCGATCCATGAATTCTGGCGCAGCGCGGCGATACTGCCGAGCACGCAGCCGATCAGCAGCGCGACGAGCAGGGCCATGCCACCGAGCTGGATGGACACGGGCAGGCCATTGCCGAGCAGTTGCTGAACGGAGAAATCGCGATAGATGAAACTCGGCCCCAGATCGCCACGGGCGAGATTGCCGAGATAATAGAAATACTGTTCCCAGACAGGCTTATCGAGGTGGAAAACACGGTTCAGGTTTTCCAGGACCTTCGCTTCCAGCGTGCGCTCGCGGTCGAAGGGGCCGCCCGGCGCCACCCGCATCAGGAAGAAGGCGAAAGTGACGATCAGGAACAGGGTCGGAATCGCGCCGAGAAGACGGCGCACGGCATAACCGAGCATCGCTACCAACTCTCATGCTGGTTCGATGCCGCCCGGCCCTCTGAAGGACCGGGCGGGGATATCGAACGCTGTTGTTACTCGCTGATGCTCATGAAGCGCGTCCCATGGACGTTCTGGATGTTGTCTTCCCAGCCATTGAGCTTGGGCGACACCAGAGACAGGGACGAGTAGAAGAGAAGCGGGATGTAAGGCATGTCAGCCATGAACATCGCTTCGGCTTCACGCAGGATGTCGGCCCGCTTGACCAGATCGGTCTCGGCAGCGGCCTTGTCCATCAGTGCGTCATAGTCCGGGTTCTCGTACTGAGCGTAGTTGAAACCGGTGTTGTCGCTCTCGACCAGGAACAGGAAGTTCTGCGGGTCGGAGTAGTCGCCGATCCAGCCGGCGCGCGCCACGTCGAAATCCTTCTGGTCGCGCAGGTTCGCATAGTGAGCGGACAGGTCGCGGACATTGAATTCGACATTGACGCCAAGCGGCTTCCACATGTCGGCAATCGCGGTCGCCGTGTTCTTGTGGTTCTCGGAGTTGTTGTAGGCAAGCTCGACCGTGACCGGATTGTCCGGCCCATAGCCTGCTTCCTTCATGAGTTCGATGGCCTTGTCTTCGCGGTCGAGCAGGGACATCTCGGCCCAGTCTGCCTGCGAACCGCCGCCCTCATAGTTGCCGATGCCGGGCGGAACCAGCGAGTAAGCGGGCAGCATCGCGCCGGCCCAGATCTCGTCGCCCAGGAACTCGCGGTCGATGACCATGGCAAGCGCCTGACGCACCTTCGGATCCGACATCGCTTCGCGCTTCATGTTGAGCGAGTAATAGTAGGTGCCGAGATAGGGCGAAATGCGGACCTGATCGCCCAGACGCTCCTTCATGGACTTGATCTGCTCGGTCGGCAGATCGGAGCAGCTCATAACCTCTCCCGCTTCGAAGCGGCGCACGCAGGTGGCACGATCCTCGAACGGAATGTATTCAATGCGGTCGATCTGAACGCTGTCGGCATCATGGAAGTTCTCGTTCTTCTCCATGACGATCTTGTCGCCCGGCGTGAAGGAAACGAGCTTATAGGCGCCGTTGGTGACGATGTTCTCGGGCTGCACGAAATCCGTGCCATGCGCCTCGACAGCCTTCGGGTTCACCGGCAGGCCGGTCTGGTGCGTGAGAAGCTCAAGGAAGAACGGGGTCGGCTGCTCGAGCGTGATTTCGAGCGTGCGGTCGTCGACCGCCTTCACACCCATCTGATCGGGTTCCATCTCACCCTTGTTGATCGCCTCTGCGTTCTTGATCGGGTAGAGAATGTTTGCGTATTTCGCGCCCGTGTCCGGCGTCATGATGCGGCGCAGTGAGAAGACGAAATCCTCGGCCACGACCGGGTCGCCATTCGACCATTTAGCGTCTTCGCGCAGGTTGAAGGTGTAGACCGTACCGTCGTCGGAAACGCTCCATTCCTCGGCCACGCCTGGAATGATCTTGGCGCCGGCATCATAGACAACCAGGCCTTCGTAGAGATCGCGCATCAGGTGGGCTTCAGCCACCAGCGACGTCTTGTGCTGGTCCAGCGTTTCCGGATCGCCATCATTGCCGCGCACATATGTAACGGCAGAGGCTGCCATCACCGACGACACCAGAATTGTGCCCGCGAGCAGCGGCCGTACCAGGGATTTCAACATTTCCCGCACTCCCATTTTCTTGCTTGCTTGTCATCCAACCAAAGGATGAGAGAGGCGGCATTTGGCAACGAAATGCCGTATACGTCAAACGCTTTTGGGTGCATTTCCCAAAGGTTGCAAGAAATGCGCAACAATCCCCGCTGGTATGCACTATCCTTAGAAACAAAATTACCTAAAAGCCGAGGCAATCCACCCGAAGCATCAGGGCACCCCGACGGTCGGCCACACAACGGTGTGTATGCATAGAGTGCATCGCACGCCGCGTCCCTGCGGCAGGCTTGCGGATGCAGAGGAACGCCAGCCGGGCCTCGCGGCGCATGCGTGCTGCGTTGACGGATGCGGTGGCGCAAATCATTATCAAGCATAACAATCGCAAGCCTGCGTGGGTTCTCTTGGAAAACTCGGACACACCGCAAATCGCACGGGAGAGCACGCCGCCCAGGGAGGCGGCCAATCTGTGTCCGGCGCACTTTGAGACGCTGTTCAGCCACTGCCGTCCCGAGCGCTACAGGGCAGGCGACTATCTCTTCATGCATGAAGACCCGGCAGACCGAATCTACGGCGTCGTGTCGGGCACGGTGGAGATTTCCACCTATTCCATCAGCGGCCGCAAGCTCGTCGCCAATATCGAGCTTTCGCGCAGCCTCATCGGCGAGATCGGCGCGCTCGACGGCGGTGCCCGAACAGCAAGCGCCATCTGCCTGACCGATTGCGAACTGGTATCGCTGAGCCGAACGCAGCTGATGCGAAAGCTCGCAGAAGATGCCTCGCTGGCGCTGACGATGATCGAACTCCTGTGCGCACGCCTGCGCTGGGTCAGCAATGAACGCAATGACCAGGCGCTGCTCAAGGTGGAAGCGCGGCTTGCCAAACGCCTTCTCCTGCTCGGCGACAGGCTCGCCGACGATGGCGGCTGGATCAGGATTTCCCAGTCCGAGCTCGCCGCCTTTCTCGGCGCGACGCGCGAATCCGTGAACAAGATGCTCAATGCCTGGCGCAACGAAGACCTGATTGCCATCAGGCGCGGCGCCATCAGGCTGGTCTCGCGGGCGGGCCTTCAGGAGATCGTCCACCTGGACGACGAGTGATCACAATCTGGACAGGAGATAACGCAGGCTCGACCGGCTCGGCATGAAGAAATAGCCGCCGCCGCGCGTGGTCACGAAGCCTGGCAGATCACGCAGAACCAGCCGCCCCTCATCCATCGGGATGGAAAAACGCCCCTTGCCTTCATTGGCGCCAATGGTCGGATCCTTCTCGTCCGTCAGCCCCTGAAAGAAGGATGACGACACCCAGCTCTGCTGCATGAACTCGTATTGCCGCTCGATATCGGCATTGAGACACATGAAAAGCAGCCCCGCTTCCTGACCGTTTTTATAGGTGCGGCCGCAACGCAGGATGCGGTGGCGGTTGTTGATCCTGAGCTGGGTTTCGGGATCGTCCCCGAGCGAGTCTCTGGGGTTCGAGCGGCGCACATGCGAGCCAAGCGGGCAATGGAGCCCCTGCGGATCTTCGGCGGCGAAGGTGAAGTCGTTGTCGGGTTCACGGTCCGGGCGGCCATTGGGATTGCGCACCAGCGAGGTGCCGTCCTGCCAGCGCCCGACCATCTTGGCCGCGATCCACTTCGAATCGACCGCGGCGTTGCCCGTCTCGGTGCGCAGCGCCTCCGCCGCGTGCCGGCAATAGGTGTTGAAGGTCGAAACATGCTGCTCGAGCTGGCGGATCACCATGAAACTGCCATTGCGCCCGAAATCGCGCATGGTCGCCTTCCTGCCGAAGAGCGGCGCTGCATCTCCGGTCTCCAGCGCCGGGAGTATGCCCTCGCTGTCTTCGGCTTCGGCGACGGCTGGAGAGGGCGGATAGAACCCATTCTCATCCGGATAGCCAAGCACGAACTCGCCGGGTTCAATGAGGTGCATGGACGACGTGCCCCCGTTTGCACGCGGCGTGCCGCGCACGATGGGCTGGGATATGCCGTCGGCGAACCCGAAATGCTCGACAGCGTGCCTGCCCTCTCTCCTGATCTCGAGCGGTAGCTGCGCAACGCGCCGCACGCCGGCTTTGTCCGTTGCATGCAGCAGGGACTGGATGTCCGTATCGAGCGTTTCATAACTGCCCGCATAGCAGATGACAGCCACATCGACCGGTTTCTCCTGCGAGCCCCAGGCCCAGCGCTCCGGCGCGCTCTTGCCGATATCGTCGAGAACGCGACTGCGCGCCTCAGTCGCCATGCCCTGCCGAAAGGCGGCCGGAAATCCGTCCAGGCGGTCATCGCCCGGGCGTTCCCCAAGGCCCAGCCGTCTCAGCCCTTCCGGCCCAAGAAGGGTGATCATGGCCCGCTCGGGCGGAAGCTGATTGCCGAAACTGGTGCATTCCAGCAAAAACGCCAACCACTCCCGCCGCGCAGCGCACGGCAGGTCCGCCGGGATATGGAAGGCGAGCATTTCCGCTTTCGCGAGCGGGCCAAGGGGTCCGAAGAAGATCGACTGGATCTCTTCGGTTTCAAGTGTATCGCGCGGGCGCGGTTGCGAACCGAAGAGCCGCAGCCAGTCGCGCGCTTCGCTTTCGGTTTCCGCTTTCGCTATCCCACTGCGAATCAGCGAATTGATGCGGATGCGGCTGGTGGTGAGGCCGGGATAGGCCGCATACCAGAAGAGCGTCGGCACCTGCTGTGCCCGCGCCCAGCGCTTGAAACGGTCGCCATCGGTCGCCCCGTCACGGAACAGCATGCGCGTTTTGGGAAAGCCTGCCGTATTGCTCCAGACCCCGGTCAGGCCGGCATGGGCCTTGGTGATGAAATCCTCCAGATAGCTCTCCCAGCTGCCGCCGTAATTGCTCAGGAAGACAAGCTGTTTCGTTGCCGGCAGCAGCACCCAGCGGGCGAAGTGGATCGTGTTGATGTCGGCGAGATATCCGGGCCGGAACACCTGCCGCGCCATGATCGAGATCAGGTAAAAGGAGAGCCGGAGCGAAAGACGCCTCAGCCAGCCTCCCTTCAGTGTGGATACGGCTGTCAGGTGGTTTTGCGCCAGGTGGTTCTCGCGCTTTGCGATCTCTTCCAGAAGCGCCAGGTCCGCGTTCCGGTCGATCGGAACATCGCGTTTTTCCAGGCGCCGCAGATAGAGGGTCAGAAGCCCGCCCATGAAGGCGAGAAGCATTGTGACACCGATCAGGGTGAGTACGATGGAGGTGCCGACGATCAGCAGATTGCGAAAGAAGCCGGGTGCATAGCCGAACACCAGCGAATAGGTGATGGCGAGGCAAATGAGGAGCGTGACGGTGACCGTCACCAGAACCTTCGGCGCGCGCAATGTGCGCTTCACCGCGCTGGCAACACTGCCTGCCGGTTTCTCCAGAAGCGTTTCGGCGGGCTCGAATGCCCAGTCGAAGCGGCCATCGCCCATGAGCTTCTGCCTTACCCGATCAAGAATTGCACCGGCCTCGGCACCGTCAGGCACCGCTGCGATTTCCGCACGCGCGGCCTCCTCCAGTTCCGCCTCTGCCCGGATGCGCTGCACCGAATGACCGGGCGCGCCCGAGAACACGAGCCCGGCATCGCTGCCGAAGGTCGGAGAGATATCCAGCGCGCTCTCACGGATGAGCACACCGGCAGGCCGGTGCCCGGTCGTTCCGCATGCCATGGCAAGGAGATCGCGCAACACGGGTTCGGTGGCGTTCACAAAGGCATCCACGACATCGCCCTTCGTGCCGTCGCCCGACAGTTCAATGACCAGATGGCCGGCGCTCTTCGCCGCCTCATCGCCCTGCCCGTCGATCACGGCGATGCTGGCGAAGTGAATCACGCCGCTTTCGTCCAGCGCGCTCTTCATTGCCTCGCCCACCGGATTGCCGAGCGCGTCGACCTTCGCGCGCAAGGCAGCCATCGGGGTATCCCTGGCGCAGGGGATCACCGCCGTCACCATGGCGTGTTCGACCGTCCTTGAAAGCGGGGCCGGATCAAAACAGACCATGAGGCTTTCGGGATAGGCTCCGAGCCGCTTCAGGCGCCCCTCTTTCCCGCCGGCACGCTGCAGCCCGGGCTTTGAGAAGAGCGCGCGAAAGCACTCGGCAATCTGAATCCGGGCTATCGCCGCACCGATGCACTGGTGAATGCCGTAACCGAAGACCATGTAGTCCCGCGCGGGCCGGTCCATGTCAAAGCGCTCCGGTTCGCGCACCGCCGCAGGATCGAACATGGCCGAGAGTGTCGCCGGCATGACTGTTGTGCCCGCCTTTATCTTCCGTTCCCGCCGCGTCCCTTTGGCAATCACCGCATCGCGCGCCGTGTAGCGGAACGGGCCGACCCAGATGGGCTTGAAGCGCATCGCCTCAAGGATGGCGCGTTCGAGACGTGCATTGTCGCCGGCTGCGATCGCCTCTTCCACCGCCCGCCGCGCCTCGGGTCTGGAAAGCACGACATCAAGCAATTGCCGCTCGCCAGAAGATTGGTGGGCGTGAAGCCGGCAATCATGCCCAGCATGATGGCATGGATATCGCCGAGGCTGACCTGCGGGTCTTCCGCGTCGAGCATCCCGACGAGGCGGCCAAGCGGTGTGGAGCCGCCCACCGCCCCCTCGCGCACCGCCGCGATGGACCGGTCGATCGCACGCCGTACACGGTCTGCTGCAACC
>NZ_BAMP01000066.1 GCF_000615975.1 Nitratireductor aquibiodomus NL21 = JCM 21793 | reverse complement strand
CGCGCTCGGCTCGGGCTGGCGCTGCGGCTTTTCACGCGGAGCTGTCTGTTTCTTCGGGCTGCGCCGGTCATCGTTCCGGCGTTTGGCGCGCACAGGCTTCAATCGGGTCTCCGACACTGGGCAACTATGCCCGCGCTTCTGCCACAGCCGCGCCCCGCAGGCAACAAAGCGTCAGCGAAGCTCGCGCCTGCCCGGCAGGTTTCAGGAAGGGGAATGTTTGATCTGCGGCGCATTGCTGGCGGCAGCCGCCGGGGCCTGACGCAGCTTGTCGACCTCTTTCCTGCGTTCCCGCGCGTCGCGGCGGTAGCGCCCCTGGCGGAACCAGGTGGCGAGGCTGCCCACCACCATGCCGAGTGCCACAGAGGCAAAAAGATAGGCGAACAGAGGCCAGTGAACGGTGAGAGCAGGATTGCCTGGGTTGAACGGGTCGATCGTGAAGGGAACCAGGGCGCGGTTGGCTACGGCCAGCGCAACGATGATCACTGCCAACGGCACGAGAACAAGTACGAGAATGATGCGGTTGGCCATTTCAACCCACTGTTAATCTGGAAGATGCTTCAGGGAAGACTTACCGGTCCTTCTCCGCGTTCAGGCGTTCGCGCAGTTCCTTGCCGGTCTTGAAGAAGGGAACCCACTTTTCTTCTACCTCAACGGACTCGCCGGTGCGTGGATTGCGCCCCGTGCGGGCCGGGCGGTTTTTCACCGAAAACGCACCGAAACCTCTTAATTCCACGCGGTTTCCTTCCGCGAGCGCGTCGGAAATTTCCTCGAAGATCGCGTTGACGATGTTTTCCACGTCACGGAGATAGAGATGCGGATTGCGATTGGCAATCGTCTGCACGAGCTCTGATTTGATCATGGGTTCTTTTCCGCCGCTGAGTTGCCCTGTTTGTCGCCGGTTGTCTCTGACACAAAGATGATTTTGTTTGCTTTTTTAGTCAGTCAACCTTTTCATTTCAGGTTGCCAGACCGATAGCAGACCGTCAAGGAAGATGCGGTCGGCGCCAAGCTCACGCAGGATGTCGGCACCGCCTTGCGGCACGCCCAGAAAACGCGAGGCAATCTCGGGCAGGAAAAGGCTGCTCGCCGTTTCGCGCTTCTTCCATTCGACCACGTCGAGATCGTCGCTGAGCCCCTTGGAGACCAGCCATTCCTTTGCTTCACGCTCACCGCCGAGCCCGTCCACCAGCTTGTTGTCAAGCGCCTGGCGACCGGTGAAGACCGATCCGTCGGCGAGTTTCAGGACCTCGTCGCGCGAAAGCGGACGGCGTTCAGTCACGAGATCGACGAACCAGTCATAGCTGTCGAGGATCATGGCGCGGATCATGGCGCGCGCCTCGTCGCTGGTCGGCTTGAACGGCGAAGGCTCTGCCTTGAGCGGTGAGGATTTGATCTCTTCCAGCTTCACGCCGAGCTTGTCCATCAGCCCGCTGACGTCGGGATACTGGAACAGGACGCCGATGGAGCCAACGATGGAGGACTGCCGCGCGACGATGTGATCGGTGGCGCTGGCGATCATGTAACCGGCCGAGGCCGCAAGCGTGCCCACCTGAGCCGTCACCGGCTTCTCACTGGCCAGACGACGCACCTCTTCGTAGATCGCCTCGCCGCCGGCTGTGGTGCCCCCGGGCGAATCGATCGTCAGGATCACGCCCTTTACTGATGGGGCTTCACGAATACGCTCAAGCCGCTCAAGCAGTTCGTCATCTTCGAAGATCGTGCCGGAAATCTTGACCTGCGCGATATGGTTCGCGGAAACATCCACCGCGCTTGCCATGATCTGCCGTGTCGCGAACGCGATCGCCAGCACGATGACGGCAAAGGCCACGACCCGCCAGAACGTCAGCTTGCGCCGCAATCGCCGACGGTCGATGAGTTCATCCGCTCGAATGGACATGACAGCCTCGCTTTCACCGGAAAATTCGGTCCAAACCAAGCGCCTTTTAGTGCAAAGGCCAGTTCGGAGCCACCGCCTTTGTGCAAGATTCTGCAACAAGCACGCATCCTGGACACAAAAGCTGGAAAAATTGCGCTTAAATCATTGTCGTTAATCCAAAAATAGCCATATTGGGGTGAAAGTGAGAAGCGAGGGGCAAATTCAGGACTTGGAGTTTTCCGGCCACGCAGTATTGGCTAGAGCATCGGACCGAAGAGTAGAATCCGGTTTTTGGATTATTCCGGTGCTCCCTCAATTGTTTAGATCGTCCTTTGCGCATCTGGATGGACGCACGGAGATCTAGAGAGGGGTCGGCGACGGTGTTCCGCCGACATACGGATGGTACGTTCCCAATCGGAACGATGCTGGCTGTATCCGGGAAGGGCCATGCCCAGGCGGCCGAGTAACCGACTTGAGTAACCGGCTGCGGAACACGCGGAAAAATATGATGAGCAATCCTGTCAACAGCGGCGCCGGTACGGCGAAGAGCGGGCGCGGCCAGGCAATCCGCAGCAGCGAACGCGGTGTGGAAGCCTTTGAGCAGGCATCACGCCATTCGCAGCGCGTGCGACTTCTCAAACGCGTTCTCCCCGCGGCGGCGCTTGTCATCACCGTCGTGTTTGCCGGATATTCCTACATCTTCTCGGGCACGCGCGGCGCCATAGATCTGGCGAGCGCGTCGATCGAAGGCGGTTCGCTGGTCATGTCCAGCCCGGAGCTGAATGGCTTCACCAATGACGATCGCCCTTACAAGATGACTGCCGAGCGCGCGCGTCAGAAGCTGGGCGGCGAAGATGTCATCGAGCTTGAGGGCATTCGCGCCCATGTGCCGGTCGACGCCGACAATTTCGCGACGATCCAGGCAAGCGACGGCATCTACGATCGCGGCAACAACCGTCTGGACATCACCAGCAAGATTTCGCTACGCACCACTTCCGGCATTGTTGCGACCCTCGATTCCGCCGAAATCGACATCGAAAAGAGCAGCCTCGCCTCCTCCAAGCCCGTGGAAATCGAGCTTGACGGAACGAAGATTGCAGCCGATTCCTTCGCGGCGGAAGACGGCGGCAAAGTGTTTGTATTCGATAAACGCGTTCGCGTTACAATCGACCCGTCGCGGCTTCGCGACACAGCGTCGGCAACGGGAAACTGAACCACGGTCACCGGCGCGATGGCCAGGCAACGGAGAGGAACACAATGCGCATCGGAAGCTTTTCAAGGCTCGCCTCTGGCGTGCTCCTTCTGGCGGGATTGTCTTCTGCCGCTTTTGCGCAGGATTCCCAGAGCCGCCTGACGGGCCTCCAGCTTTCCGGCGACAAGCCCATCCAGATCGAGAGCGAACGCCTTGAGGTGCGCGAGAGCGAGAATGTCGCGGTCTTCTCCGGCAATGTCTCCATCGTGCAGGGGCCAACCCTGCTTAAGGCGGGGCGCATGAAGGTCTACTATCTCAAGGATGGCGGCTCGGCAGCCACAGGGAGCGCGAATATCGACCGGCTCGAGGTGGACGGCAATGTCTACGTGAAATCTGAGAACCAGGTTGCCACCGGCGACAGCGCCACGTTCGACATGGCGACCGAGGTGCTCGTTCTGTCCGGCAAGGAGGTTGTCCTCTCGGAGGGCGAGAACGTCATCGTCGGCTGCCGCCTCACCGTGCAGATGAAGAATGGTCAGGCAAAGCTCGATGGCTGCAAAGGCGGCAGCTCGGGCGGCCGCGTGAAGATGCTCCTCACCCCCGGCTCCCAGAACAGGCAGTAATCCGCGTTGATTTCCAAGTTGCGTAAGAAGCGGGCGGCGAAAGAGCCCGCCGCAGAGAATCCGGCGAGCGGCAAGCTGCCCAATTACAAGGGCACGCTGATCGCGCGCGGTCTCACCAAGGCTTACAAGGGCCGCCAGGTCGTCAGCGGGGTTTCCATCGGTGTGCGCGCGGGCGAGGCCGTGGGTCTGCTCGGTCCCAACGGCGCCGGCAAGACCACCTGCTTCTACATGGTCACGGGCCTTGTTCCCGTTGATCAGGGCACGATCCACATCGACGGACACGACGTGACCGGAATGCCCATGTATCGCCGCGCGCGGCTCGGCATCGGCTACCTGCCGCAGGAGGCCTCCATCTTCCGCGGCCTGACCGTCGAACAGAACATCCGCGCCATCCTGGAAGTCGTCGAGCCAAGCCGCAAGGAACGCGACAAAAACCTCGATGCGCTGCTTGAGGAATTCAACATCGGCCATCTGCGCAAATCGCCCTCTGTCGCGCTTTCGGGTGGCGAACGGCGAAGGCTGGAAATCGCCCGCGCGCTCGCCAGCCGACCCAACTTCATGCTGCTCGACGAGCCGTTCGCCGGCATCGACCCCATCGCCGTGACCGATATTCAGCAGCTCGTGCGCCATCTCACCGCGCGCGGCATCGGCGTTCTGATCACCGATCACAATGTGCGCGAGACACTGGGACTGATCGACCGGGCCTATATCATTCATGCCGGCCAGGTGCTCACGCACGGACGGCCCAACGACATTGTCGGCAATGCAGATGTGCGCCGTCTTTATCTCGCGAAGGTTTCACCCTTTAGCCATCTGCCTCTTTCAGCTTGACAAGCAAAAGTCGGGCCAATTGAATCCGGTTTTCTCCCGGCACCCCTGCCGGGCGCAATCGGGGCTCATGTGATGGTGCTTGCGCCAAAACTCCATCTGCGTCAGACGCAATCGCTCGTCATGACGCCGCAACTGCTGCAGTCGATCAAGCTGCTGCAGATGACGCATCTGGAGCTTGAGCACTTCCTCGACGCCGAGATCGAGCGCAATCCGTTGCTGGAACGCGGCGAAGACAATGCCGAGGAACGCGCCGAAACCTGGCAAAACGATCCAGAACCACGCGAGAACACCGCAGAATCCATATCGGACAGGCTCGATTCCTCGCTGGAAAACCTGTTTCCCGACGATCCGGGCACGCAGGAGCGCATCAGCTCCGATCTTTCGGCACAGTGGAAATCGGCCGGCGGCAACGGGCTCCAGAGCGGCAGCGGGACGGCCTTCGACCTGGAAAGCACCACGGCCGCCACCCCTACCCTGCGCGACCACGTCAACGGCCAGATAGCCCTGGCCTTCACCGATCCGGCGCAGTTGCTCATCGCCCATGAACTCGCCGATGGCCTGGACGAGGCGGGCTATCTCAGCCTTGACACCGGAGAACTTGCGCAGCGCATCGGCGCGGCCCGCGAGGCCGTCAATGCCGCGCTCTCCACCTGCCAGACCTTCGATCCGCCCGGCATCTTTGCGCGCGATCTGGCCGAGTGCCTCGCCCTGCAGCTGATCGCACAGGATCGCTACGATCCGGCGATGAAGGCGATGGTGGAGAACCTGGAACTTCTGGCCAAACGCGACTTCCGTACCCTTGGCCGCCTGTGCGGCGTCGATGCGGAAGACCTCGCAGACATGCTGTCTGAAATTCGCGCGCTCGACCCCAAGCCCGGCATGGCATTCTCGGGCGGCACCGCAGACCCGGTTGTGCCCGACATCGTCGTCAGGGCGGCAAGCGATGGAAGCTGGGCGGTGGAACTCAATCCCGAGACCCTGCCCCGCGTTCTCGTCAACGAGCCATACTACGCGCAGGTTTCCAGCCAGGCCCGCGAAGGCGAGCGCCAGTTCCTGAGCGAATGCCTGCAAAGCGCCAACTGGCTCGCCCGCAGCCTCGACCAGCGGGCAAAGACGATCCTCAAGGTTGCATCCGAGATCGTTCGCCAGCAGGACGCATTTCTGGTTCATGGTGTCAGCCATCTGCGGCCGCTCAATCTGCGCACTGTGGCAGAAGCCATCGGGATGCATGAATCGACCGTGAGCCGCGTAACCGTCAACAAATACATGATGACCCCGCGCGGGACCTTCGAGCTTCGATACTTCTTCACATCGGCGCTTGGCTCCGCGTCCGGCGGCGACGCGCACTCTTCGGAATCCGTGCGCGATCGCATTCGCGCCCTCATCGATGCCGAGAAACCATCGGCCGTGCTTTCCGACGACACCCTTGTGGATATGCTGCGCGAAGAGGGCATCGAAATCGCCCGCCGCACCGTGGCCAAGTACCGGGAAGCGCTCAATATTCCCTCTTCGGTGCAGCGCCGCCGCGAGAAAAAGATGCTCGCCGCGGCGGGCACGCGCGCCTGATTGCGCGCGGGGTTGAATTGACAAGGGCGGCGGAAGCCACTAGAAGCCCGCCCGCATGGACTACCAGGCCTTGAGAGCCTTCGACTTTTTGTCCGCAGTGCCAGCAACCGAAGAAGGGATACGCGGCCGACTATATCACAATCCGCCGCGGCACCTTGTACATGCAAGCCACACGTATAAACTCGATTCGTTCGGTGTCTGATCAGGAAAGGTCTGTTTTCAGATGAGCTTACGTATTTCCGGAAAGCATATGGACATCGGCGAAGCGTTTCGCTCGCGTATTGAGGAGCGGATCGGCGAAGCCGTCGACAAGTATTTCGATGGTGGGTTTGCCGGTCGCGTGACGGTTGAAAAGTCGGGTTCTCGTTTTGCCGCCGATTGTATGATCCATCTCGACACGGGCATGGTGTTGCAGGGCACTGGCCAGGCGCAGGAGCCGCAATCCGCTTTCGATGCTGCCGCCGAGCGCATCGAAAAGCGTTTGCGCCGCTACAAGCGCCGGCTGAAATCCCACAACAACGGCCAGAATGTCGATCCGATGGACATTGCGTATCGCGTCATGGCGCCGGTGGCCGAAGATGAAGAAGAGGTCCCGGAAGATTACGCGCCCACCGTGGTCGCCGAATCGAAGATGGCTCTGCAGACCATGTCTGTCGCCTCCGCCGTCATCGAGCTCGACACCAAGGACAATCCCGTCTTCGTGTTCCGCAATGCCGGAAACAACGAAGTGAACATTGTCTACCGCCGCGCCGATGGAAACATCGGCTGGATTGATCCGTCGGCAGTGGCAAGCGCATAGGTTCCGTGCCAGCCTCAGCGCCGGTCATGCAGCATGACCGGCGAACAGACAAAGCAGAGGATGCATAGACATGGATCTGAGCGATCTGATCGACCAGAAGGCCGTGATCCCCGCCCTGAAGGCCAATTCGAAGAAACAGCTCCTGCAGCTTCTGGCCGAAAAGGCCGCCGCAGTGACCGGCCTACCGGAACGCGAAGTCTTCGATACCATTCTGCAGAGAGAACGCCTGGGCTCCACCGGCGTCGGCAATGGTGTCGCCATTCCGCACGGCAAACTGCCCGGCATCGACCGCATCACCGGTGTGTTCGCACGCCTGGAGACCCCGGTCGATTTCGAGGCCATCGACGACCAGCCCGTCGATCTCGTTTTCCTGCTTCTTGCGCCCGAAGGGGCCGGTGCCGATCACCTCAAGGCACTGTCGCGCATCGCACGCGTTTTGCGCGATGCCGACAATACGGCCAAGATACGCGGCACCAAGGACGCGGCTGCCATTCACAGCTTCCTGTCGCAGACACCGGCTTCCAACGCCGCCTGAACGCTCAGCGCTTTTGGCGGCAGGACCATCGGTCCTCTTCGTAGACGGCCTTCTCACATGGAGAGGGCCGTTTCCTTTTCGACGACCTGTATCTGGTGAAACGGATTGGCCGGATCGTTGCCGCGGCGGATATGCATACGCCGTTCGGCAAGATCCATCGCGATCGTGCAGACCGTGCCCTTGCGGCCAAGGAACCCTTCGCTGTCCCTGTAGGGTGCCAGGATTGCGTGCTCGGAGTGCTCCTGATCGGAAAGGACCGATTTGAGCCGTGCAAGGTCCGTCGGCGAGCCGGGAGCCGTCAGGGCGCGGATGCGGTCTAGCCGTGCCGTCGAATTTTCCAGCAATTCGGCATCCACAGGCGCATCGCAGGTCAGGTAGTGGTTGGTGTGGGTCGTGGCAGTGCCTCCTGCCTCCATGCGCCGCGCGGCATCACCCTCATATTCGATGTTGATACCGCGCCCGTCCGCACCTGCGACCAGCAGGTTCAGCGACCGGCCGGTGCCGGCACGCTCAAGCGTTTCTTCTACGTCTGCCCAGGATCCCGCGTCCAGAAGGGCCCGCAGGAGCACGTGCGAGGGCAGGCCATTTGTCGGTTTCGGCGTGGGCAGGAAATTGAGACACACGCAAAAACCCGCATCGTTGAGTCCGACCTTGGCCAGAATGCCGGGCTCTGTCATGGTCAGGAAACGCCTGCCCCGCTCATCCTCGGAACGGATCAGAACGACCAGTTCCTCAAGCTTTTCGGACCAGTCCCAGTTTTGACCCGTAAAAGGCGTTCCGGTGTATTGCACCACCGTGCATTCAGAGGCCGAAAGGGCCGCTAGCAGCTCGCTGCGCGCATTGAGCGCGTAGACCCATAACGGATCGACCTCGGCGCCCTCGGCGATCCCTTCGATTTCAGCCGCGTAGTGGGGATCGAACGCGCCGATAACGCCGCGAAAATGAGCAGCCACCGGAAGCAGTTCTTCGACGGGCCGCGCGAAATACGCCCTGTAAAGGGAAAGCGTACGGCCAATCCGCTCGCCAAAGGCAGCGCCTATCTGCCGGCCCCGTTCCTCCGGTCTGCCCCAAACATCGATCAGTGGAAATCTGGTTTTGCTGACCGGCATGGCCTCCCCTCCAATCCTGGTGCGCGAAAGGCACGGCTGCCATTGCCTGGAAGATTGGCTCTGCTGTCAAGACCCGGAAGCGTTCCGGAGCCAGATATGCATCAGGGCGCGCAGTCACCCGCACACCCCGACACTCTTGTTCAATGCCCCTGCCTCAGTGGAGGCTGACGGTTTCCAGATCGTTCTGCATCGCGCCTGCGAGCGCTGCGTCGCGTGCATCGGCCAGCAGGATCGGCTGTCCATCGGCCCCGAAAAGCGCCCATAACCGTGTGCCTGGCTTCAGGTCCGGCATGCCGGGGAACTTGCCCTGCAGATCCTCGGCGTCCATTTCGCGCATGTAAGCCACTGCGCCTTCGCCGATATGGGCAAGCTGCTGCTGGGTAATCGCGAATTTGTGCTCATGTTCGGTCATGCAAGCCTCCTTAGCGCAGGCGTTTCCCTATGAAACCAACCCGCTGAAGAGCCCAAGGTTCCGAAACGGGTCAGCCCGTCCGGTTTCCTCCCGAATAAGACCAGTATGTCAGTCTTTCACGGAAATGTTTATTTTTTGTACCAGCCGTTCCGGTTCGGGGCGGTCGAGATCGATGGAAAGAAGGCCGTTTTTCAATTCGGCATTCAGAACCCGCATCCCTTCCGCCAGCACGAACATGCGCTGGAACTGGCGCGCGGCGATGCCGCGGTGCAGATACTCACGCTCGCCTTCATCGGCCTGCCGGCCACGAATAATGAGCTGGTTCTCTTCCGTCGTGACATCCAGATCATCAGCGCTGAAACCTGCCACGGCCAGCGTAATGCGCAGCGTCACGCCCTGTTCGTTCTCCGCGCGGATGCGCTCGATATTGTAAGGCGGGTAGCCATCGCCCGATTTCGCAATGCGTTCGAGCGTTTTTTCCATACTGTCGAACCCAAGTAGAAGCGGATTCGAAAAAGGAGTCATACGCGTCATTTAAACAGTCCTCAAAGAGCGACGTGGATAGAGAAAAACCCGGTTGGCATTTTCCTCTTCTCAACTGATATGGTCGCTCAAAACCCGCGTTTCAAGCATTCTGGAGCAACTGCATGGCGGCAGCGCGCAAGATTATTATCGACACGGATCCCGGCCAGGACGATGCTTTGGCCATATTACTGGCGCTGGGCAGTCCGGAGCTGGATGTGCTTGGCATCACCGCCGTTGCCGGCAACGTTCCGTTGGCCTTAACCGAGAAGAATGCACGCAAAATCTGCGAACTGGCCGGCAAACCCGAAACGAAGGTCTTTGCGGGCGCAATCTGCCCGCTGGTCCGCGATCTGGTCACCGCTGAACATGTTCACGGCCGCACCGGGCTCGATGGCCCGGACCTGCCCGAACCTGAAATGCCCCTGCAGGAACAGCATGCGGTCGATTTCATCATTGAGACCCTGATGGCGCATGAAGAGGGCGAAATCACCCTGTGCCCCCTCGGCCCGCTCACCAACATCGCGCTGGCGCTCAACCGTGAGCCGCGCATCGCCTCCCGCATCCGCGAAATCGTGCTGATGGGGGGCGGTTTCTTCGAGGGCGGCAACGTCACGCCCACGGCCGAATTCAACATCTATGTCGATCCGCATGCTGCCGATGTGGTGCTGCGCTCCGGCGTTCCAGTGGTCATGATGCCGCTCGATGTCACGCACAGGGCGCTCACCACACGCAGCCGCATCGCAGCCATTCGCGATCTGGGAACGAAGGTCGGGGACGCCTGTGCCGAGCTGCTGGAATTTTTCGAGCGTTTCGACGAGGAAAAATACGGCACCGACGGCGGCCCGTTGCACGATCCCTGCGTCATCGCCTATCTGCTCCAGCCCGACCTCTTCAGGGGCCGCAGATGCAATGTGGCGGTGGAGACAGGCTCCGAGCTCACCATGGGCATGACGGTGATCGACTGGTGGCAGGTGACCGAACGGCCGAAGAACGCTCTCGTAATGCGCGACATCGACGCTGACGGCTTCTTTAAGCTTCTGACGGAACGGCTCGCGCGGTTGTAAGCCGCGCCGCCGATGAAGGCCACACTCACGCGCGCGCCGCGTCGACATCCCTGCGAAGCGGGATGGCCGGCTGCGCGCCCGGCTTCAGGCAGGCGAGCGCTCCGGCCACCGTTGCCTGCCGCAGTGCGGTATCAAGGTCGAGCCCCTCGGACAGTCCAGCAGCCAGGTAGCCGCAGAAAGTGTCACCCGCGCCGACAGTATCGACGGGGGTGATCTTCATCGAAGGACAGGTGACAAAGTCATCAGGTGTCGCAGCCCACGCGCCTTCACCGCCCAGCGTCACGATGACGGTGCGGCCTGTTTTGGCGGCGAATGCCTTCATGCGGGCTCGGCGATCCTCGCCGTCAAGCCCGAGCGCATCGGCATAGAGATCGAACTCGGTCTCGTTGGCGACAACATAATCGGCCCCTGCGAGGAGGTCCCTCGCCTCTGGCCGATAGGGCGCCGTGTTGAGAATGGAAATCGCTTCGGCCTTACGCGCAGCCTCGATGGAGGCGGCCACCGTTTCGATGGGGATTTCGAGTTGCAGGAGCACGTGGTTTCCGGCCGCGAGCGCTGCCTGCGCCACATGCCCCGGCAGAACGTCGGCATTCGCGCCCGGCACCACCGCAATGGTGTTCTCGCCCTCGCGGTCAACAAGGATATGCGCCGTGCCCGTGGCGCTTTCGGCCTGATGTACGGCGGAGAGATCGACGCCCGCCGCTTTCAGAAGCTCCAGCGCCTCGCCGGCAAACGGATCATTGCCCACGGCCCCGACAATGCGGGTGCTGGCACCGGCACGCCTGGCGGCCAGCGCCTGGTTTGCCCCCTTGCCGCCCGGTGCGGTGACGAACGTGTCGCCCGGCACCGTCTCGCCCGGCTTGGGCAGACGGTGAACGGTAGCGATCAGATCGAGATTGATGGAACCGATGATGACGATCAAAGCACACTCCCACGCAGATTTGCGCGGGAACGTAGAGCATTGGGCCGAAAAGTGGAATCCGGTTTTCGGTTATTCCGATGCTCCATCAATAATCTGGCAACAAACTCGTTCATTCCACAGTCAGGCGGGACAATCTGTAGGTTTCCGGGAAGAGAGCCGCATCAATCGGCCTGAGAGAGTTGCCCTGCCTCCCAGCCAAGGATGGCGCGCTTGCGGGTCAGACCCCAGTGATAGCCCGTCAGCACCGGATTTGCCGACCGCGCGATGGCACGGCACCACGAAGGAAACCGGGTTCGCTCCCACCGCTGCACCAACGGCGCGCGACGCCGTGGGTTTGCCGATCCGCTCGGCGATATCGGAATAGGCGCAGGCCCGGCCCATCGGGATCTTCAAAAGCGCATCCCAGACCCGCACCTGGAAGTCTGTCCCGATCAGCACCACACGCAGCGGCTCTTCCGCGCGCCAGCGCGACGGATCGAACACCCGCGCCGCATAGGGTGCGGTGGCCGCCATGTCTTCCTCGTAATCGGCGTTCGGCCAGCGTGACGCCATATCCTCGAATGCCGCGCGCTCATCGCCCGGATCGCAGAAGGCAAGCCCCGCCAGACCGCGCTCCGTCACCATGACAAGCGCCTGACCGAAGGGCGAGAGATGAAACCCGTAGCGCATGGTGAGGCCCGCGCCCCGCGCCTTGTATTCACCGGGCGAGATCGCCTCATGCGTCACGAACAGGTCGTGCAGGCGCCCCGGCCCGGACATGCCGAGCTCCAGTGCCGCATCGAGCAGCGGCATGCCCGAATCGAGCAGTCTGCGGGCGTGATCGAGCGTCACTGCCTGCAAAAACGCCTTGGGCGAAAGCCCTGCCCAGCGCGTAAACAGTTTTTGCAGGCCGTTCGGCGTATCGCCCACTTCACCGGCGATTTCCTCCAGCGAGGGCTGGTCCCGATAGTCGAGGCTGATTTTCTCGATCACCCGGCGCACGACCTCGTAGTCGCTGCCTTCCGGCGTCACATCGCGCTGCAACAGGGCTGTCTGCACGTTCATGGTGTTAACTCCCGGCACTCGCCTTCGCGCTGGTGCCACATGACATTTTTCCTGAGCATGACCATGCCGCGTTTCGGGCCAGTCAACCACCCGTTTCCTGCCAAGTTCACCGGCCTCTGGCGGTGGCGAGCGCCTCTCCGAAAGCGGCGGCGAAACTCTCCCGGTCGTCCGGGTTCAGGAAACTGCCGAGCGCCACGCGCTTGCCGCGCATCTCGACCGCCATGCCGGTGATGCCGATCTCATCGTGCCGATCGATGCGAAACCGCGTCCAGAACGGGTTGAAATGGTGCTCTTCGGCCCTGCCCGAGGGCGGCACCTTGCGAATGTCGAGACTGGTGCGCGACAGCCGCACTTCCTCGCGCACACGGGCGGCGCGATAGTTCAGCCGGAAGGCCACGTAGATCGCCAGAATGTCGAGCCCGAAGAAACCGAACACCGGCCAGGCGCCGAGCTTCAGAAACACCGCACCGATGGTCAGCCAGACGAGCAGCAGAACCGCCATGAGAATTGTAAAGCCGCGCATGCTCAGCGAGCGGTACGGCGTCAGCAACGCCTGAAAGACGGGAGCGTCTGCACTGTTTGTTTCGGCCATGATCCCGATTATAGAAGGCCCATGGAAAAGCCCAAGAAGAAAATTGCCGCGCCCCGCAAACCCGCCCGCTCCCGCAAACGCAAAACCGTCTATTCGCCCGAGGAGATCCACGAGATTTTCCGTCGCTTCTCGGTTCAGCGGCCAGAGCCGAAAGGCGAGCTTGAACATGTGAATGCCTTCACGCTTCTTGTTGCGGTGGTGCTATCGGCGCAGGCGACGGATGCGGGCGTGAACAAGGCGACGCGCGATCTATTCAAGGTTGCCGATACGCCGGAGAAGATGCTGGCACTCGGCGAGCAGAAGGTCGGCGAATACATTCGCACCATCGGGCTCTGGCGCAACAAGGCAAAGAACGTCATCGCGCTCAGCGAGGCGCTGATCCGCGATCACGGATCGCAGGTGCCCGACAGCCGCGAGGCCCTCGTTACCCTGCCGGGTGTGGGCCGCAAGACGGCCAATGTGGTGCTCAACATGTCGTTCGGTCAGCCCACCATGCCGTCGACACGCATATCCTGCGCATCGGCAATCGCATCGGGCTTGCTCCCGGCAAGACGCCGGAACAGGTGGAGGATACGCTGGTGAAGATTATACCGGCCGAATTCATGCGCCACGCCCATCACTGGCTGATCCTGCACGGGCGCTATGTCTGCAAGGCACGCAAACCCGATTGCCCGGCCTGCGTTATCGCCGACATCTGTAAATCGGCAGAAAAGACAAGCGAGATGCCTGCTCCGCTTATGGAGCTGGCGCCGCAGGCCTGATCGCTCGCTTCGACTACCCGCGCAGCCCTGCACTTTGCCCAGCGCGAGCTGCATCTTCCTGCGAGATCATCTTGTGCAGATGCACCATCATGGCTGCGGCGAAAAGCGGGGTCAGCAGGTTGAGGATCGGCACGGCGAGAAAGCCCGCAATCACTAGGCCGGCCAGAAAGATCGTGCCCGCATGGCGGCGGCGCAACGCCTTGGCCTCCGGCTCGCTGCGAAAACGCATGGCGGCAAACTCGAAGAACTCACGCCCAAGCAAATAGCCATTCACCAGAAAGAAGGCGAGAATGTTGATGCCGGGCACCAGAAGCAGGAAAAGCGCGACGACGTTGCCCAGAATGACGACACCGAAAAACTTGATCGACGTGGCGATCGCAGCACCCAGCGGCAGCGCCTTTCCGGGCGGATCCTGCGGGTAATCTTCCTTTTCGACCACTTCAGCCACATCGTCGAGAAACAGACCGGCGATCACGGCCGTTACCGGCGCGATGAGAAGCGCAAGGCCGGCAGCGAGCCCAAGCCCTGCGGCAATCGCCGCAACGAAACTCAGCCAGCCAAGCCATGACGGCAGATCGGGAAAGAACGCGTCGAACCAGGGCAGCGCGAAATACTCGAACAGCTCTTTCGCGCCGAACCACACGCCAAGAAGCACCAGCAGCGTCAGACCCAGCGTCTTGAAAAACACGCCACGGAATTCGCTGGAAAAGAGACGGCTTATGGCGGCGCGCGCCGCGTCGAAGATCATGCGCTTTGAGGCCCTTTCAGGTTTGTCTGCGGTTTCGAGATAGGGTCGGTTTCGCGTCGGTGCAAGGCGCATGCCCCGCACCAATGACTTGCAAATCGCGCCCAAACCGCTAAACCGCCCGGAGCTTCAAGCCAAAACGCTTCCCTTGCATATCTGGAGATCTGAATTTGAGCGAATATGACGTGCTGTGCATCGGCAACGCCATTGTCGACATTATCGCCCGCTGCGACGAAGCGTTTCTGGAAGAAAACGACATCATCCGTGGAGCGATGAACCTGATCGACGTCGATCGCGCCACGCTGCTTTACGACCGCATGGGGCAGGCCATCGAGGCCTCCGGCGGCAGCGCCGGAAACACGGCAGCCGGCATCGCCAGCCTTGGCGGCAAATCCGCCTTCTTCGGCAAGGTCTCCAACGACACACTCGGCGAAATCTACGCGCACGACATCCGCGCGCAGGGCGTCGCCTTCGATACGAAGCCGCTCGAAGGCCACCCGCCGACAGCGCGGTCGATGATCTTTGTCACGCCTGATGGCGAGCGTTCCATGAACACCTATCTCGGTGCCTGCGTTGAACTCGGCCCCGAAGACGTCGAAGAAGACAAGGCCAGTGGCTCCAAAGTAACCTATTTCGAGGGCTACCTGTGGGACCCGCCACGCGCCAAGGAGGCGATCCGGATGACCGCCGACGCAGCCCATGCTGCGGGCCGCGAGGTGGCCATGTCGCTGTCCGATCCGTTCTGTGTCGACCGTTATCGTGACGAATTCCTGGAGTTGATGCGCTCGGGCCGGGTCAACATCGTCTTCGCCAACGAGCACGAACTGCTCTCGCTTTATCAGACCGCATCGTTCGACAGCGCTCTGGAAGCAATGCGCAAGGACACCCGCCTGGCTGTCGTCACCCGCTCCGAGAAGGGCTCGATCATCATCACGGATGACGAGACGATCCCCGTCGAAGCCATCCAGATCGACGAACTGGTGGACACCACGGGTGCCGGCGATCTCTACGCTGCAGGATTCCTTTACGGCTACACGAACGGGCACAGCCTGCGCGACTGCGGCCGTCTCGGCTCCTTCGCTGCCGGTCTCGTGATCCAGCAGATCGGCCCACGCCCGCAAAAGGATCTGCGCTACGAGGCGCAGCAGGCCGGTCTACTCTAGTTCCTCGGGCGGGCGGCCGGGCCGCGACCGGTAGCGCGGGATTGTCCAGCCAAATCCGAGAGCTCCGCCGCGCACCAGAAATGCCGCTGTGACAGCGATCAGGGCTGCGACCGCCCCCTCGACTCCGGCAAGGTCGGCGACGGTGAACACACCCGCGCCGACAAGAGCGGCCGTGACATAGACCTCGGGTCTCAGGAGCACCGAGGGTTCACCGGCCAGAACATCGCGCAGGACACCGCCGAACGTGGCCGTCAGCATGCCGGTGACCAGCGCAACGATGGCCGATCCGGAAGCCTCCAGTCCCTTGGCGGCCCCCAGCACCGAGTAGGCCGCAAGGCCGGCCGCATCCAGCCACAGGAGCAGCCGGTATCGATACTCCACCAGCGGCGCAGCGAAAAAGACCAGCACCGCAATCACGGCGCAGACGACGATGTAAATGTGGTTTTCGACCCAGAAGACCGGCACACCAAGCACAAGGTCACGCAGCGTGCCGCCGCCGGTGCCCGTTACCCCGGCGAGAAAGACAAAGCCGATGAGGTCGAGTTCCTTGCGCGAGGCGGCAAGCGCCCCAGTCGCCGCGAACACGGCCACGCCGGCATAATCGAGAAGCTGAATCAGATCCATCTGGCCCTCCACACTCTGGATAGCCGAAGGGCCGATGAATAGGAAGCAAGCAGCGACCTGACTGTCGCTGCCATGCGATCAGAACCGGGGCAGCGGTTTTGATGTCAGGCGTCGCGCTCGGCCTGCGGATTGGGTGGACCGGGTTCGGCGGCAACATTCTCGCCGTTCTGTACAGCACCCGCCTTGGGGCCGCCCTTGGCAACACCCACCATGGCCGGGCGCAGAACACGCTCGCCAATCACATATCCCTGCTGCACCACCTGAACGACGGTGTTTTCAGGGGTTGCCGGATCCGGCACTTCGAACATCGCCTGGTGAAAATGCGGATCGAAGCGCTCGCCCTTCGGGTCGATCTGCTTCACGCCATGTCGCTCCAGCGTAGAGAGCATGGAGCGCTCGGTCATCTCGACGCCTTCCATCAGCGAGGAAAGGCCGCTGTCAGCGGCGGCGCGCGCCTCCGCCGGCACCGCCTCGAGCGCGCGGCGCAGATTGTCCGAAACCGTCAGCATGTCGCGGGCAAATCCGGCGATCGAATAGCTGCGCGCTTCGGTAACATCGCGCGCCGTGCGCTTGCGCAGGTTCTCCATCTCGGCGGCGAGGCGAAGGGCGCGTTCCTTCAGCTCCTCGTTTTCCTTGGCCAGCCTTACCAGGACGTCTTCTTCCGAAACCGCCTCTTCGCCGGCGTTCTCCTCGAACGCCTTCACGTTCGGGTCCTCTGCCGCTTCGGTTCTGGCCTGTTCGTTGTCCTTAGCCTGATTGGTCATGTCAGTCCGTCTATGGTTTTAGAATTGTTCGAATATTGCGCCCGATATCGAGGTTCGCGCCGGCAAAATCAAGGGGGTGGCCTGATGCTTGGTCCGGTGATTTCTCCCCGCCAGTCTCACTCAGCGCAGCAAACGCCCCACGATCTGCGCGGTATAGTCCACCATCGGCACGATGCGGGCGTAATTCAGCCTCGTGGGGCCAATAACGCCCAGCGCACCGATCACACGCGATTCCTGGTCGCGATAAGGCGCCACAACGAGTGACGAACCGGAGAGCGAGAAAAGACGATTCTCCGAGCCGATGAAGATGCGCACACCGGACCCCTCTTCAGCCATGTCGAGAAGCTGGATCAAACCTTCCTTGGTTTCCAGATCTTCGAACAGGCGCCGCAGGAGTTCCAGATCGGCTTCGGCCGTCAGGTTTTCAAGCAGATTGGCCCGCCCCCGCACAATCAGCCGCGCCGGCTGGCCGCTTTCGGCGCCCGCCCAGACGGCAAGCCCCTGCTCCACAAGCTCCTGCGACAGCGTGTCGAGCGCGGCGCGCGTTTCCTCCTGCAGACGCGAGAGCTCGGCCCGCGTTTCGGCCAGTGTGCGGCCACGAATATGCGCATTGAGGAAGTTCGAGGCCTCGTGCAGTTGGGATATGGTGACCCCCTCGGGAAGGTCGATCACGCGGTTTTCCACGTCCCCGTTCTGCGAAACGAGAACTGCCAGCCCCTTGCGTGGCTCCAGCTGCACGAATTCGATGTGCTTGAGCGCCGCTTCGGACTTGGTTGCAAGAACAACACCTGCCCCGCGCGAAAGCCCGGAGAGAAGCTGGCTTGCCTCGGTCAGCATATGATCCAGCGAATGACCGCTGCTCGATGCCTTGACCTGCGTTTCGATGATGCGGCGCTCATCATCGGAAAGATCGCCGATCTCCATGAACGCATCGACGAAAAAGCGCAGCCCCTGCTGCGTGGGCATGCGACCGGCAGAAACATGCGGGGCATAGATGAGCCCCAAATGCTCGAGATCGCTCATTACATTGCGGATGGTGGCCGGGGAAAGCTGCGTCGACAGAATGCGCGAAAGATTGCGCGAGCCGAGCGGATCGCCATCTCTCAGATAGGTTTCGACGATAACCCGAAAAATCTCGCGGGACCGACTATCCAGCGATTGCAGCGCATGTTCCTGAAATTCTCTGTCCAAGACCGGTTTCGTCATTCACGACCTCTGATCAGCTGAATATAAGCGCGGCCAGTATGAAAACAACAGTCTTCTTGGTTAGTATCTGGCCGGTTTTCCGCCGGTTTCCGGAATTCCTTTGCGTTCGTGAATGCGTAAAGTTACAAGCCGCCGATACTTGATAACTCTGGAGAGAACCGCCCATGCGCCCTTCCAAACGCGAACCCGATGAAATGCGTGCCGTCAGCTTCGAGCGCGGCTTTTCCAAGCACGCTGAGGGGTCGTGTCTGGTGCGCTTCGGCGACACCCATGTGCTGTGCACGGCGAGCCTTGAAGAGCGTGTGCCGCCATGGCTGCGCAATTCCGGCCAGGGCTGGGTGACGGCGGAATACGGCATGCTGCCGCGCTCCACTGGCGACCGCATGCGCCGCGAGGCCTCTTCCGGCAAGCAGGGCGGCCGCACGCTCGAAATCCAGCGCCTCATCGGCCGCTCGCTCCGCTCGGTCGTGGACCTGCAGGCCCTTGGTGAGAAGCAGATCACCGTCGACTGCGACGTGATCCAGGCCGACGGCGGCACCCGCACGGCGGCCATAACGGGTGGTTTCATCGCCCTTTCGGACTGCCTTTCCTGGATGGAAGCGCGCCAGATGGTCAGCCGCGACAAGGTTTTGAAAGATCATGTCGCCGCCATCTCCTGCGGCATCTATAACGGCACGCCCGTTCTCGATCTCGACTATGCCGAAGACTCGGCTGCCGAGACTGACGCCAATTTCGTGATGACCGGCAAGGGCGGCATCGTTGAGATTCAGGGCACGGCCGAGGGCGAGCCCTTCTCCGAAGACGAGTTCGCAGCCTTGATGGGGCTTGCCCGCAAGGGTATCACCAAGCTCGTGGACATGCAGAAGATGGCCATCTCCTGAACTGGCGCAAAGCGAACCATGCAACCCTCGGCAATCCTTGAAGCCGCGCTCTACGTAAGCGATCTTGCCGAAGCCGAACGCTTCTACGGCGAAGCGCTTGGGCTGGAGCGGATCGCCAGGGTCGAGGGCAGGCATGTGTTCTTTCGCTGCGGGCAGACCGTTCTTCTGCTGTTCGATCCAGCGGCAACCGCCGAATCGCCCGCAGCCGACGCCCGGCTTCCCGTGCCGCCGCATGGTGCCCGCGGACAGGGCCACCTCTGTTTTGCCGCAACTGCCGAAGAGATTGTCCGCTGGAAGGCGCATCTCGAAGCGGGCGGCATCGCCATCGAGGCGGATTTCGAGTGGCCCGGCGGCGGCCGCTCGATCTATTTCCGCGATCCCTCCGGCAATTCGCTCGAATTTGCCGAACCGCGCATCTGGGGACTGACTTGAGACCGATCGACAACAAGACCTTCGTGCTCGCCAGCCATAACAAGGGCAAGCTACGCGAGTTTTCAGACCTTTTGGCCCCGTTCGGCTACACGGTGCGCTCGGCTGCCGAGCTCGGCCTGCCCGAGCCGGAAGAAACCGGCACGACATTTGAGGAAAACGCCCGCATCAAGGCACTGGCCGCAGCCGCGGCCACCGGCCTGCCGGCGCTTTCCGACGATTCCGGCCTCTGCGTGGATGCGCTGGACGGCGCACCCGGCGTCTACACCGCCGACTGGGCGACCAAGGACGACGGCAGCCGCGACTTCATGATGGCCATGGAGAAGACGGAAAAGCTGCTCTCCGAAACCGGCGCAGACACGCCGGAAAAGCGCACCGGCCGCTTTGTGGCGACGCTATGCCTGTGCTTTCCCGACGGCGAGACCGAGTATTATCGTGGTGAAGCCGAAGGGCATCTGGTCTGGCCGCCGCGCGGTACGGACGGATTCGGCTACGATCCGGTGTTTCAGCCACTCGGTCATGACGTCACTTTCGGTGAGATGAGCGCGGAACAGAAGCATGGCTGGAAGCCCGGCGACGAGCATGCCCTCTCCCACCGCGCCCGCGCCTTCCAGAAATTCGCCCGCGCCAGGCTGGGCGCCGCGTGATCATCCCACTCGATACGGCTCCGGGTTTCGGCGTCTATCTGCACTGGCCGTTCTGCGCGGCCAAATGCCCATATTGCGACTTCAACAGCCATGTACGCCACCAGCCGGTGGATCAGGCCCGCTTTGCCGCCGCCTTTGAGCGCGAGCTTGCCACCATGCGTGCGCGAACCGGCCCCCGTACCGTTACCAGCATTTTCCTCGGCGGGGGGACGCCCTCGCTGATGGAACCCGGAACCGTCGGTGCGCTGCTTGATGCCGTTGCGACCAACTGGAGCGTTCCGGACGGTATCGAGGTGACGCTGGAGGCCAATCCAAGCTCCGTCGAGGCAGACCGTTTTCGCGGTTACCGCGCGGCCGGCGTCAACCGTGTTTCGCTCGGCGTTCAGGCGCTCAACGATCGGGATCTGAAATTTCTCGGACGGCTGCACAATGTCGATGAAGCGCTGAAGGCGATCGGGCTTGCCCGCGAGATTTTTCCACGCCTCTCCTTCGACCTGATCTATGCCCGCCCACACCAGAGCGAGGAGGCCTGGGCCAGCGAGCTCGAACAGGCCATCGGCCACGCGGCTGATCATCTCTCGCTCTATCAGCTCACCATCGAGGAAGGTACGCGCTTCCAGCTTCTCCATGAGGCCGGCAAGCTCGCCATGCCGGATGGGGATCATGCCGCACGACTTTACGAGATCACGCAGGAGGTGACGGCGGCGCGGGGGCTGCCGGCCTATGAGATTTCCAACCACGCTCGCCCGGGCGCGGAGAGCCGGCACAATCTCGTCTACTGGCGCTATGGCGAATATGTCGGTGCCGGCCCCGGCGCCCATGGGCGGTTCATCGAGGATGGCCGCCGCCATGTGACTTTCACCGAAAAGATGCCGGAGACCTGGCTCGAACGCGTCGAGACCGAGGGTCATGGCGTGATCGGCGGCGAGGTTCTGACCCATGATGAGGAAGCCGATGAATTCCTGCTGATGGGGCTGCGGCTTGTCGAGGGCATAGACCTGCCACGCTATGAAGCGCTTTCGGGGCGAGCGCTTTCCAATGCGCGCATTGCGGTGCTGGAGGAGGAAGGCCTTGTCGAGCCCGTTGGCAACACCCGGCTGCGCGCGACGCCGAAGGGCATGATCGTGCTGGATGCGGTTGTCGCCGATCTGGCCCGATAACGCCTAACTGCCTCCCCCAAACCGAGACGGCGCCGCGTCAATGATCTCGGCCTTGCCTTCCCGAACCTCATAGATGGCGTATCCGCGCTCGGTCGTGCCGTCGCCCAGGAAGCGGAAAAGGCCGGTATAGCCATTGAAACCGACCGGCGTTTCAAGCGCGTGACGCTGGATCCCGCCGCCGCCCTTTGCGATGTTGGCCACCAGAACAACCGAGTCATAGGCAAGCGCGGATGTGAGCGAAGGCTCGGCACCGAACCGCGCCTGATAGCGCTGCTTGTAGGCGTTGACGCGGCTCTGGTCCGTATCGGCAAACCATGCGCCCTGAAGGGCAGGATCCGCCAGATTGGCGCTCGTCCATTGCCCGGTCCCCAATAGCTTCTTGCCGGAAATGTCGATCCCGGTTTCGGTCATGGTGGATGCGATGGTGGCCGGGCTCGTGCCGCCATCGGGGATGAACACGGCATCCGCCGCGCGCACCGCATCGGCAACGCCCTGCACCGCTTCATAGACTGACATGTTGTCATAGGCATAGCGGGCGACCGCCGTCACCTCACCCCCCATGGAAAGCATGGTGCGGCGCGCTTCGGCCTCTGCGATGTCGCCGGCAGCCCCCTCGGGCAGGATCGCCACCACGCTGCGCACGCCCTGACCCGCGGCATAGGAAAGCGTGCGCTGGACCACGCCCTGCGGAAGGAACGAATTGAGATAGACCCCCGGCGATGCCGCTCCACGGTCGGAGGAAAACGCGATCATCGGGGTCTGCGACATGCCGAGCGGCGGCGCGGCGGCGCGCACATTGGCCGAAAAGAGCGGTCCCAGCACGGCAGCGGCACCTTCGGCGGAGGCCTGACCGGCAGCGATTGCAGCGCCTTCGGTGGTCCCGCCCGTGTCCTTCACCACCAGTTCAAGCGCGTTCAGGCCGACGTCGTCCATGGCAAGCAGTGCGGCGTTCTTCAGCTCGGCAGCGATGCGGCTGGCATTGCCTTCGCCGGTTAGTGGCAAAAGCAGCGCAACACGCGTCTCACCGGTGCCAATCACCTCACCCGAGGCGGGCAGACGCGGCGCATTGTCCACAACCGGCTGCGTGGCAATGCCCTGACCGCCCGGCTGCGGCATGCCGTAGGGCACATCGCCCCCCACGCAGCCACCGAGTACCAGAAGACCGGCCAGCGCCAGCGAGCGGAACCCGGTTCTGCGACCGGGCGATGTCCAGACTTTCATACGTCGCATCCGTCCCAAATTCAGCGCGCGACTTTGCAACCCACATGCCTCCATGTCAAAGAGATGAGCGAATAAGGATCAAAGAGTTATGGATAACCCGCGCGGGGAGAAAAGTTTCGTCGTTGGCAGCGCCCGCATCGGCGCGGCACCGCTGGAGCCGGCGCTTTATCTCGTGGCAACGCCCATCGGCAATCTCGGCGACATCACGCTGCGCGCGCTCGAAGTGCTTGCCGGGGCGGATATCGTCGCCTGCGAGGACACCCGCGTTTCGCGCGTGCTCCTTGCGCGCTATGGCATCGGCCAGAATCTCACCGCCTATCACGAGCACAATGCGGAAAAGGCCGGGCCGCGCCTTCTGGCCGCACTCGAAGCGGGACAGAGCGTTGCGCTCATCTCCGACGCCGGCACGCCCCTCGTCTCCGATCCCGGCTATCGTCTCGTGGATCAGGTGATCGAAAAGGGTCTGCGCGTCGTGCCCATTCCGGGGCCCTCGGCGGTGCTGGCAGCACTCTCGGCCTCCGGTCTGCCGACGGATGCCTTTCTGTTTGCCGGCTTTCTGCCCGTGAAGGACGGCCAGCGCCGCGCGCGGCTCGAAGCATTTCGCCAGACGCCGGCGACACTGGTGTTTTTTGAATCCCCGCGCCGCCTTGATAACAGTCTGGCCGCCATGGCGGAGGTGCTTGGCGGCGCGCGCCAGGCCTGCGTGGCACGCGAGCTGACCAAGACATTCGAGGAACTGCGGCGTGGCGCGCTTTCGGATCTGGCCGCGCATTACGCCGACTCCGGTGCGCCCAAGGGCGAGGTGGTGGTGTGCGTGGCGCCGCCCCTGGATGAAGAGGAATCGAGCTCGGAAGATGTGGACCGGCTGCTCATGGCGCTCTCCGAAGAGATGTCCGCCTCGAAGGCGGCGGGTGAAGCCGCCCGCATGACCGGCGGGCGCAAATCCGAGCTCTATCAGCGGCTTCTTCACCTGAAAGCCAAGAGCGATGCGGAGTGAGGCGCGGCAGAAAGCCTATCGGCTCGGCCATCGCGGCGAGTGGCTGGCGGCCATGGCGCTGCGGCTGAAGGGTTATCGCATTCTGGCTCGTCGTTACCGCACGAAGCTTGGCGAGATCGACCTGATCGCCCGGCGCGGCGACGTGGTGGCGATTGTCGAGGTGAAGGCACGCCCGACCGTGGAGGCGGCGATGGATGCGGTGGCCTACCATGCACAGACCCGCATCGAGCGCGCGGCGGACCTCTGGCTTGCGCGCCAACCCGACCACGCGCGCCTCTCGCTGCGCTTCGACCTCGTCGCCGTGCTTCCCCGCCGCTGGCCGGTGCATGTGGAGAATCTGTTCCAGGGGCGTGGGTGAAGACCGGGCCGTGCTCTTGCGCGCGCTGCCAATGGGACCCGGGTCAGGCCCGGGATGACGGGAGTGGGGTGAGCGCTTCATCGTCGTCATCCCGGCCGAGCGGAGCGAGAGCCGGGACCATTGAGAGGCGTGGCCGGGTGCGGCTGGTGGTGCCGGGGTGAGGACCGGGCCGTGCTCTTACGCATTCTGCCAATGGGTCCCGGGTCAAGCCCGGGATGACGATCTCCTTCTCCCCGCGGGCGGGGAGAAGGTCCCGGCAGGGGGATGAGGGGCGGGCGGCGCCTTGCGATCTTCTCCACCTCTGTCGGTATCCCCGGCCACTGATGGCGCCTCG
>NZ_BAMP01000067.1 GCF_000615975.1 Nitratireductor aquibiodomus NL21 = JCM 21793 | reverse complement strand
TGTCGCCGGCGCTACGCTGAATGGCGGCGTCCTGCGCGCCTATGGCCCGCTCGACATGCCGGCGATCGACACCATGATTGTGCGCCTGGTGCATCCGCTCGGCCGACGCCACCATGCCGGATTCGATCTCGACCATTTCGCGGGTCGAATACCGGGCAAGCTCGATCTCGCCGGTTGCATGGTCCCCCACTACGTGGGCGCGCTCGGCCTGCAACTCGACCAGGGCGGGCGACGCCATCACCTTCGCGAACGCGCTTTGAAACTCCTGCGGGTCGTCGTTGATGTAGCGATGCAGCGCCCGCGCAACGTCGTGGCGGTCGAACACACTTTTCTCGCCGGTGATGAGCGTAAGAACCTGCTCGGGTTTCTCGCGGATAAGCTCGGCATTGCGCCGCGCCGCATCCTCGTCCAGCCGCGCCCGCGACACGTCGAGGCCCCGCCTGTCCATCTGCGTGGCATGGACGCCATATGCTCGGTCGGCGTCAGCTCTAACCCGCGCTCCATGTGCGACCGATGGTCGATGCGAATATCAAGCCCGGCCATCGCCAGCCGCTCGTTGGCGATCCCCTCCCATCTCTGGCGAAGGTCGCGCAGCTGCATGTCGGTCGTCGGCAGGTCGTTCGCCAAGAGCCATTTGTTTTCGCGCTCAAGATAGGTCTTGTCGCCTAGACCGTTCTCCGTCACCTGCCGCGTGGTCATCATCACATGCGCATGGTGATTGCGAACGTCGCTCGCCTCGTGCGGCGCGTGAATGGCGAAGTCCACAGCCGCGCCGTAGCGGTTTGCCAAATCCTGAGCGAACTCTCGGCTGGCCTCTAGGCGCTGCTCGGCCGAAAGCTCATGCGGCAAGGCAATCTCGAATTCACGGGCAACACGGGCGTCCTTCCGCTTCTCGGCAAACTCGGCGGCGTTCCACAAGTCCGACCGATCGTGCGCCCAATCGGCATTCACGCCCTCGGGCAAGACGATCTCCACATGTTCCACGCCCTGCTTGGCCGTGTAGTCATGCGTGATGCCGTCGCGTTCATTGGTCAGCTTCTCCCCGGCACGATAAGCCATCGAAGCGACGGCGCTACGGCCCTTCGCTCTCGAAACTGGCTTCGTGCTTAAATGGTAGATCGCCAACGTCGATTACTCCGATGCCGTTTCACTTTCTCCGTTGGAATATCAGCCAACTGCGCCGTGAGTTACGCAGTAACTCGTAAGTGCGCCCTTCTCAACTCAATCGCTTCGCTGTTTCGTCACTCGGTGTGGCGCTTGCGGCAAGCTCGATGCAAAAAAGATGAAGCCGGATTTTGCGGCAAATGCGGTGATTTTGCAAGATCAAGCAAGACAACAAGATCAGAAACGCTTGAGCCGCGCGTGTGTTCGTATAGTCTGACGACCTACGGAGGGCGAAGAGTATGGCAATCGACAATAACCAGACATTGGCGCTGCTGATCGACGGAGACAATGCTTCTTCCAAGATCGTCGCCGGCCTTCTCGCTGAAATCGCGAACTACGGAACCGCCAGCGTCAAACGTATCTATGGCGACTGGACCAAACCAAACCTCAACGGTTGGAAAGAATGCCTGCTGGAACACTCGATTCAGCCGGTCCAGCAATTCGCCTATACGACCGGCAAGAATGCCACTGACGGCGCTATGATTATCGACGCAATGGACCTGCTTTATACGGGCCGCTTTTCCGGCTTCTGCATCGTCTCAAGCGACAGTGATTTCGCCCGCCTCGCCGCTCGCATCCGGGAACAGGGCGTCACCGTCTATGGCTTCGGGGAGCGTAAGACGCCTCGCCCCTTCATCACCGCTTGCGACAAGTTCGTTTATTTCGACGTGCTCAACGCGACCGGAGAACAGAAGGAAGTGGAAGCCATCGCCGCACCCAAGGCGGCCGCCGCCAAACCTGCGCCGGCGAAAGCGGCTCTCGATCGCGCTGCCCTCGACATGCTGGCGAAGGCCGTCACCGCCTCGGCCGATGAAGACGGCCGCGCCAATCTGGCCCGCGTCGGTGCGCACCTGGCGAAACAGTCGCCGGATTTCGACGCTCGCAATTTCGGTTTCCCGCGCCTCTCCGATCTGGTCGATGCGTCCGGCATTGTCGAGATCGAGCGCATTGGCGACAACCCGAAAATCATCATGGTTCGCCTCAAGGGTGAGGCTACCGCCCGTCCCGCGAAATAGGAGGGAAACGTCAGATGGCGCGCAAGACGATCGAACAAAGGCTGGCCGAACTGGATGCGCAGCGATCCGCCCTCAAGGCTCGTCTCGGAAAACAGGAACGGACAAGAGACACTCGCCGCAAGGTACTGCTGGGTGCGCTCGTCCTCCATCGCCTTGAGAACGGCAAGGATGAGGAATTCTCCCGGCGCTTGAGCGAATGGCTCAAGCGTGAACTGCCCGACTTCCTGACCCGCGACGGCGACAAGGAACTCTTTGCCGATCTGATCGGCAACGTGCCGGCCGGGCAAACGGCGGGGAGCGCCGGCGAGGCAACATCGTGAACCGGGCAACGCTCGCATGGGGCGCTTTCAAGAACATGCTGCGCGCCGCCGCGCATGATCCTGTATGGGCTTTTGTCTCCCTGATAACTCTGCCGTTCCGCATCTGGCAAACGGTGCTGCGCGTTCTGTTCATCCTCATCGTTGCGCTTTTCGTCGTTGGTATGGGTGGCCGGTTTGCGCTTAACGATCTCGGCTATGGTCCCGGCACGATTCCGTTCATTGCGCTCGATCTCGTCACGCTGCTGGTGCTGGCTGCCATCGTCTTCCGCGTCATCACCAATCCGCTGATTATCCATTTCGGGGACATGGAAGGCGAAACCCACGGCTCGGCCCGCTTCGCCACCAACAAGGAAGTGGCTCCCCTCGCCCGCGCCGATACCGGCCTGCTGATCGGCCGCGATCCGAAATCAAAGCGGCCGCTGCGCTATGACGGCCAGGCCCATCTGCTGACGATGGCACCGACGCGCACCGGCAAGGGCGTCGGAACCATCATCCGAATCTGCTCACCGCCGACCGCTCCGTGATCTGCATCGACCCCAAGGGCGAGAATGCGAAAATCGCCGGCCGCGCCCGCCAGCAGTTCGGGCCGGTCCACGTCCTCGACCCCTTCGGCGTTACCGGCCTGCCCTCGGCCGCCTTCAATCCGCTCGACCAGCTCGACCTGGCCGGCCTTGATGTGGCCGAAGACGCGAGCACCCTTGCCGACGCCCTCGTGTTCGATGAACCAGGCATGGCCGGCGAAGCGCATTGGAACGAGGAAGCCAAGGCGCTGATTGCCGGCCTGATCCTCCATATCGCCGCCCAGGAGCCGCGTGAGCGCCGGAACCTCGCCACCCTGCGCGACTATCTCACGCTCGCCCCGGAAGCCTTTGCCGCGCTCCTGAAGGACATGCAGGCGTCCCCTGAAGCGGCCGGCCTGGTCGCCCGCGCGGCAAATCGACACCTCGGCAAATCCGACCGGGAAGCGGCCGGCGTCCTCTCGGCCGCGCAGCGCCATACCCATTTCCTCGACAGCCCGCGCATGGTCGCAGTCCTCGGCCGCTCCGATTTCCGCTTTGCCGATCTCAAGCGCCGCAACGTCTCGGTGTTCCTCGTCCTGCCGCCCGATCGCCTGTCCACCTATTCACGCTGGCTGCGCCTGCTCGTCGCGCAAAGCCTCACCGACATGGCCCGCGATCCCGCCAAGCCGGCCGTGCCGGTCCTCTATCTGCTCGATGAATTCGCCGCCCTCGGCCACCTGGCCCCCGTCGAGCGCGCCATGGGCCTCATGGCCGGCTATGGCGTCCAGCTCTGGCCGATCCTGCAAGACGTTCACCAGCTCCGCGCCACCTACGGCCAGCGCGCCGGCACATTCCTGTCGAACGCCGGCGTTCTACAGGTCTTCGGCGTCAACGATCACGATAGCGCCCGCCTTGTCTCCGATCTGCTCGGGCAGGAAACCGTTGTGTTCCAGACCATGAGCCGGGCGCTCGATGCCGAAAAGACCGGCATCACCTACGGCGAGCAACACACCGCCCGGCCGCTGCTGACCCCCGATGAAGTCCGCAACCTGCCGCAAAATCTCGAATTGCTGTTCCTGGCCGGGCAACGGCCCATCGTCGCCGGCAAGCTCGCCTATTACGCCGATGCGGAGTTCAGGGGGCTATATGACGCTCCCTGAAAGCCTTGCCCATCTGCCTGACAGAAAGCGGCGCGAGCTGGAACGGGTCGCCGCGATCCTGTTCGATGAATTTGAGGACGCCCTAAAAACCAAGCTCTCCGATAAGGGTAAGCGTGGCCGCATCCTCAAGCTGATCCTGTTCGGTTCCTATGCGCGCGGCGATTGGGTCGAGGACCGCAAGAGCGGCTATCGCTCGGACTATGATTTACTCGTCGTCGTCAACTACGACAGCTTTGCGGAACAGCATGAAGCCTGGGAAAAGGCCGCTGAACGCTTCCTGCAGGAGCTGACCGTGACAAAGCACCTGGCAACGCCGGTCAACTTCATCGTCCATTCCCTCCACGATGTGAACGACCAGCTCGCCCACGGCCGCCCTTTCTTCGTGGACATAGCCCGCGACGGCCTCGTGATCTATGAAGCGCCCGGCTTCCCGCTCATTGAACCGAAACCGTTAGTGCCGGAGGTTGCTAAAGCCGAAGCGCGCCGACATTTCGACCACTGGTTTCCGGGCGCAGACCGCTTCCTGAAACTCGCCACGGTGGCGATAGATGACGGGTTCCGGAATGAGGCGGCGTTTCTGCTGCATCAAACCGCCGAACGGCTCTATCATTGCATCCTGCTCGTCCTGGCGCTCTACTCGCCTAAGTCCCACCGGCTCACCTTCCTGCGTTCCCAGGCTGAACGCCTTGCCCCCCAGCTCATCGCCGCGTGGCCGCGCGACACGAAATTCGCCCGACGCTGCTTTACCCGCCTCGATCGTGCCTATGTCGATGCCCGCTATTCGCCCGCCTATGAGATTACCGGCGAGGAACTATCCTGCTGCTCGACCGCGTGAAGGCGCTGCAAGAGGCCGTTGCCGCGATCTGCGCCGAACGCCTCGCCCCCGAAGGGCAGGCCGCAACATGGACCTATGACAACATCGTCACGGCACAAATCGCCATCGGGATTCTGAACCAGGCGCGCGGGATGATCTCGGCCCGCCTCCACGAAATCAAGGACACGAACCCCGCCCTAGCCAAGACATTGCGCGACAAACGGCGCGAGCTGCTGGCGCTGCAAGAAACGATCAATCCCGATGATCCGGACACGGCCAAGACGATCACCGCGACATGGGGGCCGCGCGTCAAGGATGACGCCCGGTTCTGGCTGGAGCTGTAGCCCCTACCCTCGGCGTGACTCTGGAGTGAGATGTGGTCCCGGCGCTGCGCGCCGGGGCTTTGTCACTGGCGGCCCTCCGGTCACTTCGGCGCAATGGGGAAGCGCGTTCCCTCCGGTCCGGTCGCGGCTTTCGCCGCTCGGCACGACGGTCAGCCCCCGGCCGGCCCGCTCTTATCATATTGGGCCGTAGGGACGGCCGGGGGCGGGTTACAGGCATGCGTCTGTGCAAATTGCACTAGAACACCTCGCCCTCTTGACTGTCGGATTACCGACGAGCCTATGCGGCCTCGGCAATATCGAGCCGCACCGCAAGCCCGGCCTGGGTGGCTAGATTAATCAGCGTATCGAGCTGAAATTCGTGATCCGGCCGCGTAGCAGGTCGTTAAGCCGGGGCTGCGTGATCCCGAGACGCCGTGCCGCTTCGGCCTGGGTGACGCCCCAACTCCGTACCCGCTGCTCAACGGCAATCAACAGATTGGAACGCATTGTCATGTTCGCGGCCTCGGCCGGCGTATCTTCCAGTGCATCCCATACATTCGCAAAGCTCTGACGTTCCATTGTCACGCCTCCGCTAGATTTGCCGCAACCGGGTCGCGGCTAGGTCCAAATCTCGTTTCGCTGTCTGCTGCGTCTTCTTCTGGAAGGCGTGCAGCACATAGACGGCATCCTCTATCTTAGCGATGTAGAGCACCCGGAAGGCTCCGGCCTCGTCGCGGATGCGGATTTCCCGCACCCCCTGCCCTACGCTCGCCATCGGCTTCCAGTCGCTTGGTTCAAAACCCTGCTGAACCTTGTGAAGCTGGACACCGGCCTCTTTCCGCGCCGTCTCGGGAAACTCCCGCAACTGCTCAAGGGAATCCCCGAGAAATTCGAGCCGCTTCATGTCAGCCATGAATCCCTTATATCAAAATTTGTATAAGCGAACAAGCGAAACCGCTACTGCTCGCCTTCGCCAAGTGCGCTCATTGCCCGCTCGATCGTCTCGGCAAGCGTGATCTCGTGGCGGTCGGCATAGGTATAGATCGCCTCGATAGTGTCGGCCCTCAGCCGGGTTGCGAACTGTTCCGTGCGGCCTGTCTTGCGCCGAGTACGGCGCGGGGGTCGCCCAGGAGAAGACGGCAATAGCTCGGCGGCTTTCGGAGTTTCGCGGAAACCCGCAGCGCGGGCGGCGGCCTTGACCGCGTTCGGATCAACGGGCGGCACTGGCGGCGTGTTGAGTTCCTCGCCAAAGTCGAGCGTTGCGCGTTTCTTGTCATCGGCAGTCATGCTGCGTTCCCTCCCCTAATGGCGTTGATGACGGCTTGCGCATATTCGCGGGCGTTTTCCTTGGCTGTCTCCAGTCCGGACACATCGGCCGTTTCCAGCTCGTGCAGCGTGCCGCCCAAGGAAAACAAGGTCCGATAGGCCGCCCTGTCGATCAAAGTCGCCGGCAGCACCGGGACCGCAGCGCCGGTAAACTGCCGCTCTATGTCGCGTGCCGTCCGCTCGCGGATCGCGGGCGGCACGCGGGTAAAGAACACGCGATATGGAATTTCCCGGTTCGCCACCTTCCACATTTGGCGCACCAGTTTGACCGATTTCGCGGCCTCGGCTGCGTCAAGAACCGAGCTTTGCAGCGGAATCAGAACCAAATCCGACCGGGCGACTGCGAAGCCGACGCGATCGGTCGCGGTCCCCTCTAAGTCAACTATGACGAAATCGGCGTCGGTGCGGGCATCCTCGATCGTGTCTATGATTGTTTCGGCCGAGTCATCGACTATGAGCCGAAGGGATTCCGGAACCGGGCGAAGCTGCGACCAGGCTACAAGGGGCCTGTTGGGGTCCGCGTCGATCAACGCGACCTTGCGACCCGCCGCGACTAGTTCGCCGGCGAGGACAACGGCCGAAGTTGTTTTGCCAACCCCGCCTTTGCTCGAAACAAATGATATGACCGCCATGCGACCTCCGCTCATCTAATGACCAGCAGCATGTTAGCTGCGTGCACTTTATAAGTGGTTAAACAGCCGCTTGCAATCTTATTGCAAATTGATAGCCGCTAGTAAACAGCTAACTTCTTTAGGCGCGGCTCTCGCCCTTTCTTCCTTTCGAAAGCCCATGCGACATTGGCCGCAGACGAGACGGTTGGTGATTTTGCTCTGAGTGTGCCGGGCCGGACCGCTTATTACGCGGTCCGGAACCGCCGCAGGGTCGCGTGAGCGGCCCGAACAGCGGCGTCCGCTTATGTTTTCACATAGAGAATAGAATTAGAGGGGGATTCAGTCTGGTTATCGGACTCACGTTTCATGAAGGTCTTTGCCATCTTCACAAGGGCCTGCCCCAGCGGGCTATCACCAGCGTCGAGCTGCGTTCGCTCATCAAGGGGCAGGGTGTTCCGGTAGACGTCGATTGCCTCGCTCCATGCCTGCTGATCCTGTCCATGATCCGCAGGCGGGGGAGGGGCCTTGCCAAACCGGCCAAGAAACTGCCGGGCCTTTTCCGGCAGGGACAAGCGGTAGGCGTTGCTCGCCTGCTGCACCTGGGGGCCGCGCCCCTCGTTCCCGGTCGGCTCGTAACGCCGCAGCCAGTCGATGAAGCCATGCGCCCGCAGGTTCTTCAGCGCCCGCACGATCGTGTCCCGCGACCGGCCCAGGCGGTCCATGATCGTGGTGATTGACGGCTCCAGCCGGCCGGTGCGGAAGTCAATCAGATTGACGAACAGCCGCAGCACGTCGAGCGCCACCGATCCGAGCGGGCCGCTGCGCTCGCCCTTCTCGTGCAAGCCGGCCTCGTTGTAGATTTCGGCCGCCTTCAAGATCGCCTGCACGTCCTTGCGCGTCGTCGCCTGCCAGATACGGCCCTCCGATCGCCCCTTGAAATAGCTGCGCCGGCGAACCGGCGTCGGGCAACGCTCGGCCGGGGGAGGCAGGACCAGGCCAAGCGCGGCTTGTCCCGATCCGCGCCATGCGGCCCGGCGCTCCTGGGCGAGCGCGGAGAGCTGGCCGGCGTCTTCCTCGGAAAGCTGGCCGGCACTGTAGCGCGTCCAGACCTCCCGCATGATTTCATCAAGCGCGTTCGCACGCGCGCAGCCAATCGCGGCCGCAATTTGCGTCCTCAACATCTGTCCTTCGTCCTTCCAATCGGAGGACATGACGGCGCGGACGGCGGACAAAGATTCCCCGTTCCCGGCGAGACTCACTCTTGCCGGGTGGTTCACTCTCGACTATGTTAGGGGCTGTTCAGGCGGTCCTAACAAAGCCGTTTCCGAAATCCGAAAACCCCTTGCCGCTGCTAACGGCTAGGGGTTTTTCATTTCATGTCCTCGGTGCGTTCTCGATATAGAACCTCAAAGCTTCTTCGATGATCGGGGCGCGTGATGACACGCCCTTCGCTTCCTTGATCTGGTCAAGTCGTGCGACCAGATCGGCGGGAAGATCGGTGTTCACATAGATGCGGCCGGCCGCCTTTAACCGCTCCCGATGGGCGGCTACCTTCTCTTTGACCGGTATAGCGGTTCGACTCATGGTTACATGAAACCGCGATTCTTCCGATTCTACAACCCCTTGAATCCAAACCGCTGAAATCGTGGGGTTTCCATTGTGGTAGCCGGCGCTACCGGATCATGATCTCGGCGCGACCCGGATAATCGACGGGCCAGGGCGGGCGATTTCAAGAGCTTGCTTGATTGTTTCGTGCGACGCAAAATCTGCGTCGGTCAGCTTTCCGATGCCGCGCCATCTAACGCCCGGTAGAGCGTGGCGCGATGCACACCAAAGAGCCGGGCGGTTTCGGCAACCGGCTTCTTGTCCTCATGGATGAGCTTGCGGGCGTGCGCGATCTGCTCGGCGGATAGGGCAGGGGAGGGGCCGAACCGCACACCTCGCGCCTTCGCTGCGATCCGGCCGGCGCTGGTGCGCTCAACGATCAAGGACCGCTCAAAATCCGCGATGCCAGCGAACACGGTCAGCACCATGCGCCCCGCCGGCGTCGTGGTGTCGGCCCACGGCTCGGCCAAGGAGCGTAGGCCAGCGCCTGCCTCCTTGATCCGCTCCGCGATCGCCAGAAGGTCGCCGGTCGATCGGGCGAGGCGGTCTAGCCTGGTGATCGTCACCACGTCGCCGGCGCGCAGATGATCGAGCATCCGGGCCAGCTCAGGCCGGTCCCGCTTCGTCCCGGAAGCCTTTTCCTCAAAGATGCGAACGCAGCCAGCCGCGCTCAGGGCGGCCCGCTGCTGGTAGAGGTCCTGGCCGCGCGTCGAAACGCGGGCATAGCCGATGAACACTCGGCCGGCGTCCGAAGCTGGTCGGTCGCTCATGGCTCCCTCCTGTCGCAAATCATGTCGCAAGCTTTCTACCACTTGCGACAATGACATGCGACACAAGAAGCCCTGATTTTTCGGGTGTGATCCCCAGCGTTATCTGGCGGTGTTCCTTCAGCGCTAAGTGGCGCCAATTACCAGCGTGGAGCGTGCGGCCTCGACGACGTCGTCAGTAACGAGTGATAGCTCGTTGATCTTTAGGATGCGTTCTATTTGGACAAAGAGGCGATGCAGCAGCCGGAAGTTCCCGCCGGTGATGCGGGCAATGGATGCGATCGCTTGGTGATCAGTAAAGTCGGCGGCGTCCAGTTGCAGGCCGAGTTTTCGCCAGTGGCGGGTGAGGACGAAGGTCAGTTCATCCCCCTTCAGCGCGCGATAGTGGTGTGCGAAGCCGATCCGGCTGTAGAGCTGCGGATAGCGTTCCAGTTTTCGTTCCAGGCCGGGCATCCCGATCAGGATAACGCCGATACCGGTCCGGTCGAAGATATCGCGCACATGTTCAAGACTTTGCGTCGAAAGTCGTTCGGCCTCATCGACTACCAGAACTTCTATAGACCCTTGAGCATGGCGTTCCGGAATAACCATGCTCGGATTGAGCGCCAGATCGATGGAACCTTCTGCGCGGGTTATAAGACGGCGTAAATCTTCCCGAACCTCCCGAACCGGGCCGCCGACTGTCGGTGTGTAGAAAACTGTGCGTGACTTGGCCAATGCCTCATAGGCGATGGCGTCCGATGCGTCGCGTGGCCCCCACTCCGTCAGGAGCGCTTCGGCCTTGTCCCACCGGGCGAAACGCCGCGCCGACATCGTTTTTCCGACACCAGCCGTGCCGAAGCAGATTCCGATATACCGGTGTTTCTGCACCGCAGCTGCGAACTCGACAAAGCGGCGATGCTCTTTCGTGGCGATGAATGTGCCATTGCGCTGTCCCGTCATTGTCAATCATCCGACTGATAGGTTCGGAGTTTCGACTTGCGTTGCGGTCGAGGCGCGGTCTCGGTCGTCCTGCGGGCTGTTCCTCCGGGAAATATTCCGCAACGACGCCGACCCGTTCATTAACCTGCTGGCGCAGGGCCCGCCGCTGCGCCGCACGGGCTGTCTGTATGTCTTTCAGCGTGATCGTCTCATGGGCATGTTTCGGGCTGATGGCGCGGCACAGGAAGCGGTTCTTGTGGAAGACGCGGATCTCACCAAGGTCGCGCGGATCATATCGGATCGTGACGCTTTCGCCGACATAGGGAGCAAGGATCGTGCTCATGAAGCGCAGCCCTTGAAAATGCACACCGTCGCGGCGCACGAGCCGAGGCTTTGCGACCATGACGAGTAACAGGTCGAGGTCGTCAATACTGTTGGGCATTTGAGGAAGCCAACCGTCGGCGCACCACGACGTCAGCGGCGGCAGCCCCGTTTCGCGATGAGTGCGAGAATTGTAGGTCTCCGTGATCCACGCGCCGATGACGGCATCGAGATCGGCCAGCGACAGTTTCGGCGATGTTGCTGGTTTCCCGTTCACGACGTTGCCGGACAGCTCCGGAAGCAGTTCGGTGTTCAATGTGCCGAAAAAACGCTCAATTTTTCCGCGCCCCTGCGGTCGCGCTACGGCGGAATGAATAAGCTGAAACCGCAGGGCAGCCGCTGCTTGTTCGAGATGTTCTGATGTGAAGTCGCTCCCGTGATCGACATAGAGAATTTCTGGAATCCCGCAGATCGGCCAGTCCGGATTCAGCTTGCGCCAGATGGCCTGTCGAAGCGCCAAGGACGTTTGCAGAGCCGACGGTGCGCCGAGAAATACTAGGTATCCAGCGATTGCGCGGGAATAGTCGTCCATAATCGCAGTCAGCCAAGGCCGCACCGATTTTCCGTTCGCGTCGATGATCAATATATCCAGCATCGTATGATCCGCTTGCCAGAGCGCATTCGGTGCGCTCGCTCTGTGTCGGTGGATCAGCTCGAAGCGGTCTCGATAGGCGCACGCCCCATCCTGCGCTAGCGTGACCATCGCAGGATCGAGTGCCTGTACGATGGAATGAACGGTGCCATAGGATGGAACTGACCAATCCCTGCTTTTGGCAACAGTTTCAGCGCGTCGATAGATTGCGGCACAGGACAGCCGGGGCTTGCGAAGCGCGAGCCCCTCGATCAAAGTGATCAGTGGCCCGGGTAGCTTGCGAGTGCCGCGATCAGATCGCGCTCTGACCTTCAATCCGTCCAGACCTTCCAGCCTGTATCGCGACAACCAGCGTTGCGCCGTCCGGATCGGCACATCGGCCGCGCGGGCGGCAGTGGTCAGAGAAACGCCCTCTTCCAGATGGGGTCGCAGAGCGGCGAACCGGCGCATCGCTTCGTCCATTCTGCATCTCCAATCTGTCCGAAAGGGGAACGCTGAGCGGACGCCGTCTCGCCTCGGGCCCACACCTTATATTTAAGGAGAAAATCGATTCTCATTTAGCTGGTACGGTGATAGTATCATTTAACGGGCCTTTTTCGTTACAATTCTACATGGCTCCAGAATAATTTTTCCGAAGGACGCCCCCATGTCTGAAACTCGTATTGGATACGCCCGATGCTCGACCGATAAACAGGACCTTGCCGCTCAGAAGGCAACCCTCCTGCATCTCGGTGTGGCTGAGGACCGCATCTATACTGACCATGGCTTGACCGGAACGAACCGCGAGCGGCCAGGACTGGCGCAGGCCTTGGCCGCCGTAAGAGCCGGCGACACGCTGGTGGTCCCAAAACTCGACCGGCTGGCAAGGTCGGTTCCGGACGCTCGCTCTATCGCAGACGAGTTGGCAAAGCGCGGGGTTAGGCTTGCCTTAGGGGCGTCGGTCTATGATCCGCACGATCCGATGGGAAAGATGTTCTTTAACATTCTTGCCACCTTCGCCGAGTTCGAGGCTGACCTGATCCGCATGCGCACCAAAGAGGGCATGGCAGTCGCCCGCGCTAAGGGGAAGCTGAAGGGCAAGAAGCCCAAGCTGTCGGATCGCCGCCAGACAGAGTTGCGGCGCATGTATGACACGGGCGACTACTCCATCAGCGATCTGGCAGAACTGTTCGATGTTTCGCGGCCGACAGTCTATCGCGTCCTACAACGGACGCCGAGCGCCGAAGTATCCATCGAAGCGCGCTAGCTGACCTTCGCCGCGCTCTACATCAACAACTGCTCTGCGGACTTTTCGGTCATAGCAACATGACCAAGCACCAGAAGCGCCAGTATCCAGCCAAGCTCCCCGTGCCATTCCGAGGGTCCCTGCATCCAGGCGATCTCGGCATCGCGTGCGGGGAAAACCGACAAGCCCAAGTACGTGAGGCCCCGGTCGCTTCCCGCTGCTGCGAGAAGACGGACAGACGGGACGATGAGCATCAAACCATAGATCGCCACATGTCCGGCAACGGCAGCTCGTCCGATCACCCCTGGATGTGAGGGCCGCCGGTGAATGTTCGCCAGCCCCCATGCACCACGCATCAGAACCAGCAGGAAGAGCGTCACGCCAAGGTCCGAGTGATAGCTCCAAAGGAGTTGCCGTAGGCCATTGTCACGTGGCAGCCCCCAGTGCGCTGCCGCTGCCGCGAACTGGGCAGCGAATAGGATCGCCATACCCCAATGAAAAATGCGGCTCAGAAGCCCATACCGGTCCGGTTGGTCCCACAGTGCGTTCATGTGTTCAGTTTCCATCTCGTTTCGCTGCAAAGCCAAAATTCGTCGGACCCCCGCCGCAGAAGGTCGCCGTTCGCCCCATCCGAAGTGATGAACGGCCGGTGCTCGGGCCTGATTTCGGCCGTCACCGCCACGTTGATGAGCGCGGCGGTGCGGTCAGCAGTTGGTCTCGTCATCCAAGCCGGATTGCGGTTCGGCAGGTCCGCGCTGTCGTTTCATTGGGAAAAGAGCCGACCTTACCGTGCGCGATCGAAGCTCAGCTCATAGCGGGCCTGATCTTCGGTCCTCTCCTGCGTCCCAGGCGCGATTGGATCAGACGGAACTTCCAGATTGACGAGCCGAACCGCGGAGTCGGGATGGTGCGCGTTCTCGTAGACCAGCCGGTGCGCACCACTTCCCCGGGGCATCGCGGCGATGAAGGTCAGCACAAGCGGCGCATGTCCATCGAGAAACTGGCTCTGTTCCGGCGCAACGATCTCCTCGAGCGAGAGGGGGACGGTCTTGCCATCGAGGGTCACATGAAGGTCAGACCCGACCGTCTCGGCATAGTGTTGCAACTCGGAAAGTGCGAGGCTGCCATCCGCGTCGGTGTCGATTTCGGTCTTCAGCGCCTTGGCCACGTCATTGCCCGGGGTCAGAGACAGGCTGATCGTCAGGTCTTCAGCGCCAAGCGACAGGACGCTGGCCTGCAAATAGCCCTCCAGACGATGCGCGAAGGCCGGGGTTGCCGCAGCGATAAGCGCGAGGGCCGGTAACAGTCGAAGTCTCATTGTGCAGTCCCCAGACCGTAAGCATTGGTTGGATCGCGGTAGACAGTGTGGACATGATTGGTCGGGTCGCCGCCGACACCCTGAGGCGAGAACTCGATGACGAGGCGTGGCCCTTGAATTCGGTAGTAGGACGAGCCGTTACGCCCGTCCTCATGGGTGAGCGGTCCGCTCCAGGCAAACCACGTCTCGTCCAGATCGGCCCGAAGCTGATCCAGACGCGGCGCTGCCCAGTCTTCAGTCACGATACCAGCCCATTCAGAAATGATATCTATCATCAATGCCTGCTGCTCTTCCGTCATATCAGAGCCCTGAAGCCCTTCGGGCATCATCGGCGCGCCGGTTGCGCCGGGACCGTAGACAAGGTCATTGACCTCGTAACCAAGGACCGCCTTGGCGCGCTGATCCTCGGTGAGGCTGTCAAGAAGAGCGAAGGCCTTGTCGTTCTCATCGGCCAGAACGCGCACGGCGTTGCCCTCGGCATCGGTGTATTGCGCGGGCTGCGCGCCGGTCATGGTCGGCGTCAGGGTGCCGTCACCGCCACGGATAACCAGGTTGAGGCCAAGGTGATGCGCACCGAACTGCATCATCCAGTTGCCGTCTTCGGAAGGTGTCCCGAAGATCCCCAAGACATAGGCATCGGTTCCGGAGGCATAGTTGGTGCCGCCCTCGTGCAGCGCCTGGTCGGACGCGATGATCTGCTGAACCTTGGCGTAGCCTTCGGGGCTGAGCGCGGCCTGCAGCAGCGCCATCGCGGCGGCGCGTTGTTCTTCGGTCATGTCGCCAAGGGGCAAACCCGGACGCAGCACGTCGCTCGCCGGGTAGTTGGACCAGACCGATGCGCCGTAGCGCTCGCCGGTGAAATTGGAGGCTGGTCGACCGCCACCACCACCGCCGCTGCGGGAGAATTCGGCCTGCGCAGGCACGGCGGTCGAGGGGAAGGGCAGCATGGCCGCGCCCAGTTGATCGCGGTCCAGCGTGTCGAGGTAGGCCTGCGCCGCTGAAGCTATCTCGGCGGCGGGGTTGTCCTGGGCGATGGCGGTACCGGGCAACAGCGGCGCGGCGGTCAGCAAAAGGGCGGTCATCAGGGACTTGTGCATTAAGGGTCTTTCGGTGTTGTTGATCCGGGGGTCAGAGGGTGCGCGCGAAGCGGCTGATCTCCATGCCGGTGCCCACCGGGACCATCACGGACTCGAAGCGCGGTTCGCAGCGGATGCGCTCGGCATAAGCGCGCGTACCCGCGCCCCCACCGCGCCCCATGTTGTCGGCCACCACCAGCGCACCGGGGGCAAGTTTTGGCACGAAGGCGTCAAAACATGGCACATAGAGATCCTTCCACAGGTCGAGGAATACCATGTCGAATTTGCCTTCGAGCGTGGGGATCAGGGTCACCGCATCGCCGGTCCGGTGCTCGATCCACTCGGCAAGCCCCGCGGCGTGGGCCTCGCCGCGCGCGTGATCCGACTTGTGAGCGTCACACTCCAAGCTCAGTACATGGCCACCTCGCGCTCTTGCGGCCTCCGCAAGCCAAAGGCCGGAATAGCCGTATGACGTGCCGATTTCGAGGATCCGCGGGGACTTGATGCTCCGGGCGAGCACGTTCAGTAGCGTTCCTGCCTCGGGTCCGATGGCGAACATGCGGGTCGAAGTTTCCGTGCTTTCGCGACCGCGGCCGGAGCGCTCTTGCGTCCGGCGCCTCTCGTATCGGTCCAAAACCGTGCGCAGGCGTTCATCGGTATCAGGCATCCAGAATGTCCTTTGGCTGCGTGCGTATCTCGTGAGTGGGTACCATGCCGGTGTTCCGAGCATGGTAAGCCGATGCTCGGAACACCGGTCTGCCCATAATGGTACCATTATGGTTCCGTATAGGTGCAGCGCAACCCGCCACGCAGGCTTTGTCGCGTCACGAGTACGTGTGAGCGGACGAGGGGTGGCAAGTTTGGATCGGCAGCCCGCCAAGCGCGACTTAATTCTTGCTTTCGGAACAATGGAACCAATATAGTTCCGGAAGGAGTTCAGGTGACCGACCAACAACAGAAGCCCCGTCCCGGGCGCCCACGCGCCACGAGCGATCCCGATCAGGTCCAGCGCTTGCTTGACGCGGCCATGACTGTGTTCATCGAAAAGGGTTTCGGGCGGGCGACCACCACCGATGTCTCGCGCTGTGCGGGCATGTCCAAGCGCGACCTCTACGCTCGTTTCGAGGACAAGACCGATCTCTTTAAGCAGGTGATCCGGTCGCGGCGGCATCTCGTGCTCGACCTGCCGCGCCCGCAGGGTGAGGACCTGCCGCCACTCGATGCGCTGCGCAGGATCTTTCGCCTCGATCTCGAAGATCGGGCTGCCGCAGAACGGGATGCACTCATGCACCTGATCGCCCGCGAAAGCCTGATGTTCCCCGAGATGAACGCGCTGCTCTACGACACCGGGGTTATCCGGTTCCGCGAGATGCTGATGGACTGGCTCGATGCGCTCCTGCCTCGCAGGCAACTGAAGGGGCCCGTGGACCGCGCCAAACAGGCCAAGGACATCATGGACCGGATTGCCATCATCCTGAGGGGCCTGCGCTCAGAAGAAACCCCAGATCGAAGCACGACGGTGAACTAACCCGCTCCATGTCCAAATCACGATCCCCCGCGGCGGCGGGGCACGACAATCCAGACCGAAAAGGTGTTCTCATGAGACACGTATCCCGTTCGAACCTGCTGGCCGCCTCGATCATCGCGTGCGTCCCGGTACTACCTGCCTTGGCGCAACAGAGCGCCCCCCCCGAGGGCGACCCAGGCAATCCCCGCGGTCAGCGCGGCGGCATGTCGCTTCCGGACAAGTATCTGAACGAGAACATCCACATGGGTGACATCTCGACCGAGGCGGCCGACGCTGCGTGCGATCAAGAAGGATACGACCGCCTGCTCTGTCTTGCCGATGGCTTGAAGAACAGCCTGTCGGACGAGCTCTTCGCCGAGCTGCAGCGCGACTATTCCGTTGAAGAAGCAAAGCTGTGGAGCAACTTTCCCCCGATGGGCTTTTCGGGACGCGTTGGGCCAACGCTCGGGGCCTTTGACGCGGCGCAGCTGGGCTACGTCAAGGCGCTGCTGCAGACCGCGATGGGACAGGCCGCGCACGAGGGCTACGACGAGCTCGAAGAGTTGCTGAATCTCGATGACTACTTGATCCAGGAAACCGGTGAGACGGGGTTCTCTTCCAGCAATTTCCAGGTCGCTTTCCTCGGGACACCGTCGGAGACCGGAACTTGGGAGCTTCAGTATGGCGGGCACCACACCGCCGTTTCGAACACATATGTCGATGGTGTCCTGGTCAGCGCCACGCCCTCCTTTCGTGGAGCCGAGCCTTTTGGCACCGTTGAAATGAACGGTCGTGAGAACGATCCTATGACGCAGGAATGGGAGGCTTTGCGCGCCATGCTGGCGGCTCTTGATACGGAACAGCTCGCACAGGCCAAGCTGGCGCAGACCTATTCGGACGTGGTCGCCGGCCCGCAAAAGGACGACAATTTCCCGACCGAAAAGGAGGGCCTGCCGATTGCACAGCTGACTGCCGGTCAGAAGGCACTGGTGCTCGCGGCGGTCGAAACCTATGTCGGCGATGTCGCGGCGGATCCGGCCGACCGCATCATGAAGATCTACGAGGACCAGTTGGACGAGACCTTCATCGGCTGGTCCGGCGCTTCCGACCTGAACGGCAGCGGCGCCTATGTGCGGCTCGACGGCCCGCAGCTGTGGCTCGAATTCTCGATGCAGCCCGGTCGGTCGCTTCCGGGCATCCACCCCCATTCCATCTGGCGCGATCGGGAGAACGACTATGCCGGCAACCTTGACTGATGCCATGCAGGCCATCGCGGTGGCGTTGTCCCTTGGCGCAAGCGCCCTCGCCAACACGGCAGTTGCGCACCCCATGCCCGATACCGAGGTGATCGTCGATCAGGAGGCGCAAGCCATCACGCTGACAATCCGGACATCGCTGGAAACGCTCGGCCTCGTCATGCGCGAGGCACCCGACAATGACGCGACCCTGACGGCAGCCGAAGACACTGCGCTGCGCACTTACTTCGCAGAGCATACGCGCATCGACACGCAGAATGGCGTCGCATTGCCGGTGACGATCACGGAGGTGCGCCTTCTTGAGGGGCACCACTCCGACATCGGTCACTTCGAAGAGGTCGAGATAAAAGCGACGGCGCCCGTCCCATCCGGCTCGGGTCTGATTTTGCGCTATGATGGCATCCTGCACGAGGTCGCGAACCATCGCGCGCTGGTCTATGCACCCGACGGGCGGCGGCTCGGGGTTTTACGATTCGACCTGAGCAAGAAAGAGCCGAACGTATTGCCTCTTGAAAGTGCAGTTCGACCCTGAGGCCGATATGGAACTTCTTTGGCCCGCCGGTCGCTGAATGCAGCGACGACAGGGCAGTTGGACTGCAGCGATCGGATGATATGGCGGCATGGTTTACCCTCCGCACGTAGTTCCCCCTCACAGGGGGCTCGGCGGTCACCGCATTCTGCGGCCTTGGTGGGGTAATCCCAGACTGGTTGCGACACCTGTCGACGAGCCGGTGACCGGGACGACTGCCTTTTCGGCCAAGACGGGCGAGGCTGCGTCTACGGTTCGGCCTGCGTCGAACGAGGGCCAGATTCCGATACCGGATGAAACATGATCATCCGCGTGCGATCGGAGTTGCTTGCCTCTTGCGGCAACGGCGCGAATGCTGCTGGAACAGAGAATGATATGTCTGTCGGAGCAGCTTGAACTCGGACATCTACTCATTGCTTCCGCTCTGAAAGACCGAACTGGAGAAGCTGCGACGCTGCGATTGGGTATCTCGCGTACGGCCGCTACCGATGAAACCGCGTTTCGCTGAGTGCGCGAACTTCCGGCTGGGCGTCACCGGCAATTCGGGCTCAAACCGGACTTTTGCCGCGCAAAGCGCGGATGACAGCTACGCTGCTTCCAGCACCAGCCTACGCCACTTGGCCATAAAGAAAGTGCGCCAAACATCGCGGAAGATCACACTGCTTTCACATCCGAAAAACGGATCAGGTAACGCTCCAAGAACAGTGCTCCAATGGAGAGCAAATACGACCTTGCAACTTTTCTAACCAACTATAAGGAACTCGCGCCTGCGATCGGAAGATCGCATACCGCCTGCATCTCGCTCAAAACATGGCACAACTGATGAAATGCCTCCTGATGAGGCGACGATCTGCGCCAAGAAGCGTATATGGTTCGTTGTGGCGCGCGACCGGAGATGCTCACAATTTTCACATTAGGAAAGGTACTTAGCCGGGGAGAGGCTAACGAAGGAACCATGCTAACCCCCCCTCTCGTTGAAACGAGCGCACCGATTGTTTCGAGACTCAACCCTCTGATTTCGGTGCAACAAGCATTGTAGTCGTGCTGTGTCGTGCGTATCGCTGCAGGTAGCGTATCTTCACTATAACCCTCGCCGTCTGCCATCGTCATAAACTCAGACGCATCAAGATCTTGAACGTTTATTGATGTCTTTGCCGCAAGCGGATGAGCTACGTTGACGATCAAATCAAAGCGCTCGGTGAACAGAGGTTTTGTTTCCATATCCGCATTGTCAGCGAAACGGCAAGATAACATCATGTCAATTTCACTTCCGCGCAGACGTTGGGTGACCCCTTCGGTCTTGCCTTCCAGGAGATCAATTCTGACGTTGGGAAAGTTTGCCTCGAACAGATTTACGACGTAAGGCAAAACATAGGCACCGATCGTTGAGATCGCGCCAAGTTTAAGGTGCCCTCCGAAGGGCCGGCTCGTCTTCACGGCGAGGAGGTCAAGTTTACCAACCACCCCGAGGACATCCTGAATGTGAGACAAGAGAACCTCACCTTCCAGGGTCGTCTTCACCTGCTGGCTGGACCGTTCGAATAAGGTCGTGCCAAGAGCTTCCTCGACCTTGCGAACCTGATGGGAGAGGCCCGACGGGCTTATCCCTAACTCCCGCGCGACGACTCTAAAGCTGGAGCGCTTCCAGACGGTCGTAACAAGGAGAAAATCCCGTATCGATACCGCCGAGAGCTTGTTCGATATGATCGTTCGATCTGTTCTATTCATTCGACTTGTCCAAACGCCACCTCATCTCCTATCCGAGAAAACATGATAGTACTAGTCATGATATTCAGAACCATGCTGGCTCATGACTTTGTCTTGCAGACAGAACTGATCGGTATGGGGCAGCATGACCACGATTTTCTTGAAATCCACTTTCGAAGAGCCATCCGAGACGGTTCGGGCTGCCGCGCTCCGTGGAGAGGTCGCCATCACTGAGCAAGCCGATCTCACGGCCGAGATGCTCATGTCGCACAAGGGGCTGATCACCGGTAATCAGCTCGACCAGAATGCCATGCTGGTGCTCAAGGATGCGCTCGCGTCTTTTCTCGATCACGGTGGGCACTGGTTCTTCAACGGCCATATGGCGCGTCCGCTGGTTGATGGCATCGGTCAGTATCGTTCGATCGTCGCACCAAAACGACAAGATTTCGGTCTGTCGTCGATCAATCCTCATCCGCTTTATGACGGTATCGACCTGAAGAAGATCGAAACCAACAGGGGCGTCGCGGGTTTCTACGGACGCGGCTGCAATCAGCCACCGGAGGGCGCGGTGGCCGTCAACGGGCTGGGTCCCGCGCGAGTCCCGGTCGATTGGGTGTGGGCAAGGCCGCGGGGTGGCCGGTTCTTCTCCCATGCTGGCAATGATCTTGGCACGATCGGGCTTGAATGGAACCTCGCCCCGGACCTGACGCGGCGCGTCATCAACTGGGCAAACGGCGGCTCCTGCCTCTCCTCGAATCGCTTCGTGCAGACACCGCCGGTCGAAGACCTGCCGCTGGCCAGGGCCGAGAGCTATGGCGGCGCGCGCGATACAGGCAGGGCCGGCCCGCGCATCGTCGCGCCGAGTTCCGGCACCTACTATCATATCCATAGTCTGGAAGGGTCGGCCTATACCGGTATTTTCGATGTCATCTGCGCACCCGAGGACCTCGTCAACGTACTGCGCCCCCAGGATATCCTCTGGGTGCCATGCCGAACCCCGGCCCAGCGCATGATCAAGCAGAGGGCTGTCATCGCACGCCATCTTGATGCCGGCGGCACGGTGATCGCGTTGGGAGAAAGCCAGTCGGAATTATGGCTTCCTGCGGTCCATTTCACCAGAACGCCGACAAATTGGTGGTGGTGGCTGCCCCCTGGGGCCGATCTCGGGGTCGAACTGACCGATCAGGCCAGGACACACCCATTGATGCGCCACATCGGCAAGCAAGACGTGACCTGGCATCTGCACGGCTGGTTCACGCCACCGGAAGGCTCAACGGTTCTGGCTCGCGACGGCGAGGGGCGCGCCATCCTCTACATGGACGCGATTTCGACGGCCGGCACGATGGTCATCTCCTCGCTCGACCCGATGTACCATCACGGTTCACGCTTCATGCCGGCAACGACCCGCTTCCTAGACCGCTTTGCGCCCAATCTGCGGGCCTGTGCGGATGCTTGACACGATTTCCCGCCAATGGCGCTCACCTGTCGTCGGCATTGATGCGATCGACAGTTGTCCGGCGGCAGCTTTCCCGATGGTGTCGCTGTTCGAAATTTCTTTCCACATTGTCCGATTTGTTCGATTGATACGACGCCTTCCCCTCTGTACGAAAAACATGACTGCAATTGTCATGAATAATGGAGGTCACCGATGACTTTGAAACTGCGCCTGTCTGCCGCCTTTTTCCTTCTCGCCCTTTCGCCGGCGCCGCTGCTTGCCGATCCCGTCACCTTCAAGGATGTCACGGGCGCGGAGATCATACTTCCGGGCCCGGCGAAGCGGATCGTCACGCTGCCGCAGCCCGGCGCCGCGACCGTCATCGCGGTGGACGGCTCCTCGGAGCATCTGGTCGGCATGAATCCCGTCTCGCGCAAGGCTTTCGAGACCGGCCTCCTCAAGAAGATGTTCCCGGATGCCGCCTCCATCGAGAGTGGCATCGTCGCGGAGGGCGGCAATGGCTGGATGCCGAATGTCGAGGCGATCGCCGCACTGAAGCCGGACCTCGTCATTCAGTGGGGCGGGCGGGGCGACGAGCTTATAGCCCCCTTGCGCAATGCAGGCATTCCTGTTGCGCTGATGGTCGGCGGCGGCAATGGCGGTACGGAGGAGCTGGCGCGGGAGAATATCCGCCTCGTCGCCAACATCCTTGGCAAGCAGGACAAGGCCGAGGCGCTGTTTGAATGGCGTGACGCGGTGATCGGCGAGATCAAGGCGACGCTCGCGGCCCATCCCGACGCGGCCCGGCCGAAAATCCTGCACCTGCGCTCCTCCAAGGGCAAGTTCACCGCGACCGGCGAAAAGAGCTATCAAAACTTCTACATTTCGCTGGTCGGCGGCGAGAATGTCGGCACGGGTCTCGGGGTGCAGGCCGAGGTGAATGCCGAGCAGATCGCGGCCTGGAACCCTGACATCATCATGCTGACGGCGCATGAGGCCGATGCCGGCCGCGAGACGATCATGAACGACGAGGTGCTGTCGCAGACGGCGGCGGCGCAGGCCGGTCGCGTCTACAAGACGCCGAACGGCGGCTATGTCTGGGACAGCGCCAGCCATGAAAGCCCCTTCACCTGGATGTGGCTCGCCAATCTCGCCCATCCGGACCTCTTCCATTTCGACCTGCGCGCCGAGGTGAAGAGCGGCTTCGAGCGGCTCTACAACTATACGCCCACGGATGAAGAGATTGATGCCGTCCTGAAGCTCGAACTCAACAAGGATGCCGCCAATTACTGGCAGTTCGCCCGCAAATGACGCCCGCCCTGACCGAGGCACGGCTTTCGAACGGGCAGGCGGCTGGCGCCGCCCTTCACTGGCTGTCGCTCGTGCTTGTCCTTGCGGCGGCGGCGTTCGTCTCCGCCGCCGCCGGGCGGTTCCATATACCGCTTGCCGACATATGGCAGATCCTCGGCCGTTGGCTTTCCGGCATGGCCGCACCGGAAACGATGGAAGAGCGCATACTCATCAATGTGCGCCTGCCGCGGATTCTGCTCGCAGCGATCGTCGGAGCGGGACTTGCGCTCTGCGGGGCGGCCCTGCAGGCGCTCTTCCGCAATCCGCTCGTCTCGCCCCGTGTGCTGGGCCTTTCCTCCGGCGCAGCGCTGGGTGGCACGCTGACCCTGCTCGTCGGAGGCAGCGCCGCGATGCTGTTTGCAGCCACCTTTGCCTCGGCGCTTACGGCGCTGGTCCTGGTGGCCGCGATTTCGCATGTCGCAGGGCGTTCGATCCTTTCCATCGTCCTGGCCGGTATCGTCATAGACGCATTGTTTTCCGCCATGATCTCGCTCACGCAATATGTCGCCGATCCGGAGACCTCGCTTCCCGCCATCGTCTTCTGGCTGATGGGCAGCTTTTCCTCGTCGAGCTGGCAGAAAGTCGTCGAGCGCGGCCCGGTCATCCTCGTCGCCATCGCGCTTCTCTATCGCCTGCGTTTCCGCATCGCGGTGCTCTCGATGGGGGAAGAGGAGGCGCGGTCCTTCGGCGTCAATGTCGGCTTCTCGCGCTGGCTGGTCTTTACGGTCATCTCGGTGATCATCGGCGGCTGCGTCGCGGTTTCCGGCGTCATCGGTTGGGTCGGCCTCGTCATTCCCCATGCCGCGCGCCTGCTCGTTGGCGAAAGCCACCGTCGCTTCCACGGCACGGCGGCGCTGCTCGGTGCCAGTTTCATGGTGACGGTCGATACCCTCGCCCGCACCGTGACGAGCGCGGAACTGCCGCTCGGCATCCTGACGGCGGTCATCGGCGCGCCCGTCTTCATCTATCTCCTATGCACGCGCCAGACGCGGGGAGGCCCGGCCCGATGATCGCGCTCGAGAATGCCGGCCTTCGAAGGGGCGAGCGCTGGATCTTCCGCCATGTCAGCTTCACGCTGGCGGAGGGTGAGGTGCTGGCGATCCTCGGCTGCAACGGGCGGGGCAAGACGACGCTGCTGCGCACCTTGCTCGGTTCGCTGACATTGACCGAGGGTGAGCGCACAATGCCGGCGGTCGTCGGCTATGTGCCGCAGTTGCAAAATGGCGGCGAGCAGCACCGTTGCCTCGATATCGTGACCATGGGACGGGCCGGGCGGCTCAGGCTTTTCGGCCTGCCGGGCAAGCAGGACGAGGCGGCGGCGCTCTCCGCGCTC
>NZ_BAMP01000068.1 GCF_000615975.1 Nitratireductor aquibiodomus NL21 = JCM 21793 | reverse complement strand
GGCCGCTGCGGTGCCGGCGCAGGCGCGGGCGTTGTCTCGGGACGCTCGTCTGGCCGAGAGAACTTGCGCTTCTTCGTCTCGACAACGACAGACTTCGAGCGTCCATGCGAGAAGTTCTGGCGCACCGTGCCCTGCTCAACAGAGGGCCGCTTTAGCGTCAGCGTCTTCTTCTTTTCGACGCTCAGCGTCTTGTCGTCACCGGTTTTCGTATCCGTCATTCCACATCCTCTGCGGTGCCCATTGCAACCGCTGCCGGTTTGTCCGCGCATTCGCCTCGAAAAGTCTCGAGCGCACTAACGCGTTTCAGCGCCGCCTTGCCCGCGTCCCGCCCGAACACGGCAGCATGTATCACATTTGTAGCCCCCAACGCCAAACTCATTTCTTCTTCGGAAAAGAGTTTGTAAGCCGGGATAGCCGGTCCGCCCAGATGGGCCACTGCATGACGAGCGGCCGTGATCTTGCGCACTCCGTCCTGCGAGGCTTCACGAGCATGCAGCACGCCATAGGCCTTGCCGCTGCGCACCGACGCCTCGACCTTCGCAGCACCCAATGCCACGGCTCCGGCCTTCCGCGCAAGCCCAAGAGCGCCCAGAGCGGCTTTTGAAAGCAATTCATCGACCAGCGCGCCCAGATTTTCGGGCGGGGTGACCGACGTTTTCAGAGCGCGGGCGAAAAGGTTTCTCTGGGCCGCCCTGTCAACATGCACCCGGTCAGCCGTGACCCAGCATCCGCGCCCGGGGAGCTTGCGCTTCAGATCGGGAACGACCATGCCGTCCGGCCCCGCGACGAACCGGATCAGGTCCTCCGCGGGCCGCGCCTTGCGCGAGACAATGCATGTGCGATCGTTCATATCGTCCACAACAACTCCAGAGCATCCTGCTGCCGCGTGCCATCACGCGGCTCCGCAGGAATGCGGCGAAACAAGGTCGGCGAAGCGCACCACAGGCGTCACGAGGACAGCCATGCGCTCCACAAGACCCATATCAGGCTTCAGCGCCTTCGGCGGCCTCAGGCGCCTGCGCACCCTCGGCAGCTTCCGCACCTTCCTCACCCTCATCTGCCTCGGCTTCAGCCTCGGCAGCGAGGTCTTCCTCGGTGATCCAGCCCATCCTGAGACGCGCGGCCACAACCATCTGCTCGGCTTCGGCGCGCGACACGTCGAACTTGGAGAAGACACCCGGCTCGAACGTCGTCTCGCCGTCCTTGCGCTCTTTCCAGCCGACCAGATCGTCGACGGCATAGCCGGCGAAATCCTCTATGGTCTTCACATCATCCTCACCGACCGCCACCATCATCGCGGTGGTAATGCCCGGAATCTCGCGCAGTTCGTCCTGAACGCCGAGTTCCTGACGCTTTGCATCGAATTCGGCCTCGATCCGCTCGAGATATTCGCGTGCGCGCATCTGGATCTCTTCGGCGGTTTCCTCGTCGAAGCCGTCGATGGATGCGATTTCGCCCGATTCCACATAGGCGACTTCCTCGACGCTGGTGAAACCCTCGGAGGCGAGCACCTGGCCGACCATCTCGTCAACGTTGAGCGCTTCCATGAACAGGGCGGAGCGTTCGGTGAACTCCTTCTGGCGGCGGCTCGACTCTTCTTCCTCGGTCAGGATGTCGATGTCCCAGCCCGTAAGCTGCGAGGCAAGGCGGACGTTCTGACCGCGGCGGCCGATGGCCAGTGAAAGCTGGTCGTCCGGCACCACAACCTCGATGCGCTCCGCATCTTCATCGAGAACCACCTTGGCGACTTCGGCCGGCTGCAATGCGTTGACGATGAAGGAAGCCGCGTTCTCGTTCCACGGAATGATGTCGATCTTCTCGCCCTGAAGCTCGCCGACAACCGCCTGAACGCGGCTGCCGCGCATACCGACACAGGCGCCGACCGGATCGATCGAGGAATCGTGGCTGATGACCGCGATCTTTGCGCGCGAGCCCGGATCGCGGGCCACCGAACGGATCTCGATGATGCCGTCGTAGATTTCCGGCACTTCCATGGTGAAGAGTTTCGCCATGAACTGCGGATGCGTGCGCGACAGGAAAATCTGCGGGCCGCGCTGCTCGCGCCGCACGTCATAGACATAGGCGCGGACGCGGTCGCCATACTTGAAGATTTCGCGGGGGATCAGTTCGTCGCGGCGGATGATCGCTTCGCCACGGCCGAGATCGACAATGACATTGCCGTATTCGACGCGCTTGACCGTGCCGTTGACGATCTCGCCGATGCGATCCTTGTACTCGTCATACTGACGGTCGCGCTCTGCCTCGCGCACTTTCTGCACGATGACCTGCTTGGCCGACTGGGCGGCGATGCGGCCGAAATCCATGGGCGGAAGCTGCTCAGCAAGGAAGTCGCCGGGCTGGGCGTCCGGATTGCGCGTGCGCGCATCCTTGACGGAGATTTCACGCGCCGGCTCCTCGACATTGTCGACGACTTCCATCAGGCGCTGCAGCTTCATCTCACCCGTCTGCGGGTTGATGTCGGCGCGAATATTGGTCTCCTGACCATAACGCGACCGCGCGGCCTTCTGAATGGCGTCGGCCATGGCGGCGATGACGATCTGCTTGTCGATGGACTTCTCGCGGGCCACCGCGTCGGCGATCTGGAGAAGCTCCAGCCTGTTCGCACTGACTGCCATGTCACTCTCCTTCGGCGTGGGATCCGGGGGGTTCGTCCCCGGCCGGCTCAGTTGCGTTTTGTTTGGCGGACCGCTGGGCGGCCCTTTCCGATGCGGAAGGGCGGCGATTGCGCTTGCGTTCGCGGCGCTCTTCCTTGTCCTGCTTCAGGGCGTCGCGCACCAGCTCGTCCGTCAGGACCAGCCGTGCTTCGGCGATTGCCTCGAAGGGAATTCCAAAGAGGACATCCTCGTCCCCTTCTTCCTCGGCCGTTTCCGGCTCGATCGTCACGGTTTCCCCGTCGCTCTCGACGACAAAGCCGCGGAAGCGTTTGCGCCCATCAAGCAACACGGCCGTTTCGATCTTGACCAGATGCCCCTCAGCGGCAGCGAAATCCGTGGTGCGCACCAGCGGCCGGTCGATGCCCGGCGAGGAAATTTCAAGCTGATAGGCCGTGTCGATCGGGTCTTCGACGTCGAGCACGGGCGAAAGCGCGCGACTGACTTCCTCGCAGTCTTCAACGGTCATGCTGCCGTCTGGCCGTTCAGCCATGATCTGCAGGGTGGCGCCTTCCTGCGCAGTCATGCGCACGCGAACCAGGCGATATCCGATCGCACCCAGAACAGGAATGATGATCGCAGCGACACGCGCCTCGATGCCGCTTTCGCGGATCAGGCGATCATCGCCATTCCTGTCTTCTGAAACTGCCGTCATCCAACCTCCGGACGGCCGCATCTAACAAAAAAGAGCGGGACCGGTGGGACCCACTCTCCGTCATAGCGACCAAGAATTTGAGCTGGATATAGCCGAGATGGCAGTTCTTTTCAAGAGCGGTGCATCAAAAGCCTGCAGCGATCCAGACCCAGAAAATTATCATGATGCACCGCACAAACGCATGGCTGCCCTGCCAGATCGTCGCTTCTCGACGGTCCGGGGTCGCCTTAAGTTATGCTGCATCGCACAATGAAAGGAAAAACCATGTCTGCACGTAAATTCGTGACGGAAATCGGTGAGTTTTTTGGGGTGATCGAGAGTGCCGTGGCGGTTTCCGCCGCAGTGCGCAATCGCCGTCGCGCACAGGATGCGGATCTTCGCCGCCTCGGCATCGATCCTGAGCAGTTTTATGGAATGCGCGGCAGGTAAGACCGCCGCTTAGACCCGCAGGAAGGTCAGATAGGCGGGTGTCCGCCCCTCGCGGATCGCCTTTGCTTCATACCTTGTGCCCGGCCACCCGGCATAGGGCGTGTGCCAGTCGTCGGCGCTTTCCGCCTCCCAGCGAAATGCGGGATGTGCCTCACAGTGCAGGAGCGTCCAGTCGATATAGGTATCGATGTCCGACGCGAAGCGGAAACGCCCCCCCGGTTTTAGCACGCGGGAAAAGCGGTCGAGATTCGCCCGGTTCACGAACCGGCGTTTCCAGTGCTTTTTCTTGGGCCAGGGGTCCGGATAGAGCAGGTCTACCTCGGCGATCGACGCTTCAGGCAGCCAGTCCAGCAGTGCGGTCGCATCATCATTGTAGACCCGCAGGTTCGCCGGTGCGCCGCCCTGTTCATCGACAGCGGAGGCGAGCTTCGCCATACCGTTGACGAACGGTTCCACGCCGATGAAACCCGTGTGCGGATAGCGTGCCAGTTCGCTAAGCAGATGCTCGCCGCCACCGAAGCCGATCTCAAGTCTGATCCGCTCCACGGGTGATGGGAACAGCGCCGCCACATCGTGTGACGCCGCATCTAGCTTTATCAGCGCCCTGTCGAGAAGCGCGGCAAGCGCCGCGTCCTGCCTGGGACGCAGACGCTTTCCATGACGACGGCCGAAGAAGGCTTCGGTAGCCCGTTTGCGCCGTTCTTCAGCCATCAGGTCTTTCCGCTACTGGCAAAGCCGCTCAGGCAGCTTTTGCGACTGCCTGTTTGAGAGTTTTCACCAGATCAGTCCGCTCCCAGGAGAACGAGCCGTCGCGGCTGGCCTTGCGACCAAAGTGACCGTAGGCGGCTGTCTTGGCATAGATCGGACGATTGAGGTCCAGATGACGGCGGATGCCGCTGGGCGACAGGTCCATCACCTCGCGGATAGCGATCTCGACCTCTTCCTCCGAAACGCGGCCCGTGCCGTGCAGGTTCACGTAGACCGACAACGGCTGCGCAACGCCAATGGCGTAAGAAAGCTGGATCGTGCAGCGCTCGGCGAGATTGGCCGCGACCACGTTCTTGGCGAGGTAGCGCGCGGCGTAGGCCGCAGACCGGTCGACCTTGGTCGTATCCTTGCCCGAGAAAGCACCGCCGCCGTGAGGGGCCGCGCCGCCATAAGTATCGACGATGATCTTGCGGCCGGTGAGACCTGCATCGCCATCGGGACCGCCAATGACGAATTTCCCGGTCGGGTTGATGTACCAGTTGCAGTTTGCTGCAACCGTAATGCCGCCGGAAGACAGCGCCTCGTGAATATAGGGCTCGACGACCTGCCGCACCTTCCCGCTGTCCCACGACGTGTCCAGATGCTGGGTCGACAGGACGATCTCGGTTACCTCGGACGGCTTTCCGTCAACGTAACGCACGGTGACCTGCGCCTTGGCGTCGGGGCCGAGCTTTGCGGCATCGCCTTCACCGGATTTACGGGCGTCGGCGAGAAGCTGCAGGATCTTGTGAGAATAATAGATCGGTGCGGGCATGAGGTCAGGTGTCTCACGGCAGGCATAGCCAAACATAATGCCCTGGTCGCCGGCACCTTCTTCACCCTGTCGGTCGGCTGCATTGTCGACGCCCTGGCCGATATCCGGCGACTGACCGTGCAGGAGAACGTCGATCTTCGCGGTCTTCCAGTGAAAACCGTCCTGTTCGTAGCCAATGGCACGGATGGCGCGGCGCGCAGCCGAGCGGAAGCGTGACGGGTTGATGAGCGGGTTGCCCTTCGAATCCGTGGCCACCTCACCGGTTTTCTTGTCCCGCTTGAGCAGCGTCTCGGGAACGCGCACTTCACCGGCGATCACGACGCGATTGGTCGTGGCCAGCGTTTCACACGCCACACGGACCTTCCACGGGTCCATGCCGGATTTCTTGGCTTCCCGATAGACCAGATCGACAATCTCATCGGAGATGCGATCACAGACCTTGTCCGGATGGCCTTCGGAAACGGATTCACTTGTAAAGAGATAGTTCTTGCGCGCCACGGGTATCCCCTCTGAGAAGAAGCCGATCGATCTGTCGGCAACAGGCGTTCCCCTGTTAGCCAAGCTGAACCTCTCAGGTCAAGCACAACGGTTGCGGCGCAAAACAAAACGGGGAATGGATTTTCCATTCCCCGCTATTCGACGGCGCCCTGAGAGCGCTTTCATCGCTGAACGAAGAGAATAATCCTCAATCCTGATTCTCGGTGGCCAGCACCTTGACCAGGTCGATGATCCGACGGCGCACCTTCGGATCGGAAATCTTTGCAAAGGCCCTGTTCAGTTGAACGCCTTCGCTGCTGTTGAGAAAATCGACGACAAAGTCCGCCCCGTCCTCCGCCATGCCCCTACCGGCTTCATTTTCCTCGCCCGGCGCGCCTTCAAAAAAGAACGACACCGGAGCGCTGAGAACCGAAGCGATTGCCTGCAGCCGGCTGGCGCCGACGCGATTCGTACCCTTCTCGTATTTCTGGATTTGCTGGAAAGTTATACCCAGGCTTTCGCCAAGCTTTTCCTGGCTCATGCCAAGCATGTTTCTTCTTAGCCTGATCCGACCTCCGACATGAATATCGATCGGATTCGGTTTTTTCTTATTCTTGTTCATATATTCTCGCCATCCGGCACGGGGTTGCCATTGACCGAACTACGTCCTCGACCTCCCAGAGCCCCAAGCCTGTCAAATCGAATTCCGATGTAGTCGGCTTACACACTATGCGTAGCCGAAAGGGGCGATGTCAATTCGCCCTCAGGCGCCGAGTAATACTTGAACCAAGAAGCACGGCCCCAAAACCAAACGCAATAAACGTTCCATTGGTTCCAGGATTCTCAAAATAAAATTTCCGTGCGCTGTGAACAGGCAATCGAACATCAAGATTGCCCACCGCATTGAGGTCGAAAGCGTCCAGAATGCGCCCCGAAGAGTCGATGACGGCGGAGATGCCCGAGTTTGCCGCACGCAGGAGGGGGAGGCCATTCTCCACGGCACGCAGCCGCGCCTGACGAAAGTGCTGATACGGTCCGGGGGACACACCGAACCATGCATCATTCGTGACGTTGAGAAGGAAATCCGAGCGGTCAGCAGCCCCGAAAACCAGCCGAGGGAAAATGATCTCATAGCACACGAACGGCAGGGCGTGCAGGCCAGGCGCCACTTCGATGGGGCGTCGTCCACTGCCTGCCGTGAACGGACCGGCAGACTGCACGATCTCTTCTATCCCAAAACTATTCAACAGGTTAGCGAATGGTACGTATTCACCGAAAGGGACCAGGTGAACCTTGTCCACGGCATCGACAATCGTGCCGTCCTGCGCAATTGCAACGACTGAATTGTAGTAGCGCGTCGCCCCGAGACCGTCGCCGGCTTCGGCCCGAACGGCGCCTGCCAGCAGCGTCTGACCTTCACCCAGCGCCTCGCCAAGCTCGACAAGGGCTTCCGGGCGGTCTGTGAACAAAAAGGGGACAGACGTCTCGGGCCAGACGATCAGCTCGGGCCTGTCTGCACCGTCGACGGGCGGTCGACGGGTAAGATCCAGCAGAATGTTGAAGATGCGCGTCTGCTCCGAAGCATCCCATTTCTCGGTCTGCTTGATCGACGGTTGGACGATGCGGACCGGCAGAAAGCGCTCCGGCGCGGCTTCAATCGAAAGACTTAGGTAACCATAAACAAACTGCGTTGTGACCAAACCAATCGCAATAATACTACCGACAATAAGATGCCGGCGTGTACCCAACAATGCAGGCATTGAAAACACCAGAACCGCCAGGAAATTCATACCCGTTAGGCCAAATATCTTAGCCGACTGCATGCTAAGTAAAGTGGGCATGGCGGCATAGCCGATTGCATTCCAGGGAAATCCCGTAAAGATTATGCTTCTAATCAATTCAGCAATGCCGAAAGCAAACGCAAGAGAAACGATCCTCAGCACACCGCCCGACCAAAGAAGACGCGCGAGAAGCGCCGCAGCGCCGTAGAATACGGCCAGGAATGCGGGCAGTCCGACAACCGCAAGAGGCACAGCCCAAGCAAAATTGTCAGCATCGACCAGCAATGCATTGCCGATCCACCACAACCCAAGCAGAAAATACCCGAAACCGAACCACCAGCCTGTCTTGAAGGCTGGTATGGCGCGTGCCCGAAGGCCGCGCCCTTCCCCCACTGCTCCGTCAAGAAGCCAGACGAGGATTGGAAATGCCACAAAACAGGCCGCAAAAAAGTCGAATGGAGCTGCGCCAGCGCAGCCAGGCTACCCGCGAAAAAAGCAACGAGCGACCGCCGCCACCCACTCAGCAATATAACCCGTCCGGCAAGGCTTTCCATTCACCCATCCGCAAAGCCCGAATCACACGACAAGCAGTATCAGCAGTTTGCCGAGCTTTGAAACCATCTCACGGATTTGGGATGGGGGCGCTACAAATTGTCGCCGATGCGCGCCGACCTTCTGCGGCGTTCCGATGCCCGGTTGTGCACGATGCGCACGCGCTTCACACGGCGCGGATCGGCATCCAGCACCTGAAATTCGAAGCCCGGTATGGCCTGCACCACTTCGCCCCGCGCGGGAACACGCCCCAGGACGTTGAAGATCACGCCACCAATCGTATCGACATCCTCGGAATGCTCTTCGGCGTGAAAATCCTCACCGATCACCTCGGCCACGTCCTCGATTTCCGCCTTGGCGTCCACCACGAAAGCATCCTCGCCGATCTGCTCTATGAGCGGCGCGTCGTCGTCGTGTTCGTCCTCAATGTCACCGACAACCATCTCGACGATGTCTTCCAGCGACACCAGCCCGTCCGTGCCGCCATACTCGTCGATGACGAGGGCCATCTGGGTGCGGGAGGCCTGCATTCGCGCCATCAGGTCCGATGCCAGCATGGATGGAGGCACGAACAGGATTGAGCGTGGAAGGTTGAGATCGCCGATTGTGCGGTCGAGTTCGACCTTGCCGAGATCGAAAGCGGGCGCTTCCGGCACTTTGCGTGCCCGGCCCTTCTTCGCCTTTGCCGTTTTGGTGATATGGCTCACAATGTCGCGGATGTGCACCATGCCGCGCGGATCATCCAGCGTTTCCCCGTAGACAGGCATACGCGAGTGACCGCATCTTTCGAAGGCATTCAGAAGATCGCCCAGCGTGGTGTTCAGGTCTACCGCCTCGATATCGGCGCGCGGGACCATCACATCCTCGACGCGGAGCTCGCGCAGTCGGAGGATGTTTTTCAGCATGGCCCGCTCGCCGGGGGAGAAGGCCGCCGTGTCGTGCGTGTGTTCGTCCAGCGCGTCCGCGAGATCGTCGCGCAGCGAGGAACCGTTTCGAATGCCAAGCGCTGCCATCATTCTCTCCCAGAGGGACAGGCGGCTGCCGGAGCTTCGTTGGGGAGGTCTACTAGACCCCTCTTCCCCCTCCTCGGGGGAGTTCGTCTCGCTTGCGGGCACATCTCCCGCCGCGATCATCGTGTTCTCTGTCATGGCCGTTTGTTCAATTGAGCCCTTCAGTTAGGCATACGGATCGCGAATGGCAAGTGTTTGCAGCGTTTTGCGCTCCAATTCTTCCATCTCTTCCGCCTCCTCCTCGGTTTCATGGTCATATCCCATGATATGCAAAAATCCGTGAACGATCAGATGCGTCAGATGATGATCGAATTGCTTACCCTCTTCTGCCGCTTCCCGCGCAACCGTCTCATAGGCAACGATAACATCACCGAGAGGCTGCATCTCACCTCCCGGAGCGAGCATATCGGGTGCCGGGAAGGAAAGCACATTGGTGGGCTTGTCCTTGCCGCGCCATTCGCGATTCAGCACCTGGATTTCTGCATCGCCCGTAAAAAGGAGGCTGACTGCACCACCCTCGTCCGGCTCAAGCCCAATCATGGATGCGGCTGCGCCGATGGCGCGGTTAGCCAGAGCCTGAAGCGCGGCTTCAGACGCCCAGTCGCCCGCCTCGACGGCGATTTCAATCAGGATCTCCGACATTTCACCGGCAGGGGGAGTATCGTCCATCAGCCTGAGCGGGTCAGCCCCGCGCCTTTTTGTCATAGGCCCGGACAATCGCGGCCACCAGCGGATGACGCACCACGTCCTTCTCGTCGAACCGGACAGTGACAATGCCGGGCACATCGCCCAGAACCTCAAGCGCTTCGACCAGGCCCGACTTGGTGTTGGGTGGCAAGTCGATCTGGCTCGGGTCACCGGTGACGATCATGCGCGCATTCTCGCCAAGCCGCGTCAAAAACATCTTCATCTGCATCGGCGTGGTGTTCTGCGCCTCATCGAGAATCACCACCGAATTGGCCAGCGTGCGGCCGCGCATGAAAGCGAGCGGCGCAATCTCGATCACGTCGGCTGCCAGAGCGCGCTCGACTTTCTCCGCCGGGATCATGTCGTAGAGTGCGTCATAGAGCGGGCGCAGATAGGGATCGACCTTCTCGCGCATGTCACCCGGCAGAAAGCCCAGCCGCTCGCCGGCCTCGACCGCCGGCCGCGACAAAATGATGCGGTCCACCGCGCCGCGCTCCAGAAGCATGGCTGCGTAGGCCACCGCGAGGAAGGTCTTGCCCGTGCCGGCGGGACCGATGCCAAACACCAGCTCCGAGCGCTCAAGCGCCCGCATATAGGCGTCCTGATTGGCCGAGCGCGCATGCACGGTGCGCTTGCGCGTGGAAATCTGCGCGGCGGCGAGCTTTCCCTTGCTTTCCATGGTCGGAAAGGTCAATTGCTCATCGGCGGCGATGGCCAGCCGCACCGCACCGTCTACATCCGATGGCGCAAGCTCCGTGCCCTTCTGCAGAAGGTCGTAGAGGTAATCGAGCGCCCTGCGCGCCTGTGCGGCGGCCACGCTCTCTCCCTTTACGGTAAGCTGATTGCCTTTGGAGCGGATGTCGACACCGAGCCGCTGCTCGATCTGGGCCAGGTTCTCGTCGAAAGGCCCGTAGAGGGCACTGGCCAGCTTGTTGTCATCGAAGGTCAGCACGATATGTGCCATGTCCGAGGCCCCTGAGGGCGGGTTCTTCAACTCAGTGCTGGCGGTCAAGCGCCTCTCCTTTTACGACACTGGCTCGGCAAACAGGCTGTTGGGGCCTGCCTGCGTGATTCGAACATGAATAATGTCACCGATTTCGCCGGCTTTTTCATCAACAATCACAGGCTGGAGCAGGGTGATCTGCCGACGCGCTGTCCCGGCTGACGCCCGGGCTTTTCAAGCAGCACGTCCATCTCGCTACCGACAAGGCTCTGGACGAAACCGCGCTGCTGTTCCGTGAGAAGGGCCTGAAGGGCCTGAAGCCGCTCATCCTTCACTGCCTCCGGCACCTGCTCGCCCAGCTCCGCACCCGGCGTGCCCGGGCGCGGCGAATATTTGAACGAGAAGGCCTGCGCATAGGTCACATCGCGCACGAGCTGCATCGTGTCCTCGAAATCCCGATCCGTCTCACCGGGGAAGCCGACGATGAAATCGCCCGACATGGCGATATCGGGCCGCGCTTCGCGGATGCGGTCGATCAGGCGGCGGTAATCATCGCCGGTATGCTTGCGGTTCATCGCTTTCAGGATGCGGTCGGAGCCCGACTGCACCGGCAGGTGTAGATAGGGCATCAGCTTCGGCAGATCGCGGTGCGCGGCGATCAGCGCGTCATCCATGTCGCGCGGATGGCTGGTTGTGTAGCGAAGCCGGTCGAGACCGGGGATTTCAGCAAGGCGGAACAGAAGCTCGCCAAGACCCCATTCGCGTCCATCGGCACCCTCGCCATGCCAGGCGTTGACGTTCTGGCCAAGCAGCGTGACCTCGCGCACGCCACCCTCGGCAAGACGCTCCGCCTCGGCGACGATCTGCGCAACCGGGCGCGACACTTCCGACCCGCGCGTATAGGGCACGACGCAGAAGGTGCAGAATTTGTCGCAGCCTTCCTGCACAGTCAGAAACGCCGTCACGCCGCGATTGCGCACCACGCGCTTCTGCGGCTGGGGCAGATGCTCGAACTTGTCTTCGATGGCATATTCGGTCTCGACGATCTTCTCGCCGCCGAGCGCACGCTTCACCACCTTGGGAAGACGATGATAGGTCTGCGGCCCGATCACCAGATCGACGGCAGGCGCACGGCGCAGGATTTCCTGCCCCTCGGCCTGCGCCACACAGCCGGCGACGCCGACCACCGTTTCGCGGCCGGCCTGGCTGCGCTCTTCCTTGAGCTGCCGGATACGGCCGAGCTCGGAATAAACCTTTTCCGCCGCCTTTTCGCGGATGTGGCAGGTGTTAAGGAGAACGAGGTCCGCCTCTTCGATCCGGTCCGTCGGCGCGTAACCATCCGCCGCCAGCGCATCGGACATGCGCTGCGAATCGTAGACATTCATCTGGCAGCCATAGGTTTTGACGAAAACCTTCTTGTCGGCGGGGCGCATTTCAGATGCGTTGCCAGTGTTTTCGGAGCTGCCGGTTTCCGGCGCGATATTCTGTTCCATGCCGGTTTCCTAACGTTTTTGCGTGTCAAAAAACAGACGATTCTTCGCTGTGTGATGAATCCGTCAGATTTCGGTGCCGCGTAAGCCTGCCGTGAGCATGGCGCGCACCTGCGCCTCGGCTTCCCGCGTGACGGTCTTGCGGTCGCCTTTTGCCAGAAACGGGATCGGATCGCCATAGCGCACAACAATATCGACGGGCCGCGACTGAAGAACCGTGATGAGGTTGGGCAAGAGGTCGGTATCGCCGATCCACGACAGCGCGGCGCGCTCGCGCCGGTCGAGGCGGAGCCCGCCCTTACTCAGATAAGTGATCGCCACGGGTTGCACCGTGACGCTTTCGGCCCGGTCGCTCGCCAGCGCAAGCTGCGCGGCGCTGAACAGCGTGCTCTTGAACGGAAGAAGCCGGTTGCCATCGCCGGTGGTGCCTTCGGCAAAAAGCACCATCGGATCGCCATCGGCCAGCCGCTCGGCGATCTCGCGCGCCTGTTCGGGCGAGGTGCGGCGGCGCTCGCGTTCGACGAAGACGGACCGCTGCTGCCGCGCGAATGTGCCGAGAATCGGCCAGCCCCGCATTTCCGACTTGGCGATGAAGTGCACACCATCAAGCGAGCCAAGCACCAGAATATCGAGCCAGGAGACATGATTGGCAACGATCATCTGCGGACGCTCCCTTGACGGACGCCCTTCCATGCGCACCCGCACACCGAGCACGCGCAGCGTGAGCCGATGCCAGAGCCGCGGCACGATGCGGTCGCTCAAAAGCCGCGTGCGCAACGCCAGCTCCTGCACCAGCATGAGCGGCAGTGTGTAAAGCGCGACAATCAGGATTGCGATGACGAAACGAAACGTGCTGAACATCAGCCTGGATCAGCCTTGAGGCCCGTTGCGAGGAATGGACGCTTACAGCATTTTTCCCCCGTGGGAAACAGCGCTCAGCGCAGGTCGCGGCGCATGACAATGGCGCTGGTGCGCCTGCCGTTTGCATCGCGGTAGTAATCCGGCCGCCCCCCGACCTGCCGGAATCCGAGCCTTCGGTAGAGCGCAATGGCAGCGGCGTTGGTCTCGTCCACCTCCAGGAACAGCGCGGCGGCACGGTCCCCGTGCATCCTGAAGAGCACCGCATCCATCAACTGACGGCCAAGGCCGTGGCGGCGCTGGTTGCGCGCCACGAGAATGGTGAGGATCTCGCCCTCATCCGCGGCCTGTCGCGCAAGCACGAACCCGGCGAGCTGCGGCGGCTTTCTGCCGATTTCGGAAACGGCGAAACCGAACACGCCCTCCTGTGTGAGCAGCGATTCAAACTCCGCATCGCTCCACGGGCGAGCAAAATCTTCGGCGTGCATGTCGGCCAGAACGAGGCTGTCCGCGACCTCCAGCGGTCGTACGACAAACTCGCGTTTTCTCGGAAAGAGCGCCATCAGCCTTCCTTTCGCGGGAGCGCGAAATTCTGCTGCGGTGCGGCGTCCGGTGCGCGCAGATAGAGCGGTTTTGGCGGCTCGCTGCCCGCCCCCTTCGCAGCGGCAAGCCGGGCGAAGGTCAAAATGTCCGCTGTTGCGCCGGCTGGCTGGATGTTGAGCGCGCCGGAGCCCGCAGCGGCTAAAAGCTCGGCGGCAACGCCGTAAACGACTGCATTCTCGGCAAAGGCCCATTCCGCCAGCCTCTCCGCTGACTGACTCTGAGGTTCGAGAAGAACGCGCCCTTTACTGTCGAAGCCTGCGGCGAAGAGATTTGGCGCGCGTTGCCCGAGCGCCACGAGAATGGTGCGCTCGGAAAAGGTCTCACGCGCCTCCGCGCCAAGTGCTTCAAGCGTGGAAACACCGATGGCCGGCACACTGAGCGCAAGCGCCAGACCGCGTGCGGCGGATACGCCGACCCGCACACCGGTAAACGATCCGGGGCCCACGGAAACGGCCACGGCGCTAAGCGCGTCATAGCCGAGACCGGCAGTCTTCAGCGCGCCTTCGATGACGGACATGACGTGTTCGGCATGCCCCTTGCCCAGGTCCAGCACGTGCCGACTGAGCTCTTCATCCGTATCGGTTTCAAGAACGCAGGCGGCGCAGAGCGCCGCCGCGGTATCGATTGCAAGAATCTTCATTCAGGCACAGTCCGGCGACCTGTTGTTGTTACCGCCGGCGAATCCGATGCGCCATCAGCGGGTCATGATGCTCTACTTGCACTGTCTTGCGCCTTCAGTTCAAGGCGGCGTGCATGCAGAACCGGTTCAGTGTAGCCATTGGGCTGTTCCCGCCCTTTGAACACAAGGTCGCAAGCCGCCTGAAAGGCGATGGACTTGTCGAAATCCGGCGCCATCGGACGATAGAGCGGATCGCCGGCGTTCTGCCGGTCCACCACCGCCGCCATGCGCTTCATCGTTTCCATCACCTGCTCTTTGCTTGCGACGCCATGATGCAGCCAGTTTGCCATGTGCTGAGCGGAAATGCGCAGTGTCGCGCGGTCTTCCATGAGACCGACATCGTTGATGTCCGGCACTTTGGAGCAGCCGACGCCCTGATCGATCCAGCGCACCACATAGCCCAGAATGCCCTGCGCGTTGTTATCGAGCTCCTTCTGGATTTCTTCCGGTGTCCAGTTGGGGCGCGTGGCGACCGGCACAGAGAGAATATCGGAGAGGGCTGCGCGCTTGCGGCTCTTGAGTTCGGCCTGCACCGCATGCACATCCACCTGGTGATAATGCGTGGCGTGAAGCGTGGCCGCCGTGGGTGACGGAACCCATGCCGTGTTTGCGCCGGCCTTCGGATGGCCGATCTTCTGCTCCAGCATCGCCGCCATCAGGTCGGGCATGGCCCACATGCCCTTGCCGATCTGCGCATGGCCGGAAAGGCCGCATTCAAGACCGATATCGACATTCCAGTTTTCGTAGGCGGCGATCCAGGCGGCCTGCTTCATGTCGCCCTTGCGGATCATGGGGCCTGCTTCCATGGAGGTGTGGATTTCGTCGCCCGTGCGGTCGAGGAAGCCGGTGTTGATGAAGACCACCCGCTCGCGCGCGGCGCGGATGCACTCTTTCAGATTGATCGTGGTGCGGCGCTCTTCATCCATGATGCCCATTTTCATGGTGTTGGGCGTCATGCCGAGCGCTTCCTCGACGCGGCCAAACAGTTCCACCGCGAAGGCCACTTCTTCAGGGCCGTGCATCTTCGGCTTCACCACATACATGGAGCCCTCGCGGCTGTTCATGCGGCGGCCATTCGTCCCGACATCGTGCAGCGCAATGGCGGCGGTGAACAGCGCATCCATGATGCCTTCCGGCACTTCATTGCCATCGGCGTCGAGGATGGCCGGATTGGTCATCAGGTGGCCGACATTGCGCACCAGCATCAGCGAACGGCCGGGCAGCGAGAGCGTGCCGCCATCGGGCGCGGTGTATTCGCGGTCGGGGTTCAGGCGGCGGGTGAAGGTCTTGTCGCCCTTCGTCACCTGCTCTTCGAGATCGCCCTTCATCAGGCCGAGCCAGTTGCGATAGACGATGACCTTGTCTTCCGCGTCCACGGCGGCGACGGAATCCTCGCAATCCTGGATCGTGGTCAGCGCCGATTCCAGCACCACATCGGCAATGCCCGCCTTGTCGGTCTTGCCGATTGGGTGCGTGCGGTCGATCACGACTTCCGCATGCATGCCATTGGTGGCGAGCAGAACGGCGGTCGGGTTTTCCGCCGCGCCGCGATAACCGGTGAATTTCGCCGCGTCCTTCAGGCGCGCTTCACCGCCATCGGTTTTTGCGACAAGCTGACCGTCGACAACCGAAAGCCCGGCAATTTCCGTCCAGGAAACACCATCGAGGGGCGCACTGGCATCGAGGAAGGCACGCGCCCAGGCGATGACCTTTTCGCCGCGCTTCGGATTGTAGCCCTTACCCTTTTCCGCGCCGTCCTCCTCGGAAATGGCGTCGGTGCCGTAAAGCGCATCGTAGAGCGAGCCCCAGCGCGCATTGGCCGCGTTGAGCGCGTAGCGTGCATTCATCACCGGCACGACAAGCTGGGGGCCGGCAACACCGGCAATCTCCGGATCAACATTTTGTGTTGAGACCGAGAAGGCCTCGCCTTCCGGCAGCAGATAGCCGATCTCGCGCAGGAAGGTCTGATAGGCCTCCTGATCGGCAGGTGCGCCATTTTCCCTGTACCAGGCGTCGATCTTCTCCTGCATCGCGTCACGCTTGGCGAGCAAGGCGCGGTTTTTAGGAGCCAGGTCGTGAACGATCTCCGATAGCGCCTTCCAGAATTCGTCGGGTTCTACACCCGTACCGGGGAGCGCCTCTTTTACGGCGAAATCGCGCAGCTCTTCCGCAACCTTCAACCCATGAAGCTCAACGCGATTTTCCATTTGGCAGACACTCCTCTTCCCGATGTCAGAAATGATGCACTGCTTTCACCACGCCTGCGGCACGGGGTCAATTCGCCGGACGGAGAAGAAGTTTCAATCTCAATCGTGGTTGAGCGTCATACGCGGGCGTCCCGACGCCTGCGCCACGACCCGCGCTTCCAGAAAGCGGCGGCTGCCGTCGACATCGACAGCGCGGATGTCGCGCGTCACGTGGAGCTCGGCCTGATCGGCGCCGGCCTGGCGCGCCCTGTCGTGCAGGTCGCGCGTCAACACGCTTTCGGCAAAGGCCAATGCCTCTTCTTCATCCGGAAAATCACGCAGTTCTTCTGCGACCTGCACCCGGTAGACGCCCTCTTGCGGCTGGCCGATATGGGCTTCGCTGCGCACACCCACCCGGCCGACAACGGCACCAATGGCGTTGGCGACATCCGCATCCTCTGGCAACACGCAATCTCCTCGAAGCAATGCGCCGAGCCCGGCATAGTGCAGGGGCGCAGATGCGCCCAGGCCGATGACCGGACGATCGAGCGAAACCCGCAGTCGCGTGACGCTCTGCTCCCCATCGAGCGCCCGGCGCATAAGCTCGTGCCCGGCGAGCGCCGCCCCGTCGAGCCCGTCCTCACACAATGCCGTTTCGAGAACGGCTTCGGCAGAGCGTCGGGCAAGACGCGCCATAACACGTTCGCAGAACGCTTCCGCATCCGTCGCTAGCTGTTGGCCGGCGCCGTCGCGGCGTCTGGCGAAAAGCACGGCGCCAAGACGCGCTGCCCCGGCATCCCATCCCATCTGCCGGCCAAGCACATGTGCGGCATCGGAAGGCGTGAAGCCAATCAGCGAAACAAGCCCGCGCGCGACGAGACGATCGAGCGGCGCAAGCTGCGCGCTGGACAGGATGAGCGCGTCAAGCGCCACCGGCTCCGGCCCCAGCCGCGCATAGAGCGCGGCCTCGCTCTTCGAGAGGCCGGTTGCGTGACGCGCCGGCATACCACTCAGACACGCAAAACGCCCGTTGAGCCGGGATGGCACCGGCCTCGTCTCCTGCTTTTGCAGCGCCTCGACAATCTGGCCGCCATGAAGATGTGCGGCAAGGGACAGGGGCACGAGCCGGCGTGGCCCGAGCACAATGCGGCCGCTCAGTCCGCCCTCTTCAATCGTGACTTCAGAATCTCCGCCGAGCCCGAACGTGCGCATTGCCACCGCCTCGACCATGGTGCGGTGACCGCCCACACTCGCTCCCTGCGGATCGATACGCGGTTGACCGTTTTCCAGAACGGCGATGTCTGTGGTCGTGCCGCCGATATCGGAAACGATGGCGCGGTCTAGCCCTGTCAGGTACCGCGCGCCAACCAGACTGGCAGCCGGGCCGGACAGGATGGTCTCGATGGGCCTGCGGCGGGCAAACTCAGCCGAAACGAGCGCGCCATCGCCGCGGACCACCATGAGCGGAGCGCGGATGCCACGCGTTTCAAGAAATCGATCTGAGGCAAGCACGAGGCGATCTATCAAGCGATGAGCCGCGCATTGAGCAGGGTTGTCAGCGCCCGTCGCGGTCCGCCGAGTTGGGCGGAAAGCTCATGGCTCATGGTGACCGGAAGGTCGGTGCGGGCGCGGATGAAATCCCTGACCGCGATCTCGTGAGCGGGGTTGCGCACCGCAAAATAGGCGCAGACGGCGAAAGCCGTCACGTCCTGCGCCAGCGCCGCGATCTCCGCTTCAAGCCGCTCCATCTCCAACGGCGTTTCATTGCCGTGCACATCATGCCCGCCGGGGAGAAACAGGACCGGATCGGACCGCAATGCGTTGCGCAGTCCCGCCTGTGTGAGATCGGTTTCCGAAAACCCGATCATGACCAGCGCGACGCGGCCGCCCTGACCTTCCACCAGCGCGTTGGTGGCGAGTGTCGTCGACATGGAGACGAGGCCAATCCGGCGCGCAGGCGTGGACGCCTTCGCCAGGACGGCATCGACGGCACCGGCAATGCCTTCTGCCAGATCATGCCGTGTCGTCAGCGCCTTGGCCTTGGCGACAACACCCGAACGCTCGCAGAACAGGACAGCATCCGTGTAGGTACCGCCGGTATCGATGCCCAGCAGGAGCGGATCATCCGGTATCCCCGTTTCGTTCATTGCAAGCCCCCGACGCGCGACAAAGCCACACGCACCATAGCCGCATCCGACTGATTAAGCTGTACCTTTGCGCCGCGCACTGTTTCCACACCGACAGAATTTGCTTTACACTGCAACCATGGCGTTCGTGGACCTTCTGATCGAGATTTCGGGTTGGGTGCAGGCCAAACTCGTCAATCTCGCCAATCCCTGGACCTTGTACCAGCTCGCAATCATTGCGGTGTTGCTCTTTGTCGCAAAGCTGGCATCGCGCGGACTGGAAAGCCGGCTCGAAGCGCGCGCACGGCGCATCAAGGGCCATCAGGGTCTTCTGCGCGTCGTCGTGGCGCTGATGCGGCGCACGGACTGGATCCTGTTCGTGCTCATGCTTTTCGCGGTGCTGACGGTGTTGCGCTCGCTCACCTGGCCGAGCCGGACCCTGCTGCTTTCGCTCGCCCTCTCGCTCTCGCTCGCCTGGCTGTTCACCTCGGTGGTGTCGCGCATCATCCGCAACCGGCTGCTTGCCAGAACCATCGGCTGGATCGCGTGGACCTATGCGGCCATCGTCATTCTTGGCATTGACGACGAGGCCGCTGCGTTTCTCGACACGCTGGCCCTGCCGCTGGGGGCAACACGATTAAGCGCACTGGTGCTGCTGAAAGCCGCGGTGCTGCTCACCGGCACTGTCTGGCTTGCCGTCGTGCTTGGCAATTATTTCGATGAGCGCGTCCAGCGCTCCGACGAGCTCACCCCGTCGATCCGCGTGTTGCTCGGCAAGGTGGTGAAGATCGGGCTCGTCATCGCCGCAGGCGCGATCGCACTGTCCTCTGTCGGTGTCGACCTGACGGCGCTGACGGTGTTTTCCGGCGCTGTCGGCGTGGGGCTCGGCTTCGGCCTGCAAAAGGTCGTTTCCAACTTCATCTCGGGCATCATCATCCTGCTCGACAAGTCCATCAAACCGGGCGACACGATCACGCTCGGCGATACATTCGGCTGGATCCGCGAATTGCGGGCGCGGTTCGTGTCCGTCATCACCCGCGACGGGCGCGAATATCTCATCCCCAACGAGGATTTCATCACCCAACAGGTGATCAACTGGTCGTTCAGCGACGAGATGGTGCGTCTCGACGTGCCGTTTGGCGTTTCCTACGAGGCCGACCCGCATCAGGTTTCGGCCCTTGCCATCGAAGCTGCCATGAGTGTCGGCCGTGTGGACGCAGACCGGAGGCCGGTCTGCTGGTTGACGGGGTTCGGTGAATCCTCGCTCGATTTCGTGCTGCGCTTCTGGATTCGCGATCCGCAGCAGGGGCTCACCAATGTGCGCGGCAAAGTGCTGCTCGCGCTTTGGGACACGCTGAAGGAAAACGGGATCGAGATCCCCTATCCGCACCGCGAAGTGATCATGAAACGCCCGGCAAGCGGGCAGATCGCGGACTGAAGTCCGAAAGCAAAACGCCGGAACGAGGCCGGCGTCTGCACGTTTATTGTTTTCCAGCTTCCCTGTTCTTCGCCGCGTCGTCCATCAGCTCGTACCACATCGCGTTGAGCACAGCGAAAGCTGCGGCGAGTGGGAAGCCAAGCAACCATGCAAAATACCACATGTCGTGAACTCCTTTAATGAGTTACAGGACCGCTTAGTAAGCGTGTCCCTTGCCTTCGCGGATATTCTTCTCATCGACCTTGCCCCACAGGACCCTGTAGACCCAGCTCGTGTAGGCGACAATCAGCGGTACGAAGAACGCGGTTACCACCAGCATGATGAAAAGCGTGAGATGGCTCGACGAGGCGTCCCACACCGTCAGGCTCGCACCGGGTGCGATGGAAGACGGCAGAATGAAGGGAAACATCGACAGGCCGACGGTCGAGATGATGCCGATGATCGACACCGCACTGGCAAGCAGGGTCGGCACCTCACGCCGGGCACGGAACAGAACGAGCGCTAGGGCCGCACCGGCAAAGCCGAGGCCCGGTGCGATCATCATCCATGGATGCGCCGCGTAATTGTCGAACCAGGCGCCGCCAGCCTGCTCCACGGTCTTGGCAAGCGGGTTGGACGGGCCGTCGGTGACGATGGCGCTGGTGATGCGGTAACCATCGATGCCAGCCCAAAGCCAGAGACCGCCGAGCGCAAAGATCACGATCGTGGCAATGGCAGCGATGCTGCCGAAGGCGCGGCTGCGCGCGGCAACCGCTCCCTCGGTTTTCACCATCAGCAGGATGCGCCGTGCATGATGAGCATCGCCACCGAGAGAAGACCGCACAGGAGCGCAAACGGGTTTAGCAACTCGAACAATGTCGTGCCTTCGTAGAAAATCCGCAGGTCATTTTCGAGCCGGAACGGCACGCCCTGCAGGACATTGCCCACCGCAACGCCGAAGATCAGCGCCGGCACGAAACCGCCAATGAACAGGGCCCAGTCCCAGCTCGTGCGCCAGGCGGGGTTCTCGCGCTTCGACCGGTATTTGAACGCCACGGGACGCAGGATGAGCGCGAAGACCACGGCGAACATGGCAAGATAGAAGCCCGAGAAGGACACCGCATAAAGCGGGGGCCAAGCCGCAAAGATGGCGCCACCACCAACGATCAGCCAGACCTGATTGCCTTCCCAGACGGGGCCGACGGCGTTGATCACGACGCGGCGCTCCGTGTCGGTCTTTGCCACGAAGGGCAGGAGCGTTCCGGTACCGAGATCGAAGCCGTCGGTGACCGCGAAACCGATCAGCAGCACGCCGAGCAGTCCCCACCAGATAACACGCAGCGTTTCATAGTCGATAAGAGTGTGCAGGATCATTGTTCTTACTCCGCCGGAACGAAAGCACGCGGACCGAACTCGGCCTCGGGCTCTTCGTCTGGTTCAGGCCCCTTGCGAATGGCGCGCAGCATCAGCGTCATTTCGACGATGAAGAGCACGGTGTAGATCAGCGAGAAGCCGATGATCGTCATCAGCACCGTGGAAGCGCCAAGGTTCGACACAGCCACGGCCGTGGGCAGAACGCCTTCGATAATCCATGGCTGGCGCCCGAACTCTGCGACGATCCAGCCGCATTCCGCGGCGATCCACGGAAGCGGAATAGCAAAGACCGCGATGCGCAGGAGGAAGGGATAGCGGTCCAGCCTGTGTCGCGCCGACAGATAGAAGAACACCCCCATCAGCAGGATGAAGAAGAAACCCAGTCCAACCATGATGCGGAAGGTCCAGAACAGCGTCGGCACATTTGGAACCGTGTCGTTTGCCGCCTGGGTTATCTGCGTGTCTGTGGCTTCACGCGGATCGTCGAGATAGGGCTTTAGAAGCAGCGCGTAGCCGAGGTCCGCACCGCTTTCTTCAAATGCAGTTTTCACATCGTCGGGAATGGCATCCGTGCTGCCGGCGGCGCGGATTTTCTGCAATGCGTCATAGGCGACAATGCCTTTTCTGATGCGCTCTTCCGCGCGCTCGACCAGTTCCTCAATTCCAGGAATCTGCGTGTCGAGCGAACGCGTCGCGATGATTCCCATGGCCCAGGGGATGTGTACGGCATAATGGGTTTCGCGTGCTTTCTGATCCGGGAAGCCGAAAGCGGTGAAGGAAGCCGGTGCCGGTTCCGTCTCCCACATGGCCTCAATGGCAGCGAGCTTCATCTTCTGATGTTCCGTGGCGAGATAGCCGCTTTCATCGCCCAGCACCACGACCGAGAGCGCAGCAGCCAAACCGAAAGAAGCAGCAACGGTCATTGAGCGCTTGGCGAGTTCCAGATGCCTGCCCTTGAGCACATACCAGGCAGAGACGCCGAGGACGAATACAGAGGCCGTGACATAGCCTGCCGAGACGGTGTGAACGAACTTCGCCTGCGCCACCGGGTTCATGAGCACGGCGTAAAAATCCGTGACTTCCATGCGCATGGTCTGGGGATTGAAGACTGAGCCTACGGGGTTCTGCATCCAGCCATTGGCGATCAGGATCCACAGTGCCGAGAAATTGGAGCCGATGGCGACCGCCCATGCCGAGGCAAGGTGGCCGAGCTTGGAGAGCTTGTCCCAGCCGAAAAAGAACAGGCCGACGAAGGTCGCCTCCAGGAAGAAGGCCATGAGGCCCTCAATGGCTAGAGGTGCACCAAAGATATCGCCGACATAGTGGCTGTAGTAACTCCAATTCATGCCGAACTGGAACTCCATGACGATGCCCGTGGCGACGCCGAGCACGAAGTTAATGCCGAAAAGCGTGCCCCAGAATTTCGTCATCTGCCGCCAGATGGTGCGGCCCGTCATCACATAGACCGTCTCCATGATGGCGACCAGCACCGACAGTCCGAGCGTCAGCGGGACGAACAGAAAGTGGTAGAGCGCGGTGATGGCAAATTGCAACCGCGAGAGATCGACGATGTTCAGTTCCATTGTACCATCCGGCTGTCCGGCTCCTTTGGTCGTCGGGGGGAAGCGCTCATTCCGGTCTCAGACCGTCGAGCAGAAAACTGTATTCAGCGGTGCCGCGGCGCGCCTCGGCAAGGATGCGGCCCCGTTCCATGCGCAGAATGCGGTCTGCGCCTTCGGCCTCGCGGCGGAGGTGTGTCGACACCACGAGCGTCCTGCCGGCCGCAAATCGTCCAACCCGCGCGATCACGTCGTTGGCGGTTTCACGGTCCAGCCCCTCGGTGGGCTCGTCGAGCAACCAGACCGGCTCATCCCGCAGCAACAGCCGGGCCAGCGCAAGCCTCCGGGCCTGCCCGGTGGAAAGGCCCGTACCGCCCTCGCCCAGCATGGTGTCGAGCCCAAACGGCAAGCGTTCCAGCAAACGTGACAGGCCTGCCGCTTCAAGCGCGACATGCATCTCATCGTCGCCGGCCGCCGGGTTGGCCAGCGCCAGATTGCCACGCAGCGTGTCGCTGAACAGCTCCGTGCGCTGTGTGAACAGGATTGAGGGAAGGCTGGCGACCGCGCCATGGGCAACCGCCATCTCACCGGACATGGCGGCAAGCAACGACGACTTGCCGGCTCCACTTGCACCGATCACCGCAATGCGCTCACCCTGCTCGATCTGCAGCGAAACGTCGGCAAGCGCTGGAAAGGCGGCGCCCGGATGGGTGGCGGTGACATGTGCCAGGCACACCGCCGTCTGCGCGGCGTCCGGCTCATTGTTTGCCGGCGTATTATCTTGTGCTCTCAGCCGTGGCCCGACGCGGCGGACGGCTGTCAGCGTGCGACCAAGCTCGACAGCACCACGCCGCAGGGCAGCAAACGGTTCTGTCGCGGTCAGGCCAATAAGCAGTGCCAGTGCGGCGACGGGTGCGCTGATGCGCCCGGTTCCCGCGAGTTCCGCGCCGGCGATCAGGATCGCGGCAAGCAGCACCGCGCCGGCGATGCCTAGCGTGATGCTAACGCCTGTTTCCGTCCTGTTCATCGCATCGTCGGCCTCGGCCAGGCGCCGGTCGGCCTCGGCAATTGCCTCACGCTGGGCCGTGATCCGCCCGGCCATGGCGAGCTCGCTTTGCCCGCGCACAAGGTCGATGCTGCGGGCACGCAGAACCTCAAGCGCATGCG